>JAJKIP010000247.1 GCA_021154405.1 Segetibacter sp. | reverse complement strand
CATTCAGGTTTTCACTCTTGCTCATTTTACCTGTACCATCCAGGCTTGGCACTTTTGACAGTTGACCACCAAAATTAAACGCTACAGGTTCAGGGAAAACTTCACCATACCGGTGGTTGAATCGGCCGGCAAAGTTGCGCGCCATTTCAAGGTGCTGCTCCTGGTCCTTTCCTACTGGTACCAGGTGGGCACGATGAAGAAAGATATCCGCTGCCTGTAATACCGGATAAGTGAGAAGTCCCGCATTTACATTATTCGGATGCTGCCGTACCTTGTCTTTAAAGGTGACTGTTTTTTCCAGTTCGCCTGTATAAGCCAGCATATTCAAATAAAGATATAATTCGGAAGTCTCATGTACATGGCTCTGGCAATAAAGTGCTACCTTATCTGGATCCATGCCGCAGGCAATGTATTCAGCCAGTACCCTGTGTACGTGCTGTTTTAATTCTTTGGTATCAGGATGTGTGGTGAGAGAATGAAGATCAGCCAGCATGAAATAGCATTCATACTCCTCCTGCATCAACACAAAATTCCTCAACGCCCCGAAATAATTTCCGAGGTGAAGGAACCCTGTAGGCCTGATGCCTCCCATTACTATCCCCTTTTTCTTTGCCATTGGGCGGCGAAGATAAGGAGAAATGACCAGGTGATTTTAACGATTCCTATCCTATCTGATGCCTCCAGACCCATACCCCTTTTCACTATATTTGTCCGATGGAAGTAAACGACGCAATGGTTGAAAAACTGGCTCATCTGGCGAGATTGAAATTCAATGAGGAAGAGAAGCAGGAGATAAAGTCAGATCTTCAGCGCATGATCTCCTTCGTAGAAAAATTGAATGAACTCAATCTTGATGGCGTAGAACCCCTGCTTCACCTGAGTGATGAAGTCAATGTATTGCGTGAAGATGAAATAAAGGGATCAGTATCCCGCGAAGAGGCTCTCAAAAACGCTCCCCTGCACGATGGAGAATTTATTAAAGTCCCTAAAGTGATCAAGAAATAACGCTAGCCCATGGCCTCAATCATACACCTGCAAGAGATCCGCAAAAGTTATTTCATCGGAAAGAATGAACTGGAAGTGCTTAAGGGGATCTCACTGGATATTTTCAAGAACGAATACGTCGCACTTATGGGACCATCTGGTTCCGGAAAAAGCACCCTGATGAATATTCTTGGTTGCCTGGATACACCCAGTCAGGGCAGCTATGTATTGAATGGAAAAGATGTAAGTCAGATGGAAGACAATGCACTGGCTGAAGTTCGAAATAAAGAGATCGGATTTGTATTCCAGCAATTCAACCTGCTTCCGCGTCTGACTGCACTTGAAAATGTTGCTCTTCCATTAGTTTATGCCGGCATGACCAGGAAACAGCGGAATGAAAAGGCCATGCATGTGCTAAGCCTGGTTAGTCTTACAGACCGTTCTCACCACAAACCCAATGAACTCAGTGGCGGTCAATCGCAACGTGTAGCCATTGCCCGTGCACTGGTGAATGATCCTTCGATCATCCT
The DNA here is from genome assembly GCA_021154405.1 of Segetibacter sp. Taxonomy (GTDB): domain Bacteria; phylum Bacteroidota; class Bacteroidia; order Chitinophagales; family Chitinophagaceae; genus JAJKIP01. The sequence goes on along the minus strand of JAJKIP010000247.1, from coordinate 7,782 downwards.
GGCTGATGAACCTACCGGTAACCTCGATACCAAAACCTCTTACGAAATCATGAACATCTTTGGTGAGATCCATAGGAATGGAAACACTGTAGTACTTGTAACTCATGAGGAAGATATAGCCGGGCATGCTCATCGCGTGGTCAGGCTGAGAGACGGAATTATTGAATCCGATAAGAAGAAAACGCCCGAGCTGGTTAGCTGATATGGCAAAAATATATACCAAAACAGGTGATAAGGGATCAACATCATTACTTGGAGGTACCAGGGTGCCCAAAAGCCATTTCCGCATTGAAGCCTATGGAACGGTAGATGAACTCAACTCTTATATCGGTTTGTGCCGTGATCATCTAAATCATGAAAAAAGCAGAATTGTTTTACAGGAAATTCAGGACAGGTTATTTACAATTGGTTCATCACTAGCCACTGATCCGGTAAAGGAATCGAAAATGATTATCCCTGATCTCCATGAAGATGATGTCACAGTTTTGGAAAAAGAGATCGATACCATGAACAATATCATTCCGCCTATGAAGAATTTTATTCTTCCGGGTGGTCATGCTTCCGTCTCCCATCTCCATGTAGCCCGCTGTATCTGTCGCCGTGCAGAACGTTGTTGTGTGCGGCTGCAAATTGAAAATGAAGCAGTAGAAGCTATTGTTATCAAATATCTGAACCGACTGAGCGATTATCTTTTTGTACTTGCGCGCTTCATTGCCTTTCTATTAAAAGTTCCCGAGGTCATTTGGAAGCCCCGCGGTTAGTCGCCTTGTTCATGATAAATTTCTTACTCAGGATTTTTTATTTCCCTTCCGGGAGAGCGATTTTTCCATCTTTCATATGAAAGATGCGGTCGCTAAGCTGTGCCAACTCTTCATTATGCGTAACGATCAGGAAGGTCTGATTGAATCTGTCACGAAGGTCAAAGAAGATACGATGCAACTCCTGGGCATTGGAAGAATCCAGATTTCCAGTGGGCTCATCGGCAAAAACTATATCGGGTTTATTGATCAGCGCTCTCGCCACCGCTACTCTTTGCTGTTCCCCGCCACTGAGCTGGTTCGGTTTATTTTCCATTCGATGGGAAAGACCCAGCATAGTCAATAAGCGGGTTGCTTCCTCTTTTACCTCATCTTTCTTTCTGCCTGCCAGCCAACCGGGTATGCAAACATTCTCCAGTGCCGTAAATTCAGGAAGAAGGTGGTGAAACTGGAATACAAAACCAATATGTTTATTCCGAAAAGCGGCCAGTTTATTTCCCGAGAGTAAATGAATGTTAGTATTATTCATCGTTACGGCGCCTTTATCGGCCCTGTCCAGAGTCCCCAGTATATGTAAAAGAGTACTTTTCCCGGAGCCGGAAGGTCCCACAATAGACGCCACCTCGCCTTTTTTTATTTCGATGTCCACTCCTTTCAATACCTGTACGGTATCATATCTTTTGTAAATATTTTTCCCGGTTATCATGCAGCCTATTGCCTGTTTAATCAATCAAATATCACTAAAACGAATCCCCCGGCAAAACCCGGTTCCCGGTAAACCCCTGTTTTTTAAGAAATCCTTGAGAAACAGGTCAACAACTAAGGATTTGGAAAATTCGTTAATAAAGCTACATTTGCGGAAAATTTGGAAGAACCAACCACCTGACTAAACCTTATTTAAACTTTTTTTAGAACATGTTTTGGACCTTAGAATTGGCCTCATACCTGGAAGACGCCCCCTGGCCTGCTACTAAAGATGAACTGATTGACTATTCAATCCGTTCCGGTGCTCCCATTGAGGTGGTGGAGAATTTGCAGGAATTGGAAGACGAAGGAGATGTCTACGAAACTATCGAAGATATCTGGCCGGACTATCCTACACAGGACGACTTTCTATTCAATGAAGACGAATATTAATTTGAAAGCCTCCCAACAGGAGGCTTTCAAACTCTAATTATTTATCAACTTTCCATTTTCTCTATTACCTTTTGCGTTACCCCGGTAAAGCTGAACCCTCCATCATGGAAAAGGTTTTGCATGGTGACCATCCGGGTATAATCGCTGAACATCATTACACAGAAATTGGCGCAGTCCTCGGCTGAGGCATTGCCCAGCGGACTCATGGCTTCGGCATAATTGATGAACCCGTCAAATCCCTTAACCCCGCTGCCTGCCGTGGTACGGGTAGGCGATTGGGAAACTGTATTAACCCTGACCTTCTTCTTTTCCCCATAATAATAGCCGAACATACGGGTTACGCTTTCCAGCAAAGACTTGGCATCGGCCATTTCATTATAATCAGGGAAAACACGCTGTGCAGCAATATAGGTCAGGGCTACCACGCTGGCCCAGTCACTTAAAGCATCCATATCCCATGCAGTGCGCAAGACTTTGTGCAGGCTCATGGAAGAGATATCCAGCGTTTTCTGATTCCATTCATAGTTCATTTCCGTGTAATGCTTGCCTTTGCGAACGTTTACACCCATTCCGATGGAATGCAATACAAAATCAATCTTGCCTCCAAAATGCTCCATTGATTTCTCAAACAGGTTCTTCAGGTCGTCCATGCTGGTAACATCAGCAGGTATTACAGGTGCTTTGCCACAGATCTCTGATAGTTTGTTGATCTCTCCCATGCGCAAGGCCACCGGAGCATTAGACAGAACAATCTGTGCACCTTCTTCATAACATTTCAATGCAGTTTTCCACGCTATGGATTTTTCATCCAGCGCACCAAATATGATTCCCTTTTTTCCTTTCAGTAGATTATTGCCCATTTCGATTGGTTTAGTAATATTAAAAATAAGGCTTTTAGTTTGCCACCATCTCGCGTGCATTCTCCATAGCAGCTGCAGTAGGCTTCTCACCACCGAGCATTTTGGCTATAGCAGTTATCCGTTCTTCATTGCTGAGTTGACGGATATTGGTCTTCACCGCATCCTTCACGATCTCCTTGTACACAAAGAAATGAGCATCTGCTTTTCCTGCAATCTGTGGCTGATGCGTAATGGAGATCACCTGCCTTTTTTGCGCCAGTTCCTTCATGATAGCACCCACCTGCCTGGCTGCTTCACCGGATATACCGGTATCAATTTCATCAAATATGAGTGTTGGCAGATCGATTGATTGTGCCACCAGTGATTTTACCGAAAGCATTAATCGGCTCAATTCACCACCACTCGCCACTTTCCTGACAGGCTGGAATTGCCCGCTCTTATTGGCATCAAAAAGGAATTCTACAGAATCACTTCCAAAACCATTCAGCTCAGCCGTCTTTATTTCCACTTTCAACAATGCATTGGGCATCCCCACCTTCCCCAACAGCTTATTAACCTTTGTTTCCAATGGCTTCACCTGTTTATGCCTTGCGGCGGAAAGAACTGCTGCCTGCTTTTTGGCAGCTTCCAGTAGCCTGGCTTCTTCTTTTTCTTTTTGGCTGATGGTTTCATCGATATTCAATACCGCCTGTAGTTTCTTTTCAAGCTCCTGTTGAATCAGCAATAATTCTCTGGTTGATTGAACCCCATGTTTTTTCTGCAGTTTATAGCCAAGAGATAACCGGTCATTCAACTGCTCTATCTTTTCGGGGGAAAAATTAATATGATCACTCAAATGTTCCAGTTCTCCTGCAATATCCTGGAGTTCCACATGCGCTGATTGAAGACGAGTGATCAGGGCAGGCAATGAAGGATGGTACGATGCCCAGTTTGACAGCTGGTTGCAAACGGATTTCAATTGCTGAACAATCGGGGATTCACTTTCCTGCAATTCATAATTCACGGCAGTTAATGCATTCTTGATCCCTTCTGCATTGCCCAGGATCTTTAATTCACTATCGATCTCTTCCAGTTCGTTTTCTCTAAAACCCGCTTCTTCCAGTTCGGAATATTGAAATTTGTTATAATCGCATTCTTTGTCGAAGATCAGCTTCTGTTCTTTTAATTCCTGCAATTCTTGCTTAATTCCCTGCCATTGCACAAATGCCTGCTGATATTGAAAAAGTTGATCAAACTGCCCGGCAAGCGCATCCATAACTTCCCGCTGAAAATCGTTTTTGCCGATTACCTGGGTATCAAATTGCTGGTGAAGGTCAACCAGCAAACCGCTCAGTTCATTTAATTGGGAAAGTGTGACAGGGGTATCATTTACAAATGCACGGGATTTACCATTCGTGCCTATCTCTCTTCTTACCACCAGTTCATCCTGCTCATCCAGTTCATTGTCCCTTAAAAAGGTAAAAACATCCTTCTTCTTACCCGTTTCAAATACACCCTCTACAACGCATTTCTTTTCCTTGTTCACCAACACAGAGCTATCAGCTCTTTCGCCCAGGATGAGGCCCAGAGCGCCTACAATGATAGATTTACCGGCACCAGTCTCGCCGGTGATAATATTCAGTCTGCCTGAAAGGTTGATCTCAAGGGAATCAATGATCGCGTAATTCTGTATGGAAAGCCGCTGAAGCATCTGGTCTGCAAATTAAAGTCAAAAGTCAAAACTAAAAATTCAAATAAATCTGAATTGTCAGTTTTGACTTTCTTAAATGCTTCCAGTATCTGGAAACAAATTATTTGGTCTCTACATTATTTGCCAGTTCTTCATCTACAAGGATTCGTCCGCAGTTCTCGCACACCATTACTTTCTTGTGCTGCTTGATCTCGCTTTGTTTTTGCGGAGGAATATAATAAAAGCATCCACCGCAGGCATCTCTTTCAACAGCAACTACGGCAAGACCATTACGATAATTGGTCCTGATCTTTTCATAGCTCACCAGCAGGCGGGGATCCACATGCTGTTTTGCGTCTGCTGCCAGTTTATTGTAATGTTTTTCCTCTTTTTCGTTAGCTGCAATGATCTTTTCCAGCTCACCTTTCTTGGTAGCCAGCACACCTTCTTTTACAGCAATATTCTTTTTGGCTTTTTCCAGTGCTACAGCTTTTTCTGCGATCTCTTCCGTAGCGTCTTTGATGTGTTTCTCAGCGAGCTTAACTTCCAGCTGCTGCATTTCAACTTCTTTGTTGATAGCTTCAAACTCACGGTTATTCTTTACGTTGCTGCTTTGTTTTTCGTATTTCTTGATCAGTGCCTGAGCTTCCTTGATGGCTTCTTTGCGTTGCTCGATAAAATCAGTAACGCCATTGATCTCTTCTTCAATGCGAAGCTGGCGGGAATGCAAACCCTGGATCTCATCTTCCAGATCAGCTACTTCCATGGGAAGTTCACCTTTCAGGACTTTGATTTCATCAAGTTTACTTTCGATTTTTTGGAGTGTAACTAAAGCAGTGAGTTTTTCTTCAACAGAAAATTCTTTTACTTGTGCCATTTTTATTTGAAGTTTAAGCGCTTAGAAGTAATTGACGGGATTTGTCATTACCCCTGTTTTCAGGACGGCAAAGGTAGGAAATTTTTGCTCCAAATATTCAGTCAGAAGGTCAATAGTGAACTGTTCGCTCTCATAATGGCCAATATCGGCGATAAGAAGCGTTCCATTCGCATCAAAAAATTCATGATACTTCATATCCGCAGTCACGAAGCTGTCCGCCCCCGCGCCTAAGGCCTTGGAAACGAGGAAACTACCCGCACCGCCACAAACTGCCACCCTTTTTATCATTTTTCCGGTCAAGGGGCTGTGCCTCACAATTTTAAGTTTGAAAAAGGACTTTAGGTGGGCCAGGAAAGTCTTTTCATCCATTGGGGCCTGCAATTCCCCTATTACGCCGCTGCCGGTGGCCGGATGCCGGTTGTCCAGCGTAACAATATCATAGGCTACCTCCTCATAGGGATGTGCAGCGATCATGGCCTTCACAATTGCCCTTTCCAGGTGTGCTGGAAATATTACTTCTATCCTTCCTTCCTCTTCTCGATGCCGCTCTCCAATTTTTCCAACATATGGATCGGTTCCAGCTCCGGCTTTGAAAGTGCCGGTACCTTCAACCGTAAAACTGCATTCACTATAGTTACCAATAAATCCGCCGCCTGCATTGAAGATCGCCTCTTTCACCTGCTCTGCTTTATCAATAGGTACAAAAGTGAACAGCTTTTTTAATGTAGAGGCTTTGGGGAAGAGAACTTCTGTGTTTTGTAATCCGATAAGGGATGCCATCCTACCACTCACTCCATTCAGTACGTTATCCAGGTTAGTATGAATGGCATATATAGCGATATCATTCTTGATAGCTGTGATCACCGCCTTCTCCACATAATTCTTTCCATTGATCTTCTTAAGCCCTGAGAAAATAATTGGATGATGCGATACAATCAGGTTACATTTTTTCTGGATCGCTTCATTGATCACTTCTTCTGTTGAATCCAGTGAGCAAAGGATCCCGCTACAATTCCATTCAGGATCTCCGGTGATCAGGCCTGCATTATCATAAGATTCCTGCAAAGAAGGATGCGCCAGGGACTCAAGTAGACTGATTATTCCGGAAATTTGCATTGTGGATTAATGTGGTGGAAAGATAATTAAAAAGGAGTTAGTTCCTGATTCACATAAACTGCCAATAATGCCGAACCAACCGGAAGATCAAAAATCAACTCCTTACCAAAAAGCCAAAAAATCCTGGAGAAAACAGCGTTCGAATAGTAGAATGATACGCGAAGTATTGTTCGTCCTTATTGGAGTACTATCTGCCGGATTTGGATTAAAAGGTTTTTTAATGCCCAATCATTTTATTGATGGTGGCGTAACCGGTATTTCACTGCTGATAAATGTAAAGACCGATATTCCATTAGGACTTTCAATTATTATTTTGAATATTCCTTTCCTGTTAATAGGATTGAAACAAATCGGTAAATGGTTTAGCATAACCAGTATTATCGCCATTAGCTTATTGGCGTTGGCTGTAGCTGTTATTCCTTACCCGGTTGTTACCAATGATAAATTGCTGGTTGCTGTTTTTGGTGGATTCTTCCTCGGACTGGGAGTAGGGCTCACTATCAGGGGAGGTGGAGTAATTGATGGAACGGAAATTCTGGCCATTTCACTTAGTCGAACCAGCTCATTAACAGTAGGTGATTTTATTCTTGTCTTTAATGTGATCATTTTTTCAGTAGCTGCATGGCTGCTTTCAGTTGAAGTGGCCCTGTACGCCATACTTACTTATCTGGCCGCTTCAAAAACCGTTGATTTTATTCTGGAAGGTGTAGAGGAATTCACCGGTGTAACCATCATCTCTCATAAAAATGAAGAGATCGGCCAGTTTATCAGGCAACATATGGGAAGAGGTCTCACTGTTTATTCAGGAAAAAAAGGTTTTGGCAAAAGGGGTGAAAGCCAGGTTGCCAATGATATCCTTTTCACGGTTGTTACGCGCCTTGAGACCAGCCGCCTTAACAACGAAATTGACAGGATCGATCCTACCGCTTTTGTTGTCATGCACAGCATCCGGGACACAAAAGGAGGTATGGTGAAGAAAAAGCCGCTCATGGACAACTAACGCATATAATCGAAAAACTGAATATTAATGCTGAATTAAATTGACCTCTGCCTTACAAACAGAAATTAGGTTATGTGATAAGAAAACCTAACTTTACCGCGATGCTTGTCCACCCTTTGGCAGCTTTATCGTAGTCTTTAAATCAACTAAGTAATTATGCTGAAACGAACCAAAGGCCGTTTACTGCTCACGCTATTGGTCATCACCGGAATGGCAGGAACGCTGAAAGATTCCACTCTCACGCCCCAGGAAAGAAAATTTGCCCTCACTGAATTAAAGGATACCAAATCTGAAGTACTGAACTCTTTAAAGGGACTTTCAGATGCCCAGCTTAACTATAAGTCTTCACCGGACAGGTGGAGCAT
>JAJKIP010000246.1 GCA_021154405.1 Segetibacter sp. | reverse complement strand
ATGATCTGGCGATCATTGTTTGGATCAATTTTGTGATCACCATTAACGTCCTCTATCCGTATACTGCCGGCAGTAAACGCATTGCCATTGGCATTAAATCTTGCCATTTCACCTGCATCTTTGCTTTGCCATAAGCACAATGCTTTATAGCCATAAACAACATTAATTGGCTGATCAATAAACCAGACATTTGCTATATCGTTCTGTTTTCCGTTAGATAATGACACAATATGTTCTTTTTGCCAGGAGGCATTGAACGTAGTATTCCATGTAAAGTCTCTTTTACTGATATTAACTGTTGATAATAGGATATCAACTCCCCTGTTGGCTGTTTTACCAACATTGTAAACTGTAGAGGTGTAGCCGGTCACGGGTGGAAGACCTCGTGACATTATCAGATCATTCGTTTTTGAGGTATATACATCTACACTTCCACCAAGTCTTCCTTTAAACAACTGGAAGTCAAGTCCCAGATTATACTGAGTTGTTTTTTCCCATCCCAATCCCAGGTTGGCCATAACAGCACTGGGTATTGCACCGGGAGAGTTGGCAGATCCATAGGGATAAAAGAGTGATATAGTTGCGCCCTGTGTTGCGTAGGGAAGAATTGCCGAGTTTCCTGTAACACCAGCACCTACTCTTAACTTCAGATCGTTTACCCATGGTGCATTCATGAAATTCTCTTTAGTGATCCTCCAGGCCAGTGCAGCGGAAGGGAACACAGAATACTTATGTCCTTCTGCCAATTGTGATGCACCATCCTGACGGGCTGAAACTGTCAATAAATACCTCTCTTTAAAACTATAGTTGATCCTTGCCATGAAAGACTGGAGCTTTTGTTCTATGAGATTGGTTTTTGTGCTTAGTGAACCCGTTACAGTTCCGCTGGACAATGCATTCCATAGCTGGGAACCAAATGGAACCCCGCTGCCAGCGATGCTATCTGTTTCAATTCTGAAAAAAGTCCGGCTTTCTAAAAGAGTAAGACCAAAGCTGTGATCACCAATGCTTTTGTCATAATAAAGCAGATTATCCAGCGTGTAGGAAAGGGATCTGTTATTGGTCTTTGAAGCAAAACTGGTACTACCACCATTAGCAACCGAGTTAGCATCAACATAAATTCCAGCGCGGTAATCTGAGAAGTCGGGGCCAAAATTCAGCCGGTACTTCAAACCTTTGAGCGCGGGAATAATTTCACCTGCGTTTATTTGGGTATATAAGCTACCGAATGCCCTCAGTGTTACTCTTTCGTCTATATTATACTTCTCTTCATCAACTATGTTTTTGACAGCATTGTCACCACCCGGAAACAATACCCTGTTGCCATTGGCATCATAAGGAACTGCATACGGGAATATTGATCTTGCGGATTCATATAACCCTCCGGCCGGACTACCAATGGTGGCAATACCAGCACCGGATTGTCCATAGTTCTGTTTGCTGAAGTTGACGTTAATATTGCTTCCAAAGGAAAGCCAGTCAGTTGCATTAAGATCTACGTTTGCCCTTGCAGTATATCTTTCAAAATCCTGGCCTTTGGTGGTTCCCTGGTTATTCAGATATCCAAAAGAGCCATAAGCCTTGATCTTATCCGTACCTCCACTTACACTAACAAGGTTATTGGTAGTGAGGCCCTGTCGTTTCACCATGCCGGTCCAGTCGGTGGTTTCCACTTTTGAACCGTCCCATGTTCCAGAAGCCCATCCTTTAGCTATGTTATTCCATGCAGCTGGATCGGTAGTTGCAGCAAAATAGGTCTTGTCTCTATTCTGATCCGGCTGGTCTCCCCTTGGATAGGTACTAATGCCTGTGTTTGGATTTAACCCTGAATAATAATAAGCCCACCGGCGAAAGGTGATAAAATCGCTGGCATTGAACATATCCTGGTTATCCACCAGATTTTCCAAAGTGATTGAATGATTCAGGTTTAATGAAATTTTTCCCGCTTTTCCCGATTTGGTAGTTACGATAATAACCCCATTTGCGCCGCGGGATCCATAAATGGCAGTTGCAGAAGCATCTTTCAATACATCGATTGATTCTATATCGCCTGGATTAATATTATCAATACCTCCTGTGATCAACGGAATTCCATCCACCACAAATAGGGGATTGCTTGAAGCAGCCAGCGACCGCTGACCACGGATAAAAATTGTTGGCACGGTACCAGGGCGTTCATTGGATGAAATATCCACACCAGCCACTTTTCCCTGCATGGCCTGAACCACATTATCAACCGGTCTCGACAAAATATCTTTTTGATTGATGCTGGAAACGGCCCCTGTTACATCACGCTTTTTTACAGTAGCATAACCAATCACAACTACATCTTCCAGGGAATTCAGGGTTGTAGTGATGGAGATATCCACTGTTGATTGCCCTTTAAGGGCATAATCAACTGGAGTAAAATTAACGTGACTGATAACCAGCGTTGAATTACTGGATGGAGCCGTGATTTCAAAACTACCATCGGATTTGGTGGTAGTACCGGTATTGGTTCCTTTAACACTTACAGAGGCCGATTCAACAGGTTTTCCTGTTTCGTCCTTTACTGTACCGGTTACCTTAAAATTGTTTTGAGAATAAGAGAATAGTGCAAGAAGGAGCAGAAATATGGCTATCCCCATACTCCTGCCTAACGCAGTAGCATACTTCATATAGCAGACTTTACTTTGGTTTAAATTAGTATCAATAATATAAGCCTTATCCAAATTAATCGTCCTGTACTATCCTGAAACTCACCGACTTTCAATCGATTGACAAGGGTATTTAGTAAACTTTACCAGAAAACTGTCAGGTGCGTAGGCAGAAGGTGTTTCGCACGAAAAAAAGGAAGGTCAGCTTATGTTATTGAAACAGCAATATATTATATAACCCAGTCATTCCCAAGAACACCCGGGCTATTTTCAAAACTATGTTCATAAATTCCTCCGTCGGATTTCCGGAATGCAGAGCATACGGACAAATTAATCACTATACCGTGGTGACTATTATTAATGACAAGTCTGGTTTTTAAATTGCTGCTTTTGCCTGTCTAAATAAGGAATTGCCTGTTTATTCATTATTCTATCTCAGGCACCCGGCTTCTTAATTTTTATGATGATTTGTTTTGAAACTGGAGTGTTACTTTTTTCAGCTACGGAATTAATTGGCACCAGCACATTTGTTTCAGGGTAATAGGTGGCACTGCAATTCCTGGGAATGGGGTAGGGCACCACAATAAATTTTCTGGCTATCCTTTCAACGCCATCTTCATTATTATAGAGATCAACCACATCACCATTTTGCAGATTTCGCTCCTGGATGTCCTGCTGGTTCATCAGGATTACTCTTCGTTCATTATATATACCTCTGTAACGGTCATTAAGTCCGTAAATGGTGGTATTAAACTGGTCATGGCTTCTTATGGTCATCATCATCAATTCATCCGCCGCCAGGCTGGAAGGCTTGAACTGTGCGATATTGAATTTTGCTTTTTTAGAGCCAGTATCAAAATTCCCTTCCCGGTTACAATTAGGTAAATAAAAGCCACCGGGTTTACGAACCTGGCTGTTATAATTTGTAAAACCAGGGATGCATCTTTCTATATCATTTCGAATTTGATCATAATGCTGCAGGTATTTGTCCCAATTAATTTTTGTTCTGTTCCCCAGGACAGCTTTTGCCAGCCGACAAACAATCACGGGTTCACTCAGTAATTCTTCAGATATCGGGGTAAGGTTTCCTTTTGATTGCTGAACAACTCCCATTGAGTTCTCGCAACTGATAAATTGCTGTTCCCCATTCAATATATCTTTATCCGTTCTTCCCAGGCATGGCAGAATTAAGGCTTCTTTGCCATGCACGAGATGACTGCGATTTAGTTTTGTGGAAACATGAACAGTAAGGCTGCAATTGCGTAATGCTTGGGCAGTATATAATGTATCAGGACAGGCAGAAAGAAAATTACCTCCCATTGCAAAAAATACAGCCGCTTTTCCTTCATGCATCGCTTTTATGCTTTCTACTACATCATAGCCATGCTTTGCTGGAGGTTCAAACTTAAAATGAGATTGGAGCGAAGAAAGGAATGCGATAGAGGGTTTCTCAAATATTCCCATTGTTCTGTCGCCCTGCACATTACTGTGACCACGTACCGGGCAGGTGCCTGCGCCTTTTTTGCCGATGCTACCTTTTAACAAAAGAAGGTTAACGATTTCTTTAATGGTGTCAACAGCATTCTTATGTTGCGTCAAACCCATTGCCCAGCAGGCGATGATCTTCTTTTTATCTTTTAAAACAGAAACGGTTTCGTCTATTAAAGTTCTGTCAACTCCTGAAAGTTCAATCAGCCTGTCAATATCCTGTAATTTAAGATGGGTGACCAGCGCATCATAGTCTTCTGTTTTTGTAGCAATAAAATGGTTGTCGAGGACGGTCCCTGGGTTTTTTTCCTCTTCCTGTAATAGCAAAATTTCTATTGCCTGAAGCAACGGCATATCGCCATTTATTTTCACTTGCAGGAAGATATCTGTCAATGCCGAGTTTCTTCCAAGTATGCCATTTATCTTTTGTGGATTATTAAAACCCATGAGTCCCGTTTCTGGTAATGGGTTTACGGAAATTATAGTGGCGCCTTTTGATTTGGCTTTTTGGAGCGCCGTGAGCATTCTTGGGTGATTGGTACCGGGATTTTGACCGAGAATAATAATGACTTCGGCTTCATAAAGATCATCCAGGGTTACGGAACCTTTGCCAATGCCCAATGATTCACCCAGTGCTACGCCGCTGCTTTCATGACACATATTGCTGCAATCAGGCAGGTTATTGGTACCATATTCTCTTACAAAGAGCTGGTATAAAAAAGCAGCCTCATTGCTGGTTCTGCCGGAGGTATAAAAGATAGCTTCGTCGGGGGAGGAGAGTGAGTTTAGTCTGGAGGCGACTAATCTAAAGGCATCGTCCCATGATATAGGTTTATAATGGGAACCGGATTCCGGGAGATATACGGGGAGAGCTACTCTGCCGAGTCTGCCAATTTCAAAATCAGATAACAGAGCTAATTGTTGTACCGGGTTACTGGCAAAAAAGTTTGCATCCAGTTTTTTCGCCGTTGCTTCTTCGGCTACTGCCTTTGCGCCGTTTTCGCAATATTCTGCTACGCCACTTCTTTCATCATCCGGGTCAGGCCATGCGCAACTGGGACAATCGAATCCGTCTTTCTGATTTAATTTATTAAGTGCTTTGAGGCCTCTTACCAGGCCAGCTTCCTCTATAATATGCTTAAAGCTGGATATCACTGCTGGAATTCCGGCAGCAGCTTTTTTGATTGGACCCAGTTTGAGTCCAGTAAATGCTTCGGGATTCTCTGCGCCTGGTTCTATATTTTTATTTTCATCCATTGTTAACCGGTTAGTTTCGAATTTGAACTGTTTCAGTTTGTAAGGTTATAACTGAAAACTTTGGAGTTCAATATTGAAGTTCATTTTGTGGGAAGGGCTGCTGCGTTTTGATTCTGGAAAAGCCAGTATATAAATTAAAGCGATTATTATTTAAGAACCCTGCCAGCGTAATGCCTGCCTCATTTGCCATTTCTATGGCAAGACTTGAGGGTGCTCCTACTGCTGCGACTATTCTAATACCAGCCATTGCAGATTTTTGAATGAGCTCGAAGCTGGCTCTTCCGCTTAGTAATAGAATATGGTTATTTAAAGGGAGTTGGCGGTTCATTAGCGCCTGGCCAATTAGTTTGTCGAGGGCGTTATGTCTTCCCACGTCTTCTTTTAAAAAGATAAAATTGCCCTCAATGTTAAACAGGGCGCTCGCATGAAGTCCGCCTGTACTTTGAAACATTTTTTGTCTTTCCTTTAAAGCTGCCGGTAACTGATTTAATAAGCCTGCAGGAATTTGAAGGGAATCATTTGCGTTGATAAAGTTTGTATTCACTTTCACTGCTTCAATACTAGCTTTTCCGCAGACGCCACAGCTTGAGGTTGTGTAGAAATTCCGGGTAGCATGTTTTAAAACAGGAACGATGTTTTCATGTAACCTGACGATTACAATATTGTTATCTGCAATGGAATGATGAATGGAATTAATCTGGTT
>JAJKIP010000245.1 GCA_021154405.1 Segetibacter sp. | reverse complement strand
TCATGGGTACATTGGCTGCCTGTGCGTGACTGATGACCTCCCTTGTCTGAGGCATCACAGCATCATCCGCTGCAATGACGATCACAGCAATATCCGTAACCTTGGCACCCCGGGCACGCATGGCGGTAAAGGCCTCGTGACCTGGTGTATCCAGGAATGTGATCTCCTTATCATTCGGAAGCTGTACCTGGTAAGCACCAATGTGCTGAGTGATACCGCCCGCTTCACCGGCAACCACGGTTGTATTCCGGATATAATCGAGCAAAGAAGTTTTACCATGGTCAACGTGACCCATAATGGTCACAATTGGAGAGCGGGGTACCTGATCACCATCATCGTCATCACCATCATCCTCTTCCATCTCCATTTGCTTTTCCATATCAATGAACTCAACATCAAATCCAAATTCACTGGCCACCAATTCAATCACTTCGGCATCCAGGCGCTGGTTAATGGAAACCATTATACCGAGGCTCATACATTTGCTGATAACATCAGCGAAATTGGCATTCATTAAATTAGCCAGTTCACTTACGCTGATAAATTCTGTCACCAGCAATTTGTTATCGTCTACTGCCTGACCGGCGGCATTGGCGAGCTCCTGTCTTTTTTCACGACGCATTTTTGCCTTCGTATTCTTTCCACGACCACCGCCGCCGGAAAGTTTGGCCTGCGTTTCCTGTATTTTCCTTTGAATTTCTTTTTCGTCTATCTGTTTTTCTTCACGTGCAGGGCCCCTTACATCTCTTCTGCCCGGACCTCTGCCACCCTGGCCTCCACGATTGAACTGACCACCACCACCGCCGGTTCTTTGTCCCTGCCCATGGCCACCACCATGACCACCGTGACCTCCCTGTCCTCCCTGGCGCTGATCTCTTTGTTGATTATTCCCGCCAACCTGTTTCTTTTCAATAGGAATGCGTTTTCTCTTGCGCTTTTCATCCTTCTTGGGGCGGGTATCATTATCAACTGGAAGATCGATCTTGCCCAGGATCTTGGGCCCTTCAATCTTTTCCGCTTTGATATTCTGAATTACCGCAGGAGATTCTTCATCTACCGCTTCTTCATGGGCTACCGCTTTTTCCGGTTCTACCTTAACTACTTCTTCTGCTGCTTCTGCCTCTTCCTCTTTCTTTGTTTTTTTCTTTTTATCTGCCGGCTTTTCAACTTCTTTCTTTGCCTCAACCGCCGGTTCTTCCTTATCTGATTTTTTCTTTACAACTTTCTTGGGACGTGTAGATGAATCAATGGTAGCGAGATCAATTTTATCCACCACTTTGGGAGTAACAATCTCCGGAGCTTCAATTTTGAGTACCTCTTCTTCTTTTTTCGGTTCTTCCTTTTTAACCTTCGCAACTTCAGGAACAACTACCGGTTCTTCTTTCTTCACTACTACCTTCTTCTCGACTTCTTTCCTGAAGAGCACTTCCTCCTCATCCTTTTTCTTCTTTGCTTCAGCCTGTGCATTTTTTGGCAGCTCAAGCTGATCGCTCTTCATCTTTGCAGCTTTATCACCCTGAAACTCCACTTGCAGGGAGCGATACATGTCTTCTGTTAGCTTGGAGGTAGCTTTAAGATCATCTTTGGGAAAGCCTTTACCGATCAGGAAGTCAATTAAAGTATCCTGTCCGATATTAAACTCTTTGGCCGCAGCCAGCAATCTTGGAAGTTTTAATTCTGCCATTCAAAAATTTTAGTTGTCGCCCGATTCCCAATAGCTATCGGGATTTCGGGACCAGTTATTCTTTTTCAAATTCCGCCTGCAATACCTTTCTCAATTCGGATATTGTTTCTTTTTCCAGGTCGGTTCTTCTTTCCAGTTCTTCAGCAGTAAGGTTCAATACGCTTCTGGCAGTATCGCAACCCACTCTTTTAAGTTCATCAATGATCCACGGCTCAATTTCATCGCTAAATTCTTCAAGATCCACATCAAACTCGCCGGTTTCTTCTTCAGAATCCCTGTAAACATCCAGTTCAAACCCGGTAAGTTCACAGGCCAGTTTAATATTTACACCTCTACGCCCGATTGCCAGTGAAACCTGGTCAGGCTTGAGGTAGACATTAGCGTGATGAGCTTCATTATCCAGCTCCATGGTAGTGATCTTGGCAGGAGTGAGAGAACGCTGGATCAACAATTGAACATTGCTTGTCCAATTGATCACATCGATATTCTCATTCTTCAATTCACGCACAATACCATGAATACGGCTACCCTTCATGCCCACACAGGCACCAACCGGGTCAATGCGATCATCGTAGGATTCAACAGCCACTTTGGCTCTTTCACCCGGATCGCGAACAATTTTTTTAATTACTATTAAACCGTCGAAGATTTCCGGCACTTCTATTTCCAACAATTTAGCCAGAAAATCAGGTGAAGTTCGGGACAAAATAATAACCGGGTTATTATTTTTCATATCCACCTTTTTTACAACGGCCCTTATATTCTCACCTTTTTTAAAGTAATCCTGAGGTATCTGTTCACTTTTAGGCAGGATCAACTCATTTCCCTCCTCATCCAGCAACAAAATCTCCTTTTTCCAAACCTGGTAAACTTCGGCACTGATGATCTCTCCAATCCTGTCGCCATATTTCTTGGCCAACACATTCTTTTTCAAATCGCTGATACGGCTGGCAAGAGTTTGCTTTGCAGCAAGGATGGCCCGGCGACCAAAATCATATAAGTCAATTTCCTGTAATAATTCTTCACCGACTTCAAAGTCAGGTTCAATTTTGGCGGCGTCCGAGTAGGCCACCTGTGCAAGGGGATCTTCCACCTGTCCGTCTTCCACAATCATCCTGTGACGGATGATTTCCAGGTCACCTTTTTCAGCGTTCACAATCACGTCAAAGTTCTCATCACTACCATACTTTTTACGCAGGAGCGTCTTAAACACATCTTCCACAACTTTCATCATCGTGGGGCGGTCAATGTTTTCCGCGTCTTTAAATTCCTGGAATGCTTCGATTAGATTGATACTTGCCATAAAACACTTTTTTGAGACTGCCTTAAGCGCTGTGCCGCTGCAAGCCGGAAAAGATATTTCCCGGAATTCAGGACCATCGCCCTCAGCTTTTTAAAACTTGATTTGAATTTTTGTTGTTTTAATATTAGTGAATGGAATGATATGCTGTACCATTTCCTTTTTCTTTCCTTTGCCTTTTTCTTCTTCAACTATTACCCGGTCATCTTCAGCGCTGATCAGTTTTCCTTCGGCCCTTGCCCCATCTGCCTGCACCACTTCTACATAACGACCGATATTCTTTTTATACTGCCGATTAAGTTTTAGTGGTTCATCCAATCCCGGAGATGATATCTCCAGTGAAAAATCATTATTGGGAAAAACCTGTTCTTCCTCGAATTCTTTATAAAGCCGACGATTAAACTGGACAAGCCTTTCAATGCTGATCCCGTTATCTGCGTCCAAAAAAACTTTTACATTATTAGTGGGCTTGATCCTGACTTCTACAAGGAAAACATCCGGTTCCGTTTCTATCAGCCTGTTGACCCTTTGCTCTATTTGATCTTCCATGCTCATATCTGATAAAAGAAGAAGGGAACGGTCTGCGTTCCCTTCTTTCATCTATTTCCGCTGCAAAGGTAAGGGAAAGAAAGTATTGGTTCCAAATCATGAGTACAATCATAAACAAAAGCGCAGATTCTGTTTTGGTCTTCACCTGGCCATCACCAGGGGTTCAAGACCCATGACCAATCGCAGAGATAATGATTTTTGTGGTTTGTTCCCAAAGAACCAGGCCTGAAAAACATGCAAATTGCCAACCTTGACAAGGCTTGATTTCCAGAATATTATAGAACCTTCTCCTGACCTTTTACTGACCTTTGCCTGACCTTCTTGAAACCATCTCCTGACCTTTCAGGTATCCAGACTAAGGTTAATAGGCCCGTTGGATAATGGCTGGGCCGGGATAGCCTTATCGTTAAACAATATTTAGTAGCTTTTAACAGGTTAGTCCAGCCACCCTGAATTTTTAACCGTTCACCGATCAGGTGCTTTCAGGGTCTGCTCATTTCCTTATGTCATCGTAAATTTGTGCTTCCATGTTACAGATTCTATTATACGCTTTACTGGCCTGGTTTCTTTATAACCTTATTTTCCGGCTGATAATCCCCTTGTACCGGACGACCCGTCATGTAAAACAGAAATTCAGGGAAATGCACCAGCAGATGGAAGACCAGAACCGTCAGCAGCCTGGTTTTCAAAAAACAAACCCAGCCAGCAAGCCCGCACCCTCAAAATCTTCTGGCGATTATATTGATTTTGAGGAGATCAAATAATTTCACCCTCAACCTTAACCTTCAACCCTAAATTGTCTATTTTTGCGCCCCAATCACTATTTAGATTGTAGTTCTTTACATAAAATCTGTTGCTGTCTCGCCAACGACGGCGGGTTCAGCGGATCCTTAGCTCAGACGGTTAGAGCACCTGACTCATAATCAGGGGGTCGTTGGTTCGATCCCAACAGGATCCACGGAATTTTTTGATTGCATGAGCCGTGAGCTTTGGGGGCTTTTTTCGACCCACCTGACTCGCGGCTCATGCCTTTCAGTCAGGTCTTAACGTTTAGTTAACCGAGATGCGAATACATTTGTCCATTACTTATGTTTTATGAAGAAAATCGTACTATTTGCTTTTTGTAGTTTGTTGATTACATCCGTATTTGCCCAGGACAGTACTGCTACCCGAACAAGTTATAGCAGTGGAAACACGAAAATCAACCTTTCCAACCGTGCCAATGACCATTTCCTGCTTCAGTTAGGATATACAGGTTGGTCAGGAATTCCGGATTCCATTAATACACGCGGGCTATCCAAGAGTTTGAATTTTTACCTGATGTTTGATTTCCCTTTCAAAACCAATCCCAAACTGAGTATGGCATTCGGTCCTGGAATTGGATCAGACCAAATTCAATTCAAGAAAACTTATGTAGGTATTAAAGAACAGACCGCGCTATTGCAGTTCCGTGATCAGGCAGATACCAATCACTTTAAGAGAACCAAATTGTCTACAGTTTATCTTGAAGCTCCAATTGAATTCCGATATACGCATAATCCCTTAAACGCCAATAAAAGCCTGAAGGCTGCTATAGGAATAAAAGTGGGCACCATGATCAATGCCCATACGCGTTATAAAACTTTGCAGACTTCCAGTGGCGCCACAGTAAATGATTATTTAATGAAGGAGTCCAGCAAAAAGTATTTCAATACAACCAGACTGGTAGGCATGGCCCGTGTAGGACTGGGACATTTCTCTCTGTATGGCAGTTACCAGCTTACCAATTTGTTTAAGGAAGGTGTGGCAGCAGCAGTGAGACCTTATTCTATTGGATTAACACTAAGCGGACTGTAATTAATCCCGAAAGCGATGGGGATATAGGTAGAAAAATACACTGGAAAATTCCTCCGGGAATTCCAAAACATAAATACTTGAAGTCAAAAGTCGCCCGATTTTTGACTTTTTTATTTGAAATATCCCGATAACTATCGGGATGTCGCAACGTTTATCGATTTTTGATTTTTAATTATGCTGGATAAAAAGAGAGTAATAAAGGAAGAAGAGAAGGCTGTGCTGGTAGGTTTGGTACATAAGGATCAAACAGATCACCAGGTGCATGAATACCTGGATGAACTGGCCTTCCTGGCAGAAACTGCAGGGGCGATAACAATAAAGCGTTTTACTCAAAAACTACAGCACCCAGACAGTCGCACCTTCATAGGTAAAGGAAAACTGGAAGAAATTAAAAATTACATCCAGGGAAAAGATGTACGCATAATCATATTTGATGATGAATTGAGCGGTGCACAGATCAATAATATTGAAAAGGCGCTGGAAGTAAAAACCATTGATCGAAGTGATTTGATATTGGACATATTTGCCCGCAGGGCTAAAACAGCGCAGGCCAAAGCACAGGTTGAATTAGCGCAGTACCAATATATTCTTCCCCGATTGCGTGGTATGTGGAAGCACCTTGAACGATTGGGAGGTGGCATCGGTACCAGAGGTCCGGGTGAAAGTGAAATTGAAACTGACCGTCGGATTGTAAGGGATAAGATCTCATTATTGAGAAAGCGATTGGCAGAGATTGACAAGCAGGCTTTCACTCAAAGAAAGGACCGTGGTGAGTTTATTCGTGTTGCACTTGTTGGATATACCAATGTTGGCAAATCCACAATCATGAACCTGCTCAGCAAACGGGATGTATTTGCAGAGAATAAACTGTTTGCCACTCTGGATACTACTACCAGTAAAGTTGTGTTTGAGAATACACCATTCTTATTGAGCGATACTGTGGGTTTCATCCGCAAATTGCCTCATCATCTCGTAGAAAGTTTCAAGAGCACACTGGATGAGGTACGCGAAGCCGACATACTATTACATGTAGTGGATATCTCACATCCTCAGTATGAGGAGCAGCTTAGTGTAGTAAATAAAACTTTGGAAGAGCTCAAAGCCCTGGAGAAACCGACGTTGACTATATTCAACAAGATGGACCTGTATGAGGAGCGAACTTTTGATGAATGGCTGGAGCCTGGAACAAAGAAAGAGATCCTGGAAGACCTGTATGAGCGCTGGCAGCGGGAGACACATGAGAATGCCGTATTTGTAGCTGCGATTGAAAAAAGAAATCTTGACCAGTTACGAAAGACGATTTTGGAGAAGGTAAGGCAGATGTACCGTGTGAGATACCCGTACAAAACGGATTTTATTTATTGACTCATTCCTTTTTGTTTACTTCTGTTTAAAAAAATTCTCTTTTTATTCAATGGCTGATAAGTCTTACAACTGGTATAAGATAGCAGAGAATACTGGGGAATTGGATTTCAATGAGAACAATCTGGCAACAGCGCAAGCTAATGGAAAGAAGATATGTATTGGCCGATTTAATGAATCCCTGTTTGCTTTTGCGCAGAAATGTCCACATGCAGGCGGGTATCTGTCTGATGGATATATTGATGCTTTAGGCAATGTAGTATGTCCCCTTCACCGATACAAATATGACATGAGCAATGGCAGGAATGTGAGTGGAGAAGGTTATTATTTAAAACATTGGCCAGTGGAAATAAGAGAAAATGGAATTTTTGTTGGCATGGAGAAGAGTTTCTGGTTTTAAATTCCATATATTTGAGTTCTCCCACGTACTAAGAAATGCCAAAGGCTATAATTATAACCTTTGGCATTTTGATTTTTAGCACATGCAACTTTATCAGTTTGGTATAGTTTATTTGGATGCAGGTTTTTTATATCCGGGTGTGTTCCAAAAGATAAAAGTTCCCCTATTGGTAGCGGATATGAGATCAATTGCGCCGTCCTTGTTAAGGTCAATAGCTGTTATCTGGGATCCTGCACCTGAACGGTTATGAATTAGCTCCGGTACAAACTCTGCACCACCTGGCGCATTCTTATTCCGAACTGTACGATACCAGTATAAAACCGGAGCTCCATAAGCATCAGGATCAAACAGGTTATCCAGGTGGGTAAAATCACGTTTACCTACCACGAAATCCATAATACCATCCTTATCTATATCTGCGAAAGTAGCGCCATGTCCCTGCGAAAAGGTTACATTGCCTACACTTTTTTGAGAGTAATCATCACTAATTATATGTCTTACAAATGAAATATTGCCACTCGCATCTTTTTTTTGTTCAAACCAGGCGAGTCCAAATCCATGTGCATTTAAATTGCTGACCACATCATTCAGTCCGTCACCATTTGCATCGAATACCGCCATCAGACAACCGCCCACATTACTTGCCCTGTTTTTATATCTTCCGAAACCAACTGGGTGATATTTCCATGTAACGTCTTTATTCAATGTTGCGGGCTGCTCCCACCAGCCAGTTGCTCCTAAAATATCGATACGACCATCTCCATTAATATCTCCGGTTCCAATACCATGTGCCAGTGAATACCCTTTTTCAGATACATTATATTCCACCCATGCCTGAGTACCTGGTGCTCCTGGTTTTGCATATCGAAATTGCCCCTGTGAAGCATAAACAAGCTCAGCTTTCCCATCTTTATCTATATCAGTAAGTATGGTAGTTTCACTTTGTGTCATGGACAGTGGCCTGTAACTTGCCCAACGCCTTGATTCATTCTTTGGATTGATATAAACAACCGGGTTTGTCCATCCGGTAATAACATCAGGCCATCCATCTGCGTTTACATCATAGGCAAACTGATGATTAATAGGTGTAAATTCTTTTGAGGGACCAACAGCAATAGCAGGATATATCTCTTTAAAATGCGTATAATCGGGCCCGAAGTATATGTATGCGCCGGCAACAATATCCATGTAACCATCTTTATTAAAATCGGCCGCATCTGCTCCCCAGGAATAATAAAAATCACTTATGCGCTGTACTTTAAATCTTGGAGATGATTGCTCTTTTGGTGTAACCCGAACAGAAACATCTTTATACATAAGATCTTTGAAATGGACTTCACCGGTGCCACCCACATAAATGGCAACAGGTCCAAAACCACTAAGCGCTGATTCACCATCAACAGCACCTCCAATTTCATTTCCATCATTTAAAAAACTTCTGATAACATTGGTTTCAATGAATAGCTCTATTTCATTCCAATCATTTTCACGGAATTCCGTAGATGGAGGTAAAATTGGAAGATCAGCCGGAACCGGATAACGCGGCGGAGTAAAATTACCTCTTCGGCCAGCTGTAGTGTCGGGAGGCGGAGCTATACGGTAATTTATGCCGCCAGCCGGTCTTAACTTTTCCCGTTTTGTTTCTTTTCCCTGGGCATCCAGGTTAATGCTATAAGGTGTTATATCCCCTTTCTTTAATGATAATAAGACTCCCCTGTAACCTGCATCTATTTTTTCCATCCGGGTTAAAATGGCAGTTTCAGCATTTCCGGTTGACTTGAATAGCGCGTGAAATCCTACATCCTGCAGACCCTGATCCAATACCAACCAGCCACCACCTGATCCATTCTTTGCTTTGCCAACCAGTTCGCCATCCCTTGCCTGCCAATCGGCATCTCCTAAAACGTGCCAGCCCTTAAGGCTAGATCCTTTAAAAGTATAATCAGGAACAAAGGATAACCCAAACTCGGATAAACCTGCATTTCTTTGAGATTGCGAATTAGAAAAGTAATAGCAACTTAAAAAAGTGATAGACAGGATAAATGACTTATAC
>JAJKIP010000244.1 GCA_021154405.1 Segetibacter sp. | reverse complement strand
GTATCACCAGGTAATTACAAGATGGGACCAGTAAGTGCTGATGCGATGTATAATGGAGAGTATCATTCTTATAATGGAGCAGGTGTGATTAAAGTTGTGCAATAATTATTACAGAAAGGATTGAGCCCCGATTATACATAATAATAATACCGGGGCTCAGTCTAAAAGTTTCGAAAATAAAAAAGTCTGTTCGCTACGGCGAACAGACTTTTACAATTAACGACTTTATATCTTGAAGATTAATAATCGCTGTTGTAACCGCCACGATCGCGATAGCCACCGCCACCGTTGCCTTTGTTGTAGCCGCCGCCACCGCCGCTGCCACCTTTCTTGTAGCCGCCGCCACCGCCGCCGCCACCAAAGCTTCTCTTCTTGAAGCCGCCGCCGCCGCCACCTTCAGGTTTTGGACGACTTTCGTTCACAACAATGTTGCGACCGTCAACTTCAGAACCATTCAAAGCTGTGATTGCAGCTTGTGCCTGGTCATCATTGGCCATTTCAACAAAGCCAAAGCCTTTGCTGCGATTAGTGAATTTGTCTGTTACGATCTTGGCTGATACTACTTCACCATGAGAGGCGAAAAGGTTGGACAAGTCCTGGTCTTTCAGGTTCCAACTGAGGTTTCCTACGTAAATGTTCATTTTGAGAAATTTTAAAAAAATAAAAGTGCCGAGAGTAAACAGTAACCGATGAACATTCACAGGATTGAGAAACGTTCAGGACTTGTGAAACTCTAGAGTACACCAAAACAATACAAAATAAGGCATTTTTTTCTTCACAGTTGGATAATTTTCTGGCAGCTAAGGCTTTACCACTAGAATCGGCACCAAATATCCAAAACTCTGTTGATTATCATGGGATTGCCTAACGTCCGTAAGGCAGTTTTTAAGCTGCCGGCCCTATCTCTTTTCCACAATTTTCCGAATTGCACAATCAGAATAGAGATAAAGCCGGTAGCCTGGGATTTCATAAAGACAGGTCGATATTTTTAATTCCGGATAATTTTAATCGTCTCACTATAACCGTTTTCATCTGTTAATTTCAACAGGTATACACCCGGAGAAAGATTTGAAATGGAAACCGGCGTATGTGAAGAGCCCGGAGTGGGTGAAATAACTTTCAACACTCGTCCATCCAGTGATGTAATAGCCATTTTAGCTTTGCCATCCAGTTTTTTGTGCTCAATCACCATATCACCATTAGTTGGCGTTGGATAAACAAAGAGTTTGCTGCCAAAACTGTTCGACGCATTGTCAGCAAGCCTTATGATTCCACTGTATTTGAATTTCCTGTCAAGATCCACACTCTTAATGCGGTAGTACAAAGTTCCTGACGGCACACTATTATCATTATAAGTATAAATCGATTTGCCTTTTGCTGGAACAGATCCGGCTGTTGTGAAGGAAATTCCGTTTGTACTTCTTTCTACATGATATTCGGAAACATCGATCTCTTCACTAACATCCCATTTCAGATCAACGCTTTTTGTTACCGGGTTTCTTTCAGCTACCAGTCCAATGAAATTAACCGGTAATGGAATATTTACTGGCCCGATCGAAAGATTATCAAATACCGCGAAAGTTGGATTATTAATAAGATAAGCTACCTCTACTCTAAAAGTGGTGTTGGGATTATTCACAATATCAGGATCAATCAGGCGAATACATACAGTGCCCTGGAAGGTGCCCATAAAAGGAGTTGGTTCGGTTACCGGTGTAGTAACGCCATCTACATAAGGTTGGGGTGTGCTCCAGCTGGCAAATGATTGAACTCCTGAAGAAGCTTCCACATTAGAAACTGTTCCCTGTGGCGTTTCAGTTACGCTGATGATACGTACCTGGAAACGATCCAGTGCCGGATTGCCAACGATGTAATAGAATCCTACATTAAAAGTTCCAGTGGGATTGGGATTGGCGAAGGGTGGGGAGATAACACTCATTACTCGGGGAAAACCCGGAGCTGCAGTACGGAATGGTGGCATGTAATCCGACCAGTAGCCTCGCGCTGCGTTATAATAAAATGAACTGTCGAAAATACTTCCATAAATACTGGGGGCATTAAACCCATTGTCGTTGGTGTTGAAGTTGGCAACCACTCCGTCACACGAACCATTTGTTAGGGAAGTCGGGACCTGTGCTTTCACACTGGCCATGCACAGAATTAAAGCGAAAACAAAACAAGCCTTTACCGGGTAAAGAAGTTTCATACACACAGATTTAAAAGGTAATAGAATACGTTTCGCCTGTTATAATTATAAGGTTATAACAGTAACAGGTGGATCTTCAGAAGTAGAGGATTATTTATACGTATTGTTAACGCATCAAACGGTATACCCGAATTTTTTAAACATATAATGTTGCTGTAAAGTGATGGTGTGTAGAAGAAAGTCTACGGTATTTTGTAAATGGGATAATAAAAAAGTCCACCGCTGGTGCGGAGGACTTGCAATAGTATTATAAATAATCTTTATACCGTTATTTATTCAGCTTCTACCGTGAATTCAATTTCTGTGCTATGCCCATTGCCAAAATCGATATTGGCTTTATAGGTACCGAGTTCTTTTACTTCATCTGTAATATGAATCCTTTTCCTGTCGATCTCGTAACCACGCTGTTCGCGGATGGCACGGCTGATCTGAAGGGAAGTAACGCTACCAAAGATCTTTGAACTGGTACCAGTTTTAGCACCCAGTTTCAGCGGACCTTCTTTCAGTTTGGCGATTACACTATTGATCTCGGCCAGCATTTTTTCTTCTTTCTTGCGGACCTGTTTCAATCTTTCTTCCAGGATTTTTTTATTACCCGGATTGTTCTCGATTGCGAGTTGACGAGGCAGGAGGAAATTGCGGGCGTAGCCATTCTTGACCTTCACCACTTCATTGACTGCTCCCAAATTGTCAACGTCCTGTATTAAAATAACTTCCATTTTTTTAATTTTTCAGTTATTCGTCGAAGACGAATACTATTTGAGAAGATCAGTTACGTAAGGTAATAATGCCATCTGGCGTGCCTTCTTAACCGCATCAGAAACCTTGCGCTGATATTTCAGGCTGTTTCCGCTAAGGCGGCGTGGAAGTAATTTACCTTGCTCATTCAGGAATTTTTTCAGAAACTCTACATCCTTGTAATCGATGTAGCGAATGCCATATTTCTTAAAGCGGCAGAACTTCTTAACGCGTTTGTCGCTCTTAATGGCGGTCAGATATTTAATTTCATTTTTTGCCATGTCTTAAGCCTCCACTGCTTTTTCGGTTCCTGTTTTTACACCACTTCTCTTTTTAGCGTTATACTCGACGGCGTATTTATCGAGTTTAGTGCAGAGGTGACGGAGAACACTCTCGTCACGAAGAAGCTGGATCTTTAGCTTCTCATTGAAGTCGGATTGCGCAGTGTACTCCAGGACCCAGTATAAACCGGTTGTCTTTTTCTGGATGGGATACGCAAGTGATTTCAGTCCCCAGGCATTTTCTGCTACAACAGAACCGCCATTGTCTTTAACGATGGCAGCATACTTCTTTTGTTCTGCTTTAAAGTCCTCATCGCTCAGAACAGGGGTAAAAATCACCATCAATTCGTAATTGTTCATTTACCTGTTTTTGTTTCACCCGCCGAAGCTTTAGCCTGGGCGGATTGGTTTAATAATTCGATTTGTTCCACTGGATCCTGTCCGTAGGACAGGAAATCTGCGAATACAGATTTGGGGCGGCAAAGATAGGGCAAAACGGCCATAAGACCGAGAGCAAAGACCGGTTTTTTGCCTGATTCTATCCCAAATGGCCCAGATGCTTATCCTTTGCTTACCTAATACCTATCCTTTGCCTTCCCGGATTTCAGGGGCCGCTATCCGGATTCCGGGTAGGCAAAGGATACGCAATGGATAGGCATCTGGTAACCAATGGGTAGGATCTGGATAGAAAATAATGCCCATGAAAAAAGGCTGTGTTACCACAGCCCTTTTTTTTAAAGAAGCTTATTCTTCTATAAATCAAAGTTTTATCAGCTTAATCACCTTCCTTTCCTGTCCCTGCATTACTTCCGCAAAGTAAACTCCGTTCCTCAATTCACTTCCTGTCTTAAGGGTAGTATTAGGAGCAATGCCCGGTTTTAAGGAAAGCATCCTGCCTGAAACATCTGCGATCTTCAGCGTTATCGGTTCTCTGGAGTTGCTTTCTATAACGAGGGTAAACTGGTCCGTACCTGGGTTTGGACTTGCTTTTACATTCAGACTGGTAGCACCTTCTTCAGATTCACCCTTTGCGGAGTACGGCTGTTTAGAATTTAAGGCATTCAATTGAGTTGAACCAGAAGAATTGCAATCATTATCATCCCATACAATTCCACTTCCCTGGCTGATCAGCCTTTCTACAATGAACCAGCCTTTCATCGCCACCAGGTCCGCATTATCCTTTAATCTCAATTCACCTTTCTTTATATAAATATTCACGGAGATAATATTGAATCCATCATCTACAATGAACTGCTCATCATCAGTTGTATTATCACCCAGATAGAAAGTAACCTTTGGTCCATTCACGTTCAGCATTACATAGCTGCCAACCTCAACTGTATTTCGGATGCGAACAGAAGTACAGGCTCCGAATTTCACTTTGGTATTATAGCTGGCGCTACCGTCAATTATCATATCCTCCACATTCAATATGCCACCTGCTGGAGTAAAGGTCACCTGTGCACCTTCTTCAATGATGATCTTTCCGTACAGCGTACCAGTAATGGTAACTGATACATTCTTCTTAATTCGCAGTTCTTTATGATTGGTGCTTACCGGTGTTGTTGTAGTTGCACTTACTGTGCGATTGCTCAAGGCAGTTGTTGTTCCGCTAAACATAAAGAATGGCGGATTGGGACCATCAGCTGCAGGCGTTGAGATCCTGTTAGGGATAAATGCTCCTGATTGAACAGTGATAGTTTTTGCTTTTACAAAATCAGGAGAAAGGATCACTGTTCCTGTCTTGAACTCCGCAACTCCGGTTGTTGAAGTAACACCTACTGAACCATTAATCAGATTGAAGTCAGCAAAGCGGGCTTCTTTGGTAGCATATACAATATAAGGTGTGGCATTATCTGTTATTGTGATCTTTTGTATTTGAGCAGCAGCCTGGTTGCCATTTGCATCAGCCAGTTTCCATTTACGGTAGATAGTAACATTGTTGCCACAGCTCACTACTGAATCCGTAAAGGTTGCCTGCAGGCCGTTTGAGCAATTATCATTTTCATTGGTAACATCACCAGTAACACCAACGCTTGCATCATAGGTGCAGGTTCCGTTGAAGTTAATGGTCTTGTCGGCCGGTTTGGTAAATGTTGGTGCTATATTATCTGTAACAGTTACCGTGAAGGAACAGGTTGCAGTATGTCCCGCTGCATCAGTTACTACAAATGTATTGGCTGTAGTACCTGCAGGGAATGTTGCACCACTTGCGAGGCCAGAAGTTTGTTGGATTACTGCACCCGTGCAATTGTCGGCATAGTTCACCGTGTAATTAACCACTGCACCGCAATTACCCTGATCAGCATTGCGGGTAATGTTAGCAGGACAACTGATGGTGGGATTCTCAGTGTCATTCACTGTTACCGTGAACGAGCAGGTAGCTGTTCCACCAGCAGCATCGGTTACAATAAATGTATTGGTAGTTACACCCACAGGGAATACTGAACCACTTGCCAAACCTGCAGTTTGCTGAAGTGTTTTTGTTCCGCAGCCGCCGCTAACCGGAACAGTATAAGTTACCGTAGCACCGCAAATACCGGCATCATTGTTCCTGACGATATCACCCGGACAGGTAATAACCGGAGGCGCAGGCTGTTCAAATTTATAGCGGGTGAATACCGGGAAATGGTCAGATGTGGTAGTTCCATAATTGGTAATCAGGCTTGTTACATCAGACAGAATGGTTGCGCTTGACGGCATATAATAAGGCGCCATATCATTGGAAACTATTACATGGTCAATCACATCATTGAAGCCTGTGGTTGATTTTTTACCAGCGAGGCTCAAAGGAAGCGTGAGCGCTGTATAATTGGCTGGGTCATCTGTAAAGCTGTTCCAGGAGGTGGTTGTAAATCCGGATGTAATTGATTTATCGAGATCATCATTGAAATCACCCAGGATAACAACATTATCATTCGGGAATAAATTGTTCAGTGCAAAGTGCAATGAATCAGCTCCACTCTTTCTCCTGGCATAGGCAGTGGCAGTAGGTGATGTATTTGCCTTGGCATGAACCAATACAAACTTTATGTTCTTTGTTACACAGTTCAGCGTTACATCTGCGGACATCATGAAAGGATATCGACCGCTGGACCAATAATTATATGCCGGATTGCTCAGATCACTTGCCGTATTGACTCCATTAGTCAGTAATGCGGTGGTGGTAATATTGCTGAACATTGAAGTCTTGTAAACGAAAGCTGCTTTTTGTGCTTCACTCAGCGGAGAAGGATTATTCTCATTGGGATTTACATGTGAACCAAAATTGCAGATTACATAGCTGTAACCTGGCATCTGGCTTACGATATTTGCCAGTCTTGCCTCATCCACTACTTCTATCAAGCCAAAAAGATCTGCTCCGGTGCTTGTCAATACAGTTTTTGCATTCTGTTCCTGCAGGGGATCATTGGTTGGTCCCAGTGAAGGATCCGTACTGCCAAACCATTCCATATTCCAGTTCACTACTTCAAGCGTTGTGGCCGGATCAATACTGGTTCCTTTCAGGTTCACCGTAGAAGACAGCGTTGAAGTTGCTACTGTAACGGTACCGGTGAAGTTCTGGTTGGCCTGGGAAGGTGCAAACCGAACGTAAACGGTTTCGTTGATATTATTGGCTTCTGCTGCGGTATACGTTATTGAAGGAGTAAAGCTGCCTCCATCTTTTGAAAGGAGGAAGTCAGCGCTTGCATTCAGTGTTACATCATCAGTCAGATCATTACCGATAAAGGTTATTGTTTTATCACCGGTTGAACCATTGGCTACAAAATTGAATTGCACGTCAGTAGTGCTTACAGTTAAGCTTGGAGGTGGAGGTGTAGCGGAGTTGATCACACTGATATCATCCAGTGTCCATCTTGCGCCTTCTTCATCAGATGATGTATAGATAAAGGCAATATGAACATTCGACTGTTTGAAGGCAGAGAGATTGATATCAGAAGACAAAGTCCATATATTGGAAGCGAGTCCCGGGAATTTACCATTGAGATCAGTCCAGGTTGCAAGGTTTGGATCACCACTGGTATAATCAGTAGAGATCTTCAATTGCAAAGGCTGACCATTAAAGGCTGTGCGGCTCCAGAAGGAGAGTAGTGGGAACGTACTTCCTGTGAGGTTGAGTGATGGAGTGATCAGCCAATCGATATTAGGCACATTGGTGCCATTGGCAAATCCATTCATCTGTACGGCATTCGGGAAGGCTGCGGTGCCATTGGGCGCTGCAGGGTCACGGCCAAAAGGAGTGCAATCCCAGGTAGTAGCGCCTGCCTGGCTGAATTGTGTAAAGCCATTGGGCAATAAGCCTGTTCCGGTACAATTCTGTAAGTCGAAATTGGCCGGAAGATTTACGGCAACGGATGAATTGTAAGTAGTGAATGACCAGGTAGTAGCATTATTGATGCCGGCGAAATCATTGCCGTACACATCTTCAAATGCTCCGGCACTGATCTGTATAGCGTAAGCACTGCCACCATTAAGTGTGGTATTTATCGAAACAATGCTGTTATTCGAAATCGTTATTGATGGAGAATTCACATCAATCGGGGTGCCTGCAACGCCGTTTTCAATAAGAGTGATATTGCCTGTGCCTTTTAAAACAGGCTTATCAAATGTCAGCGTCAGCGGAATATTATATGGAACATCCACTGAGTTATTTGGTGGGCTCAATGAGATGATTGCTGGAGGAGTTGTTGTATAGAATCTGTTACGTGGAATAGGTGTGGCAACAACAAAATCAGTTGAATTATTATTATTGTCAACGCCATCAGCTATTCTTACCAGGGATGTTGCGTTTTCAGGAGCTGCTGTTGGAGCAGTTTCAAATCCTGTAGCAGTAGGAGCATAACCTACTTTATCTATCACCGGAATACCTGAAGGATTGGCGCCATTTTGTGCAACGGTTGAATTGCTCAATAATACTTTTCCAGCAGTAGCACCCATGGCAATTGTTCCGGTTACATCCGGTGCCGGTAATGAAGTTGTGCCACCTGCGCCTGCAGCTTCCTGGATCAGGAAGAAACTATGCGCAGGAATTGTTCCTGTTAATGGTGTGACTGTCCAGTTACCCGTTCCCGCAGCATTCAGGTATTGTACAGACCATCCGGTAAGATTCACCGGCGCATTCTCATTATTATACAGTTCAATGAAATCATTCTTGAAAGTGGCGCCTGAGTTACCACCACCACCGTAAACCTGGTTGACAACCACATTGGCAGGAGGCGGGTTATCATTATCTGTAATATTGATGGCTGCATTGGCTGTTCCAATAGTCGCACCATTGGTTGCACTGTTCAGTGTGATAGTAATAGTTTCTGCGCCTTCAAATAAAGCATCATCGATAACGCTTAAGGTCACGGTGCCACTATTCGAATTTTGGGGAATGGTAATACTGCCGCCGAGTGCATCTGAATAATCTGCAGCGGTAGCAGTACCTCCAAGTGTATAATTAACGGTGATCCCACCAGCAGGTGCATTACCTGATAAGGTTATCATAAATGTGCCATTGGTAGCGGGCTCAGCGGCATTCACACCGGCAGCTACTGATGCAGAAAGCGCCACATCATTATCGGCTAAATTAATAGCCGCATTATCTGTACCGAGTGTAAAGCCTGCAGTTGGCGAAGAAAGCGTGAGTGTGATATTTTCCATCGGTTCCACATTGGGATCATCCACCGGCGTAACAGTTACTATAGCCGATGAAGTGCCAGCCGGAACTGTCAATGTTCCGGTAGATGTAACAGAAGCGGTAGTTCCTGCGGAATAGCTAACGGTATAATCAGTACCGAAACTGGCAGTACCCGTATACTCGAAATTAATATCGGTTGGGACTGTAGTGGGACTGCTGAAATTAATGGTAAAGGAACCATTGGTAGCGGGTTCAGCAGCGTTTGCGCCTGCAGCTACGGAAACAGTATTGACAGTAGTTGTTGAACCACTTATATCGATATCATCAATACCTACCCACTCGTCATTACCTGCTGCATTGGTGGTCATAATGCGGATTTCAAGCTGCGACTGGTTATCACAGGCCGCAGGTAATGTAACATCGATCGGTGTAACTAATGTAGCCAATGAAGGCCCTGTAGTGGCATCTGCAACATAACCTGTTGGAACATTGGTGAAATTTCCTGTATTGCCTATTCTGTATTGCAATGCTACCTGCTGAATGGCATTATCAGCTGATCCATCTATATCACGCAAATTATATTTCACCCGAATATTGGAAACGCCACTCGTGTTCATGTATAGAACAATGAATGGAGCATCCGCTGTTCCGGATCCCTGCAAGGCAATAGTGGGATCAGTTATTTCAAATTCAGCAACACCACCATTGGTAATATTAGGATTGGTAGCGTTGGCAATGAGATCAAGATCATTTGCAACTGATGATGCGCCGGCTAATAAAGTTTGCGGATTGGCGCCGGTTGTTGTGGTGATGTCCTGTCCGAGGAAACCACGGATATTAGGTACACCTGTCCAGTCATCATTGGTTGTTAATGCACCGGTGTTGCTCCAGTTCTGTGTGTAAGAGCCGGATGAAAGGTTGTAATAAGTTTGAGCGTTGGAAACTAATGAACACAAAAAAATGAGTACAGAGACAAAGTAAATCTTTCTCATATGCCTGATTTTAGTATAAGTATGTTTAGTGGTGTGCTTTAGAGCAAACTAGTCAGAGATAGGTCGGCTTTAAAAAGGAGGGGATTGGAATTGAAGAAACTAAAGTAAGGGGTTTTTGTGAGTTTGATTCGCCGCGGCGAAGAGAATTTTTAAATTTAATTGTTGCATAATATTGCAACATTGAGAAATCAGATCATATAGTAAAATTTCGATAGAGCTTGCCGTGATAAAATCTGAAATGCATTTCATTCAGAGGCTCTAACGTCTATAACTTTCATTTGCAGGCTTTTCTGTCCGTTCCATTCATTCTCATCAATTTTAAAAACAATATCTACATATTTGGAAAGCAAGGGATACTTATTAGCCATACCAAATCCAATCCCGGTAAGCGTTACACCATTTTGTCGCAGCGAGAAACGAAGATGTTCTTCCTTTACAATTTTGGAAAAGCCGGAATCAATTGCTTTACGTACAACAAAACTGGGTCGGACGTTCTCAGGACCAAATGGTTCCATCTGGCAGAGGATATTATAAAAAGCAGGAGTTATGTCTTTAAAAGATATTTCAGAATCGATGGGGATCTCCGGAGTTGTTAAATGAGGGGGCATGGTTGCTGCTATCACTTCTTCAAATTTGTTTCGAAAAGCATCAACCTTTTCGATCTCCAGGGTCATACCGGCAGCAGCGAAATGACCGCCATACCCTAATAAATGTTCCCGGCAGGCATGTACTGCTTCATATAAATTAAAGCCGGGAACACTTCGTGCACTTCCGGCAGCGTATTCACCGGACCGGGTTAATATGATGGTGGGACGATGATAATGTTCTATAAGTCGTGATGCAACAATTCCTACTACTCCTTTATGCCAGTGTTCCTGGAATAGTACGGTTGATTTCCGGTTCAGCCATTCTTCGTTGCCTGCAATTAATGCCAGGGCTTCCCGAGTAATGGTAATATCGGCTTCTTTTCGATCTGTGTTATCGCTATGCAGCATTTGTGCATAATGAAGCGCTTCTTCATAATTTGGGGCCACGAACATCTGAACTGCCTTGCGCGCATCATCCATTCGTCCTGCTGCATTTACTCTTGGCGCAATCATAAACACCAGGTTATGGATCAGCAATTCTTTGTGCAGGCCACTTAACTGACCCAATGCCCGGATTCCGTTATTGGGATTTTCATTCGCTTTTTTCAATCCATGAAATGCGAGTATCCTGTTCTCACCCGTCATGGGAACAATATCTGCAGCAATGGCGGTAGCCACCAGGTCAAGGTAACCATAGACACTTTCCGGTGGCAGGTTCATTTTTTCAGCCAATGCTGTCATCAGCTTGAATCCAACGCCACATCCGCAAAGTTCTTTATAGGGATAATTGCAATCCGGCTGTTTAGGATTCAGCAGGGCAACAGCGGGTGGAAGCTGGTCATCTGGAAGGTGGTGATCGCAAACAACAAAATCAATTCCCTTTTCCTTTGCATAGCTGATCAGTTCAACTGATTTTATGCCGCAATCGAGTGATATTATCAAAGTAAAACCATTTTCGATGGCATATTCAATTCCGGCTTTGCTAACTCCGTACCCTTCCCGGTAGCGATGGGGAATATAGAAATCAAGTTCGTTATAAAACTTTTTGAGGAAGCTGTACATGGCTGCTACTGAAGTAGTGCCATCCACGTCATAATCACCAAAGACAAGTATCTTTTCTTTTTTCTCAAAGGCAAGAAGGATGCGGTCAACAGCTTTGTGCATGTCCTTCATCAGCCAGGGATCATGTAATTGGGAGAGTTGTGGGCGAAAGAAATTTTTAGCGGAATCGAAATCAGTAATGCCTCGCTGGCAGAGAAGCTTGCAAAGAACAGGATGGATATTTAACGCTTTTTGTAAAGCGGCGGTAGTTTCCTCGTCATCATTGCAAATCGTCCATCTCTTCTCCATTTCCTATGAAAATTCAAAAATTAAAAATTTCAGGATTTTTAATAATTATTGTCCGCGGTACGCGGATAGAGTTAATACTTTCTATCAGTGACATATTGTACGAGATCTTCCAGTCCTTTTCGGATTGGACTTTCAGGAAAGCTCCACAGTACATTTAACGCTTCATTCTTATAACTGTTCATTTTCTCAGTTGCGTAATGGATGCCGCCGGTTTCCTTCACTTTTTCAATTATCCAGTTTACTTTCTCTTTATCCCTGTTTTTATTTTTAACGATATAAATGATCTCGCGTTTTGTTTTCTTATCTACCTTGTTAAGTGTATAGAGCAGTGGCAGCGTAATCTTTTTTTCTTTGATATCATTGCCAGTAGGCTTGCCGATATTATCGCTTGAATAATCGAAAAGATCGTCTTTTATCTGGAACGCAATTCCGGTTTTTTCACCGAATATTCGCATTTTTTCAGCCGTTTCATCATTACGGCTGGTAGACCAGGCTCCGGCGGAGCAGGCAGAGGCCAAAAGAGAAGCGGTTTTATTGCGAATTATTTCATAGTAAATATCCTCGTCAAGATTAAGGGACCGGGCTTTTTCCAGTTGCAAAAGTTCTGCTTCACTCATCTTCCGGATTGCTTCCGTGAGAATGTGTAAAACGCGATACTCGTTATGGTCTAGTGAGAGTAGTAAACCTTTGGCCAAAAGGTAATCACCAATGAGCACGGAAGCTTTGGTTTTCCAGAGCGCATAAACAGAGAAAAAACCTCTTCTTTCCGTGGAATCATCTACTACATCATCGTGCACAAGCGTTGCAGTATGAAGGAGTTCCACCAGTGAAGCAGCCCTGTAAGCGGTTTCATTGATGGGGCCACAAAGCTTGGCTGAAAGGAGAACAAACATGGGGCGAAGCTGCTTGCCTTTGCGCTTTACGATGTATCGGGTTATCCTGTCCAGCAAGGGCACCGGGCTGCGAAGGTCCTCTCTGAACCGGGATTCAAAGGTTTTTAATTCTTCATCAATTAAACCGGTGGGTATTTTCATACTTAAAAAGGGCAATATACGCCGCAAAAAATTAACGATTAAAGGCTACGTAAAACAGGCATTTTTTTTGACTAAGTAATTGAAAAATAACAGGAAAACTCCGATTTTTTTTTGCAAAAATTTGGTATTTAGGGTTCATATCATATTTTTGCTTTTTATTTAGGACATTGTTTTTTAGTAAAATCTTAATCCTTCGTTATGGTAAGCAAAAAGTACACTCTTCTGGCAGGATTTTTCTGCCTGATAGCATCATGCTGCCTTGCCCAGGTGAAAACGGGCGGTGGCTATGATGTTACAGATTCTTCAGTAGTGCCATCGAAACGTATGCCGCAGCATACAGAGTTTCTGAATGGTACCTACAATTTCCCGGCAAAACCTCGTAACCAGTGGGAAATTGGTATTAAAGGCGGTATGTTTCGTGTTAGCGGTGATGTAGCATCTCAATTTGCACCCGGTTTCGGGCTTCATGTTAGAAAAGCTTTCGGTTATGTTTTCTCCATGCGTTTAGGTTATATGTATGGAATTGGCAAAGGATTGGACTGGACTTCAAATGGAAATTTTGCCAGAAACCCTGCATGGGGAGCTAATCTTCCGGCAGGCCAACGCTATAATGCTCCTGTGGCTAGTCCGTCAGGGCCTGGGGGCACGGTTGTTATAGCTCCGAGTGGCGGCGGCCCGCTCGATAATGTTTATTACAACTATAAAACGAAAGTTCAGGACCTTACTCTTGATGGAGTGGTTACTCTGAATAATATTCGTTTTCATAAATCTAAAACGGGCGTTAGCTTCTACGCTTTCGGTGGTATCGGCGGCTCTATTTATGATACCAAAGTGAATGCCCTGAACGGATCAACCAAGTATAATTTCAACAGTATTGCAGGTAATGTGTACAAAAATCGGAAAGATACCCGCAAGGCTTTGAAGGATATGCTCGACAAATCATATGAAACACCTGCAGAAAACCAGGGTGATCGTCGTCCAAAATTGTTTGGAGATACATTCAAACCTTCTGGTTCATTTGGTGGTGGTGTTGCTTTCAAACTCAGCAAACGCCTGAATCTTGCCGTTGAAGACAGGGTAACTATTGTTAAAGATGATTTGCTGGATGGTCAGCGCTGGCAGGAACACCCTTGGGGAGATGCCGCACTTACCAGTGATTATGATTCTTATAATTTCTTAAGTGTTGGTCTGAATATCAATCTGGGCGCTAAATCTGTTGAACCTTTGTGGTGGCTTAATCCTCTGGATTATGCTTATCAGGAGATTCGCAAACCTCGCCTGATGATCCTTCCAAAACCCGTATTGCCTGATTCTGATGGCGACGGTGTTACAGACCAGTTCGACCAGGAACAAACTCCTGCTGGTGCTCCAGTGGACACTCATGGTGTTAGCCGCGATACTGATGGTGACGGTGTTCCTGATTACAAAGACAAAGAACTTGTTACTCCAACAATCTGTCAGCCTGTTGATGTGGATGGCGTAGGTAAATGCCCATGCCCTGATTCAACCTGCTTTGACAAATACATGGTTAAAGGCGGAAATGATTGTGCTACCAAGCTCGGTGCACTCCCAAGCATTTCCTTCAAATCCGGATCTAACGCACTTAGCAAAGATGCTGAAGCTGTACTGTCCAGTGTTGCTTCAAGGATACGTAACAGTCCTGAGTGTAAAGTAGTAGTAGTTGGTTACTGCTCTTCCAGCAAGAAAGAACAGCAGCTCAGCTGGGATCATGTAAACAAAGTGATCACTTATCTGGTAGAAAAAGAAGGTATCAGCGCAGACCGCTTTATCTTCAACTATGGCCAGGAAGGTGGTGATTGCGATACAGTTGATCTCCGTGGTGCCGGTGAAGGCGAGGATGGACCAAATACGGTAGCTCCTCCGCACCCGAACCTTCGTAAGAAATAATTTTTAGTGATTACTTTTTGCTGAAATACAGACCCTTCCGCGAAAGCGGAAGGGTTTTTTTATTCCCTTAACCCCTCTTTATCAAAACCTTAACTGCCCCTTCTTGGAGGCTTATCTTTTTTGTATAAGATTTGTCCGTATCTATTAACTTTGCAGTCCTTTATGCGTTTTATCCCCGTCTTATTACTGGTCGTTATTTTGGGTGGTTGCAGTGGCAAGAGCATGACCAAAATCCTGAAAAACCCGGATCCTGAATTCAAGCTCAGGATGGCCGAAAAGTATTACGTGCAGAAGAAATGGCAAAAAGCAACCGTGATCTATGAGGATATTATGCCTTATTATAAGACCAGAACTGAATTTCAGGATATCTATTACAAGTTTGCCTATTGCGCCTATAACCAGGCAGATTACCTGAACGCAGAAAACCTGTTCAAGACATTCCTTGAAATATTTCCTAACAGCCCCAAGGCAGAAGAGGTGGATTTCATGCGGGCCTATTGTTATTTCAAACAGTCGCCCAAACCAGAACTGGATCAGACCAATACCATCAAAACGGTTGGTATGATGCAGATATTCATTAATACGCATCCCGGTTCTGAAAGAAATAAACAGGCTAACGACATTATTGATATTTGCAGGAGGAAACTGGAGACAAAGGATTTCAAGAGTGCAAAGCTTTATTATGATATGGGTCAGTTCAGGGCTGCCGGTGTTGCTTTCTCTACGTTGCTCAGCACTTATCCTGAATCAGGTTCAGGCGATGAGTATAAACTGATGACCATAAAAAGTTTTTTTCGCTACGCTGAAATGAGCGTGGAAACAAAGAAAGTAGAACGATTTGACCAGGTGATCAAGGAAGTGAATGATTTTGTAGACCGTTTTCCTGAGAGCAAACTGCGCAAGGAAGCGGAGAATTACCTTAACTTATCTCAAAACAACATAAAAAATTTAACGAATGAGCAAATTAAGACGTCAGCTTAGCGCTGGCATTGCTAATAATGTTGAAACAAAAAGCCTGGATGAAATAAAGAACAAAACAGGTAATCTCTATGAGTCAATTACCATTGTTGCCAAAAGGGCTAACCAGATCAACATTTCGTTGAAAGAAGAGTTGCATAACAAGCTGGATGAATTTGCCAGCCATACTGATAGCCTGGAAGAGATCCATGAGAACAAGGAACAGATCGAGATATCACGTGCATATGAAAGAATGCCCAATCCCGCTCTGCTGGCTACACAGGAATTCCTGGAGGAAAAAATATATTTCCGTAAGGGTGAAGATCAACTCTTTGATTAACCCGCCTTCGCTAAAGCTTCGGCGGGCAAGGCCCACCTCGGTAAAGCTTTGGCGGCAAGGCCCACTTTAGTAAAGCTTTGGCGGGCAAGGCCCAATTTAGTAAAGCTTCGGCAGGCAAGGCCCACCTCAGTAAAGTTTCGGCGGGCACGTCCACTTTCGCTAAAGCTTCGGTGAACATATACGCATCTTTGGCGGTAATTAGCAGACAGTCCCAAGACAATATTAAAAGGAATGAGAAGGTAGTATGGCTTACACTTTCCCATTCCTTTTTTTGTACCTTGTCTTTTCATAAATAATAGCCTGTTTAAAAACATGTTGCAGGGTAAAAAAATATTACTGGGTATCACCGGAAGTATAGCAGCCTATAAAGCGGTTTACCTTGTTCGCTCCCTGGTAAAGGCCGGAGCAGAAGTGAAAGTTATACTAACGCCCTCGGCAAAAGATTTTGTTTCCACACTCACACTTTCCACACTTAGCAGGAACCCTGTACTGGTTGATCTGTATGATGAACAAAGCTGGTCTAACCATGTGATGCTTGGCAGATGGGCTGATGTTATGTTACTTGCTCCTCTTAGCTGTAATACCCTGGGAAAAATGGCCCATGGACTTTGCGATAATCTTTTACTGGCGGTTTATCTGTCCGCTACCTGTCCGGTTGTAGTGGCTCCCGCCATGGATGAAGATATGTGGCATCATCCCGCTACTAAAAACAATCTCCAGCTCATCACTTCTTTTGGCAATACCGTGATCCCGGTTGGTAAGGGGGAACTCGCCAGTGGGCTGTTTGGTGACGGTCGGATGGCTGAACCCGAAGAGATCATTCAATTCATAACTGAGCGTTTTTTTTTGACCAGCCCCCTCGCCGGTAAAAAGGTGCTGGTTACGGCCGGTCCCACATACGAAGCTATTGATCCCGTTCGTTTTATAGGCAATCATTCTTCCGGTAAAATGGGCATTGCCATAGCTAAAGAATTATATAAAAGAGGTGCAGATGTGACCCTGGTACTGGGTCCGATAGGCATTCCATTTTCAGCCAATGGAATCAAGCTGGTGAATGTGACCTCCGCAGCAGAAATGTACAATGCCTGTCATGAAGTTTTCGATAAGGCTGATCTCGCAATTCTCTCTGCCGCAGTAGCTGATTATACTCCTTCAGTTAAAGCCGATCAGAAGATCAAGAAAAAAGAAAGCACGCTTACATTGGAGCTCACTAAAACAAAAGACATTTTAAAGAGCCTGGGTGAAAAGAAAAAAGCTGAACAGGTATTGGTTGGTTTTGCATTGGAGACAAACGATGAGGAAAAGAATGCGCTTACCAAGCTAAAAGAAAAGAATGCTGACCTTATTGTGCTGAATTCCATGAACCATAAAGGCGCCGGTTTTAAGCATGATACAAACAGGATCACCATATTTGGGAATAAGGGTGAGGAATTAAGATTCGATACGAAATCAAAGGATGAAGTGGCAAAAGATATTGTGGATACCATTATAAAAACGCATTATGCTTAAAAGAATTTCTTTTCTTTTAATTGTGTTATTGCTGGCTGGCGCCATTCAGGCACAGGAGATACAGGCAAGGTTGACTGTTTTGGCTAATAAGGTGAGCTCAAAGGTTGACAAGAATATTTTTAATTCCCTTCAGACCACATTGAGCAATTTTATCAATGGTCGCAAATGGACCAGGGATGTATTCCAACCCAATGAAAAGATACAGTGTAACTTCCTGCTGAATATAGACCAGGAGCTGGGCAACAATATGTATAAGGCAAAACTAACCATCCAGGCCGCCCGCCCTATTTATAGCAGTACTTATGAATCCCCGATCATCAATTTCATTGATGATGAGGTTACCTTCCGTTGGATAGAATTTCAGCCGGTAGAATTCAATGAAAACAGGGTGCAGGGTAATGATCCCGGTGCAGCCAATCTGCCTGCCGTGATCGCTTATTATATTAATATCATCCTGGGATTTGATTATGGGTCCTTTTCACTTCGCGGTGGAGATGATTATTTCAAGAAAGCCTGGAATATTGTAAACAACGCACCGGAAAGCAGAGAGATAGCCGGATGGAAATCATTTGATGGATTGAGGAACCGCTATTGGCTGGCAGAAAATCTGAATAATAATCGCTTTGCATTGTTGCATGACGCCCTTTATTCTTATTACCGATCAGGAATGGACCTGTTCTACGAGAATGAGGACGAAGCGCGCAGCGGTATCATGAATTCCCTGAATTTTCTCAATACAATAAATGGTGAGAATCCCAATTCAATGATCATGCAATTTTTCTTTCAGGGCAAAAGCTCGGAACTGGTAAAAGTATTTAGCAAGGCAAACCCCGAACTTAAAAACCGTGCAAGAGACCTGTTAACCAAACTGGATATATCCAACTCAACGGCTTACAAAGAACTGAGATGAGACAACTGATTATTTTTCCCTGCTTCCTCCTTTTAATAGTTGCCTGCTCCAGCAAGAATAAAGTTCCAAAGAACATTCTGCCCAAACAGCAGATGGAAGATGTATTATGGGATCTGTTACGCGTAGGCGACTTCCTGGAAATATATAAACTCCCCAAAGATTCCTCTTCTGACAAAAAAGCAATAGCGCAGGAATGGTATGATGAAATATTCCGGCTTCATAAGACTGATAGGACTACTTTTCAAAAAAGTTACACCTGGTATCAGCGACACCCTGCAATAATGAAAGAATTGCTGGATTCAATGGGTACTAAACAGATAGCTGATACCAGACCGCCAGGACAAAGCACTATAGATTCAGCAACTTTAAAAAAGGATAGCGCCATAAGAATGGATAGTGCCCTGAGAGCCGCGGATAGTCTCAAAAAGCCTTTAATACGGACGGGAAGAAGACCTGATGATACTTTTGCAATCAAAAAGGGCAATATTCGCACCCGAAATGATAGTTCGGCAAATTTTTTCCTCTTGCCTGGTCAGCATATAAAGAAATTGCATATGGACTCTCTGCGCAGGGCCCGGGCAAAGAAATTGCCTGATTGATCAAATACTACGCTTCTATCTTAATTTTATACTCTAATTTATTAGCATGAATAAAGTTGTTGCATCTGCTGATGCAGCCATATCAGACATAAAAGATGGCGCAGTTATTATGCTGGGTGGATTTGGATTATGCGGGATTCCTGAAAATTGCATTGCAGCCCTGGTTAAAAAAGGTATAAAACAACTTACCTGCATCTCCAATAACGCGGGAGTGGATGATTTTGGGATAGGACTTATGCTCAAACAAAAGCAGGTAAAGAAAATGATCGCTTCCTATGTGGGGGAGAATGCGGAGTTTGAGCGACAATTGCTGAGTGGTGAACTGGAAGTAGAACTGATACCACAGGGCACACTCGCTACCAGATGTATGGCTGCAGGTTATGGCTTACCTGCCATTTATACTCCTGCTGGTGTTGGAACGGAAGTAGCGGATGGAAAGGAAGTGCGCAAATTCAATGGAAAGGAATATCTGCTGGAATATGCCTTTGAAGCAGATTATGCTATTGTAAAAGCATGGAAAGGTGATACAGCCGGAAATTTGATTTATAAAGAAACGGCGCGCAATTTTAATCCCATGATGGCTACTGCCGGTAAGGTTACCATTGCTGAAGTGGAAGAACTTGTTCCGGCCGGTGAACTGGATCCCAATGGCATTCATACTCCTGGAATTTATGTACATCGTATTTTCCAGGGGCAGCAATATGAGAAGCGGATCGAACAAAGAACAATCAGGAAAAAAGCATAAGATCAAACCATGGCACTTACCAAAGAGCAGATAGCACAACGCATAGCAAGAGAATTGAAAGATGGTTATTATGTAAACCTGGGCATCGGTATACCCACCCTGGTTGCCAATTATATTCCTGCGGGAATAGATGTGGTATTGCAAAGTGAGAATGGATTACTGGGTATGGGACCTTTTCCATTCGAAGGAGAGGAAGATCCTGACCTGATCAATGCCGGTAAACAAACCATTACTACTGTGCCTGGCTCTGCATTTTTTGATTCTGCATTGAGCTTTGGTATGATCAGGGCCGGCAAGGTTGATCTCACCGTACTGGGTGCTATGGAAGTGAGTGAGAGTGGAGATATAGCCAACTGGAAGATACCGGGCAAAATGGTAAAAGGCATGGGTGGTGCAATGGACCTCGTGGCTAGTGCAAGGAATATCATTGTAGCCATGGTGCATAGTAATCCGAAAGGAGAATCCAAATTATTACCTGCGTGTACATTGCCGCTCACCGGCGTTAAATGTGTAAAGAAGATCGTGTCTGACCTGGCAGTTCTTGATGTTACTCCACAGGGTTTTCGTTTACTGGAAAGGGCCCCAGGTGTAAGTGTGGAAGAGATCAAATCCAAAACAGCAGGCAAACTGACGGTTGAAGGTGATATACCCGAAATGAAATTCTGATTCTTTATTGGGCCAGTGAGATCCTCACCTGCAATCCTCCTCTTGTGTTGGTGATCGGAAAGGCGTTACTTACTTTAGGAATATTGCGGTTCTGCTCAAAGTATAGCTTCAGGCTTACGCGGTTATTCAATATATAATCAATTGAAGGTTTGATGCTGATAAATTTCTGCCCTGCAGTACCAAATGATGTTCCCTGGTCCAGTTTGCTATTGGAAGTGGCATCATCACGATAAGTGAAATCCATCCGGAAAGTAACATCATTATCCAGTTTCATTCCTTTCTTGCCGATCTTAAGGTTCTTGATAAGCGGCATACCTTTCTTTCTCCAGTTGAAATTGAATTGAACTTCCGTTGAACGGTTTTCTGCCAGCTGATAATCTATAAGGCTAAGACTTAACTGACGTGATTTACGGAATTCGATACCGGTAGTGAGATCATTGACAAAAGTCATATCGAGCTGGATCAATGGATCAAATCGCTCCTCAATAGTAATATTCGGCACAAGGAAATAAGGAATATAATCACCTTTTGCATCACGGAAGTATGGATAGCCTACACGGAATGGATCCTGGAACAGCAGCGCTGTGTTAAAGCTGTTCATGCTTAAAGTACTGTGATAGCCGTGGCGGATAGTGAAATTGGTGAATATTTTATCCAGTCCCGGGATCCTTGAAAGTCCATTATAGCTAATAGTCCAGTTGGGTTTTGGCAATAAGCCACCGAAAGGATTTGAATTGATCTTGCTATTGGTGTTTTTGAATGGTTTAATGCTCAGGGGATCTTTTCCTGTGTAAGCAGCCAGGAAAGCAGGGATCACCACTTCCTGTGCATACCCACGATATCCCTGCACATAACCATCAGGATCTGTGGGATTACCAGCTGCATATGGGTTCTTGCCTCCGAGACTTTGCGAGATCTTTATTCGGTTGGCTTCAAACTCTTTGAAGGTTTCCGATACAACATTGGGATCAAACTTTTTGAACAATGTCTGGTAGGAAATATAAGTCATGCTGAAACTACCCGCTGCATAAGGGTTCAGCCTGGTCAATACTACATTGTCAAACTTGCTGGTATCCTTGTATAGTTCAGAATAATTCTTGCTGAACATTTTATCCACGGTAAGCGTAACAGTAAGATCACGGATAGGAGCCAGTTCAGCTGTTACATTCAGATGCTGGTTATAACGTTGCTGAATAAGGCTGGAAACCATGGTATCCAGCGACAACAATCCTTTTGCCCCAAATCGATTGATCCAGTTAGTATCCGGCTGTCTGCCGAAAATGAAACCATAACCAGGTTCACCACTCTTGAGATTGGAACCCAAAACCTGTGTGCTGTCCATATAACCAGGAAGGATCGTC
This sequence comes from Segetibacter sp., assembly GCA_021154405.1. GTDB lineage: Bacteria > Bacteroidota > Bacteroidia > Chitinophagales > Chitinophagaceae > JAJKIP01. Next base: position 4,265 of record JAJKIP010000244.1, on the reverse strand, counting down.
CCAAAGTCTTCATTGTATTGAACTGTCACATTTTTTAGAGAGGTAACCAGCCCGGCAGCAAATTTGGCAACACCTCCAACGCTCGGAAGTTCATTCTGATGGGCAGCGCGCTGTTTTCTTTTCTCTTCCCTGGCTGCCCTTCTGGCTGCACGTTTTGCCTTTCTCCTTTCTTTTGGTTTCATTTTCGCGAGGACGCTGTCAGGGATGGCAGTTGAAATTTTCTTATGGGTGGAATCTGTATTCGCGTTATTATTAGGCAAAGCTGTTTTTGGATTGGCAGGCCCATCACTGTTCACAGCACGCAGGAATCTTGATTTGTTATATAACTGTTCAAAGTGCAATTCACCATTTACGATCCTCGTCTGCGTATTGGAAATAGTATTACCTAATTCCCTGGCTAAAAGAGAAGCTGCATCCCAATTATATTGAGTGCTGTAAGAACCATGCAACTGGGTCCAGTCCAGGAACGGAATCTTTTGCATAGGTACCGTGTAGGTCAAGGTAGCCTGCTGACCATAATGCGTATTACGTCCACCTTTAAACAGGTTCTTGTGAACGGAATCTTTCTTTTCTTTCGTATCGATGCGACCAAATGGTTCATCGATCCGTGCATTATTGGTAGCCTGGAAATCGAGTGCCAGTGATTTGGTCAGGTTCCATTGCATCACATAGTATCTGTCGAACGTAAAATATTTATCGTATGTCTCAGGAATCTTGTAAGGACCACCTCCTACATTACGTGGGCGTGTGGCGCCGAATTGACGGAATACATCTCCTCTGAAGGAAAGCAGGGAGGGGACATAATTGAAATTAAAGTCCTTGATCAGAGACAGCCATTTTGATTTGGATTTGATCAACCGGCCAAACGGTTCAATATACCTTGCCTGTGGAGCATAGTTGTATCCTACAGCTGCTCGTGTACGCCTCATCTGATAGAGTTCAATAAGTGGATTATGCTGCTGCGTTTCAATGTATGAATAGTTGAGGTCGATATTGGAAATGCTCCAGATCTTGGGGCGCTTGCCATCCAGCTTCATCTTCTTGACGTTGGTGAAGTTCAGCGTTTTGATGGTGGTTATATCCTGTGCATCATTGCGGATGGAATCCTTGGCATTACCAGTGGAACCTTTCAGCTTCTGGTCCAGTTTGATATCGAGGTCATATGGATCGTATTCAGGCGTGCTGATGATGCGGCTGATTCCTGCATAAATTGGGATCTGCAAACCTAATTTCCGTGGCAATAATTTACCTGCATCGATATTGGCAGAAAGATCAAATGTGTTCACATCTTCACGGCTTCTTTCATTTACACGTTGCTCCAGTGTTCCAAACCCTCTTGTTTTAGTTGAAGCAGCCGCAGTAATATCACCCAGGTCTGCAAGTTTGATATTTACCTTGCCCAGTGCCGCATAGCCTCCTTTTTCATCCAGGTTGGAGAAACGAAGCTCATTAAACCAGATCTCTGCACAGGCATCACCATCTGCTTTATTGGTATTCTCAACGGCCATTAGCATGCCTTTCACTTCTCCCAGATTAGGGTTACCGATCATGGCATATGAGCGGCCATTGGCCATGGTTTCTCTATAGTATTTGGAAGGGGAGAAACCAGCCAGATTTCTGCGCAGCTTTAATGCAGTAAGATCATCCAGGTCAAAATCAAGATTGTTGGCTTCCGGCCAGATCTTCAAACTGTCTGTTTCGCCAAACCTGGTTTTCTTCAATGGAATTCTAACCTCATAGTAATTACCCTGAAAATCATTTCCAATACGGATCACTGCAGTAAGATCATTATCCTTAAGGTTGGCATCATTGAAACGGCTTTCCGCATGAATGAACATTCGCAGTTTTCCATACTGGCGCATATCCAGGTTTACGGTCTTAAATACACCACGTGATTTACCAACCGGAAGATTACAGACCTGAACGCTGAGGGATTGTTCATTCAGGAATAACTGTACATTATCATTACTCAATTGCTGTTGCCTTTCAATGCCAGGAGGTTGTTCATATCGAATAGGTTGCCGTTGATCATTCTCCTCAAGGTTTACAGCCAGCGTATTGAATTCAACAGAAGCGCCTGGTGTGGGGGCCACATAGCGATCTGTGGTGTCAATTTCATACTGAAAATTGCGCCATTGGTTTCTTACCAGTTCCAGTTTACCAAAACGCATCACAACAGAATCTTCAAACCCTGTTACAAACATTCGAATGAAACGGATGGATTTGAAATCAGGAATATTTCCAACCTTGCTTTCATATTCAGAAACGGGAATGCGGAAGAGATACCAGGTCTCAGTGCGGGTACTATTATCCGCGAGTTTTACATTCACCTTTCTTTTATCAGTGATGTAATTGGTCCCTGATAACATATCTGGTTTAAGATCTACTTTATACTGGAAATATTCTTCAACTTCATTTAAGGTATTATCACGATTCAGTTCCTCTGCATCAGGATATTGGGTGAATGCATTTACAAACTGACTGCTGTTATTGGAAACAGGAGAGTTACCATGCGGATTATTGATGTCTTTATATCTTCCCAGGATACCCACCTTGGCCGCATCATAGGATGGATCCCGATAAGGTCTGAAATTATCTGCAGACGGATCCGCCTGGGCTTTTGCAAACAGACCCGGAGCATTTGCCTGGATACTGCTGAGATAAGGGCTGAATTTTGTTCTTTCTTCATCATCGGTCAATCCATCAAAACCTACATCCTGATACTGGCGATCATTTGGGTCATTGCTGAATGCATTGGTGACCTGCAATGGGTTGGATGGTACTTTACCCCAGACAGTACTGGTGTCAACAGGAGCATTATTGGTAGGAGTGGGAAGGCCATTCTCATACTGGCGTTTTCCATCTCTCAGGATGTCCTCGGATATATTACCCAGGTTGAAATAGAGCTTTCCATTTGTACCTGCTGCTGTGTTTTTAGTGAATGGATCCTGTAGCCAGAATTCGATATACTCGATATTATTTGTTTCAAAATCGATCTGATCAATATTGCGCATGATGCCACCCCAAGAGTTGGTATAGTTAACCAGCTTTCCGTTGGAAGTAATTCTTCCGGGACGGGATTCAAAATTATATGGGCCTTTGTCTTTAGGATAAAAGGCCAGATCAAAAGTGGTAAGCAGGCCCTGCCCGAACCCTGTGCTGCGTTGCGGGAAAATTTCCTGCTGCAATACCTGGCGTGTTTCAGGTTTGGAGAGTTCTGCGACATCACCGCGTAAGGGGTTATTGGAATTACTTTTTTCCTGTAATACGGGTTCGATATTATACCATGCAAGTTTTGCGCGATCGAAATTGCTTTCCAGGTTATTGTTGAGACTGGCACCAGGGAATAATTGTGGTACCGATGAAAGGTTCCAGCTAATAATGGGGAAGCGCAGATCGATTGAAGAACGTGTGCCTTCAAAGTCATCGATATAAGACAATCCATTTCCACCTCTGCCGATCTGCGGCGCGTGACCGGGCTGCAGCATAGCCGCTTCTCCATAGGCAGTAATGGATGACATAGCCTTGGTGCTGTAGAAAGGAAGTTTATCCAGCCATTTTGAAAGGCGAGGCCAATCACTCCTGTAATCAACATCGAAGCCATACATGGTGTTGCGGATTGGATCTTCACCGTAAGATTGTTTGACGAAGAAGGGCCGCTCACCCAATCTCACAATGGTTCCACCCAGTGATAATTTCTTATTGGCGATATAATCGAGCCGCAATCCCATAAAGTTTCGTTGCTGAATGCCGAATGCCGCCTGGTTCTCATACTGAATATTCACCGGCACACCGGAATTAATGATGGCCTGATTGATTACCCTCAGCGTACCCAGATCATAGTTGATCTCATAGTCTACATTCTCCTGAAGTGTTTGTCCGCCTGAAGTAACCGTTACAGACCCTCTCGGAATATTAAAGCCGAGCTGGTAATCACCGGTACCTCCAGATGAAGAAGTTCGCGAACGGCCAACCATCTTATACCGGTTAAGATTGGCAAAGGTTTGGGCTATCGCTTTAATGGTATCATACAATGGGTAATAGACATACTTATCCCTATCGGCCTGAGTCTTGAAAACATATTCGATATCTCTTCCAAATGGTTGCAAAACCGGGAATATGATACGGCTCATGGGAGATATCACAGTAAATCCTTCTACAAAGTCAAACACACCATCCGGCTGCGGGTCATTCTGATTATTTAATCGATCCAGGTTAACGAGTGAGATGATCGGCGCACCTTCATACTGTGGTTGGACAGCGGT
>JAJKIP010000243.1 GCA_021154405.1 Segetibacter sp. | reverse complement strand
TCAGCTCTTAATTTACTATCCAGTCCGGCATGATAGGCAACAGCCTTTATTCCATTTGCCATCAAGGTACCAGCCAGTTCTTCTGTTGTTTTCCTATTTAGCGTATAAATAATCCCGCTGCTACCCTTCATTCCTTTGATAAATCGCACAATGCTTTCATCTGTTTGCGCCTTTTTAATCTTGGGCTGTATTTCATAATACAGATTGCCGCGGTTAAAGGAAGAAATGTAAATATTGGGCTCTTTAAGATCGAGGTTCTTGATGATATCACTCTGTACTTTGGGAGTAGCTGTAGCAGTTAGGGCAATTACCGGGATATCGGGACTAATCTGTATCATCATCTCCCGCAGGCGACGATACTCCGGCCGAAAATCATGGCCCCATTCAGAGATACAGTGGGCTTCGTCAACTGCAAAGAAAGATATCTTAAGGTCAGAGAAGAATTCAAGGTTTTCCTGCTTGGTGAGCGTTTCGGGCGCTACATACAACATTTTTGTTCTGCCGCTCAGCAAATCGTCATGTACTTCTTTTATTTCCTTTTTGCTTAACGTTGAGTTCAGAAAATGGGCTACTTCATCGTTACTGCTATATCCTCTAACCAGGTCAACCTGGTTTTTCATCAGCGCGATCAGCGGAGACACAATAATAGCTACCCCTTCGCTGACCATTGCGGGCAACTGATAACAAAGGCTTTTGCCACCGCCGGTTGGCATGATAACAAATGTATCATGACCTGCTAAAAGTGATTCAATTGCTTTCTCCTGATTGCCTTTAAACTTGTCAAACCCAAAATATTCGTGTAATGCCTTGTGTAAATCAAACCGGTTGCTTTCGGATCCCTTTTTAGCGGGTGAGGCTTTAGGTGTTTTTCTGGCGGTGGTGTTTTTTGCTGTTGTTCCCATTTCTCAGTTATTTCTCAGTCTCCTGGACTATCGCACTTCCGGAATGCGGATTTGTTTAAGTTACTCATTTTTACGGATCATTTCCTGATTTCCGTGATAAAACAGGAATATCCGGTACAATAAGTGTTTATTTATCGGATGGCGGGGATTGAGGTTGAGTTCCAATATTTTTCGAAAGCCTTTTGGGCGTTTCGACACCCTTTCGGGCGATTTACCCCGCTCTCTTCCTGCCGGTTGGCAAGGACCGCGAATTTACAAACCAAATGCGGGATCGCCATGCGATAAACGTTAAAAATTAAGGGCCGCTGGCCCCTATAAACAAGCAAACAACAGTTCGTTGCAATTAGCTAATTTTGCCGCTTACCCATGCAGCCGAACATTCAACAAATTGCCCTTCAGACCATTGAACTGGAAGCCCGTTCTATTTCCCAACTTTCGGCCTATATCAATGATGATTTTGAGAAAGCAATTGAGGCAATGTGTGCCTGTAAAGGCCGTGTAGTAGTCAGTGGAATTGGTAAAAGTGCTGTTATAGCCCAGAAAATAGTGGCCACATTTAATTCAACCGGCACACCTTCCATTTTCATGCATGCTGCAGATGCCATTCATGGTGATCTTGGCATTGTTCAGCAGGATGATGTTGTTATAGTCATCAGCAAAAGCGGCGAAAGCCCGGAAATAAAGGTTCTTATCCCTTTAATTAAGAATTTTGGTAATGTACTGATCGGTATGGTAGGCAATATGCAATCCTACCTAGCCAAACAATCAGATATCATTCTAAACACCACGGTTGACCAGGAAGCCTGTCCCAATAACCTTGCGCCAACTACCAGTACCACCGCGCAGCTGGTGATGGGGGACACGCTGGCTGTTTGCCTGATGGAGAAAAAAGGGTTCAAGAGTGATGATTTTGCCAAATTCCATCCGGGGGGCACATTGGGAAAGAAGCTCTATTTAAGAGTATATGATCTGTATACGGGAAATGAGAAGCCAAAGGTCATGCCTTCAGACTCATTAAAGGAAGTCATTGTTGAAATGACACAAAAAAGATTGGGGGTAACTGCTGTTACCGACGAAAAGGGTATGCTACTTGGGATAATCACGGACGGCGATTTGCGTCGTATGCTTAAGGACAGTGTACAGATTGACAGTGTAAAGGCCGCCGATATCATGACCCGAAATCCCAAAACCATCGGGCCGGATGAATTGGCAGTATCAGCGCTTGATCTCTTGCGCAAAAAAGAGATAACACAGCTGGCTGTTGTGGATGATAATGGGCAGTATCTTGGAATCATACATTTGCATGATCTTATTAAAGAGGGATTGATATAAAACTCGTCCCATCTGATTTTTAAACCATAGTAACTTAAAGAGAACCAAGGGGAATGAATAAACATCACTATGTAGCAATAATGGCAGGTGGAATTGGAAGCCGCTTCTGGCCGATGAGCCGGAGCAATTACCCCAAACAGTTCCTCGATATTCTTCATGTGGGCCAAACGCTGATACAGCAAACATATGATCGATATAAAAATCTGGTGCCTGTTGAAAATATCTACATCATTACTTCCAAGGAATACGTTGAGCTAACCAAAAAGCAGCTGCCCGAACTGGCTGAAGAGAATATACTTGCAGAACCATCCAGAAAGAATACAGCTCCCTGCATTGCCTATATCGCCTTCAAGCTATTTCAGAAAGATCCACTGGCTGTGATGATGGCGGCCCCTGCTGATAATCTGATTCCGGATACTGATCATTTTGTTGAAACGGCAAGTCGTGCGCTGGATTTTGTTGATAATATTAATGCCCTGGTTACAATTGGCATTACTCCTACTTCTCCTAACACAGGATATGGATATATTCAGCACGATGGACCAGAAGTGGCTTCCGGAGTGCACAAAGTGAAAACTTTTACGGAAAAACCCAACCTGGAACTGGCAAAGACATTCGTGGCCAGTGGCGACTTTCTTTGGAATGCCGGCATCTTTACATGGAAAGTGAGGAATATTCTAATGGCGTTTGAAAAATTCCAGCCTGAGATCTTTGAAGTATTTGCGGCCGAGAAGGACTCCTTCAATACCAAAAAAGAGGCGCAGGCTATTGAAAAAATTTACCCGCTTTGTACCAGCATTTCCATTGATTTCGGTATTATGGAAAATGCAGACAATGTTTATGTGATACCCGCTTCATTTTCCTGGAGCGATTTAGGTACCTGGAACAGCGCATGGCAAAACATGGATAAGGATTATTTTGGAAATGCAGTTGCCGGAGACCATGTCACCATTATCGATGCAAAAAATTGTATTGTTCAGGTTCCTGATAACAAACTGGTATTGCTCCAGGGGCTGGAAGATTATATTGTTGTAGACACCAAAGATGTTTTGATGATCTGCAAAAAAGAGAAAGAACAGGAAATAAAAGACTATGTTGCCGACCTTAAGCGCAACAAGGGCGAAAAATATTTATAAGAGAACATGTTCAAGAAATTACGTACTGTTATTTATAAGGTTTCAGATCTGCAGGAAGCAAAGAAATGGTATATAAAGGCAACCGGCCTTAAGCCTTATTTCGATGAGCCTTATTATGTAGGATTTGATATTAATGGAGCAGAACTCGGGCTCGATCCTGATATCCCTGGTCCTACCACAGGTAATCATTCCGTATCCTATTGGGCGGTGGATGATGCAGCAAAGGCAGCAAAAAAGTTAACAGGGATTGGAGGAAAACTGATTCAGCCGAGAACCAATGTAGGCGGACCAATTTTTGTTGCAATCGTGGAAGATCCTTTTGGCAATCATATTGGCCTGATCGAAGGCGCCTGAAGCTTTTCGATTACGCTTTAATTGCTGTTAGTTTTTCAACTGGCATCTTTATCTTATTATAAATAATTCTATGGCCCCTTATCCGGTCAATAATATTTTGTTCCTTGATATTGAAACTGTCCCTCAATACGACTCTTACCAGAGTTTACCGGAAGAATGGAAAGCCCTGTGGGATATAAAAGCCGGTTATCTTATTCGGAATAAAGAAGTTGAATCGGTAGAAACCATTTATCCCAAGGCAGGTATTTATGCCGAGTTTGGGAAGATCATTTGTATTAGTTGTGGTTTTATTCAGGCAAGTGGTGAGCATAAACGGATGGTGCTGAAATCATTTTATGGAGAAAATGAATCCATCATTCTTTTTGAATTTGCAGAAATGCTCAGGAAATGGTCTGCTGGAGAACAACGCTTTCTATGCGCGCATAATGGAAAGGAATTTGATTTCCCCTATCTATGCCGCCGAATGGTCATTAATAATATTCCCATTCCATCATTGCTGAATTCCGCGGGTAAAAAACCCTGGGAAGTCAATCACCTTGATACTATGGAGCTTTGGAAGTTTGGAGACTTCAAAAGTTATACTTCACTTAATCTTCTTGCCCATACATTAAATATCCCCACACCAAAAGATGATATAGACGGAAGCAGAGTTTGGGAAGTATACTGGAAGGATAAGGACCTCAATCGCATTGTTACCTACTGCCAGAAAGATGTAATAACAGTTACACAACTATTATTGCGATTGATGGGTGAGCAATTAGTCAAACAGGAAAATATTGAAATAAAACCAGGATAACATGGAAAGGACAAATTATTCATCAGGCGTTATTTGGGAAGATATTGTTGGATACAGCCGTGCTGTAAAAGTGGGAAACATCATTGAAGTTACCGGAACAGTAGCTGCTGATGATAGCACCGAACTGGTGGGTGGTAACAGTGCCTATGAACAAACAAAATTCATTTTGGAAAAGATTGAGAAGGTTCTTGTAAAGGCCGGCGCTTCCATGAACGATGTAGTGCGGACAAGAATGTTTGTAACAGATATCTCCCGTTGGGAAGAATACGGTAAGGCCCATGGAGAGTTTTTCTGGAATATAAAGCCCTGCACCAGCATGATTGAGGTAAAAGGCTTGATCAGCCCGGATTACCTTATTGAAATAGAGGCAACAGCCATAATGCAGCAATGAATATAGAATCCTTACGCGAGTATTGTTTATCCAAACCCGGAGCAGAAGAAACCCTTCCCTTTGGCCCGGACAATCTTGTTTACAAGGTAAAAGGAAAGATATTTCTGATTACGGGTCTTGATAACGATCCCCTGCAGTTCAATGTTAAATGCGATCCGGATAAGGCCATTGAACTGAGGGAGGAATTTTCCTGTGTTTTGCCCGGATACCATATGAATAAAAAACACTGGAATACTATTATAATAGATGGCTCGGTTCGTGCAAAACAGCTGAAGGAATGGATAGATGATTCTTATGACCTGGTTATTGGAAAGAAGAAAAAATAATCCCTCCCCATTAACCATTCATTACCTCCCCACGCTTAAATCTTTTTCCTAATTTAGCCGTTTTACTTCTTTACTATGACACCGGTAATGCATTCCAAGCTTCCAGATGTGGGCACCACCATTTTTACTGTGATGAGTGGCCTGGCTGCCAAACTCAATGCTGTAAATCTGGGCCAGGGTTATCCTGATTATTCAATGAGTCCGGAACTGGTAAGATTGGTAGATGATGCTATGAAGAAGGACTTCAACCAATATGTGCCCATGCAGGGATATATGCCCCTGCGTGAATCATTGGCCGAAAAAGTTGAGTTTCTTTACGGCACAGCTATTAATCCTGATTCACAGATCACCATCACTCCCGGCGGTACCTATGCAATCTATACTGCCCTGACAACCGTTCTGGAACCAGGAGATGAAGTAATAATATTCCAGCCAGGTTACGATAGCTATATACCAAATGTAGAGATCAATGGTGCGATTGCGGTTTTGGTAGATCTGAAGTTCCCGGAATATAAGATCGACTGGAATGAGGTGCGACAAAAGATCAGTCCGCGAACCAAAATGATCATGCTCAACAGCCCACACAATCCCACGGGCTCTGTGTTACGAAAGGAAGACATAGATCAGTTGAGATCAATAGTAAAAGATACAAATATCTTCATTCTGAGTGATGAGGTTTATGAACACCTTATGTTTGATGGATTGCAGCATCAGAGCATGTTGCGCTTTCCCGATCTGATGGAAAGGAGCTTTGTATGTTTTTCATTCGGAAAAACTTATCATTGTACAGGCTGGAAACTGGGATATTGTATTACCTCGCCCGAGCTGACAAAAGAATTCCGAAAAGTACACCAGTTCAATTGCTTTTCCTGTCATTCTCCTTCACAGGTTGCTCTGGCCAGTTTTTTAAAAAATAAGGACGCCTATTTGTCCCTTGGAGCAGTGATGCAGGAAAAAAGAGACCATTTTATCAACCTGATGAAAGGCTCCCGCTTTAACCTGCTTGATAGCAAGGGAAGTTATTTCATTTGTGCAAAATATGACAGGATCAGCGATGAAAAAGATACTGATTTCGCAATCAGAATAACCAAAGAGCATGGTGTTGCAGTCATACCTGTTTCTGTATTCTATAAACATGGGATTGATAACAAAGTCATCCGTTTCTGTTTTTGTAAAAAGAATGAAACCCTGGAAGCGGCTGTAGAGAAGCTTATCAGGATATAATTTAATAATAAAATTATGGCCAGACTTTCTATTGTTGAGAAACTCATTTTGGCACTGGTATTAATAATTCTAATTGTAGGCTATATTCTGTTTTATACCAATGTAGCCCAATTTGAATCTTACGTACAGGAAGATGGCATAGTGGAATGGCTTACTGTGCTGGGGCTGGTATTGGGATGTATTGTTAGTATAAAAAGATTTTTTGTATTGAGAAAACGGCGGAGTGCATGGTTCCTGATCGTGACCATTGGTTTGGCACTGATGCTGTTCTTTGCTGCCGGAGAAGAGATCTCCTGGGGTCAACGCATATTCCATATCAAGAGTTCGGAATTTTTTAAAGAGCGGAATTCACAGGGGGAAACTAACCTTCATAACCTGGTGGTTGATGGGGTCAAGCTGAACAAACTGATCTTCTCCATTGGTCTCACCATTGCCATGGGCATTTATCTGCTGGTGTTTCCTGTTCTTTATAGATATCATGCAGGTACAAAACGATTTATTGATAGAAGTGGCATACCTCTTCCAAAAGCTTATCAGGTTATCAGTATGTTGCTGGTATTTATTATAACCAGCCTGTTACCGCATGAGAAAAAAGCAGAAATGCTTGAGGCTGGAATTGCATTACTCTTTTTCCTGATTATAAGATATCCGGGGAATTTAACTGTATTTGATCCTTCAATTCAACTGCCTAAAACTACTTAGGTTCAATCTTCGCAAGCATCAATGTATCCAATTTGCTTGCCCTGGTTTCAGGATTTAGGAACTTTAATTTTAGTGTCGTTACATTGTAGTCATCTGCGATAATTACAGGCTTTACAATAAAGCTATCGGCGAGTGATTCCCTTGCCATTTTTGAGGTAAGAAGAAAATATTTATCCTTAAGTGATGGCAATTTATTTCCGAGCTGTGCCAAATCTATAATATCATGGTTATAACCCCGATAAAAATCAAAGCTATGTGCATTTACATCCAATAAAATGATATCCTTATCTGCAATAGGAGGGTCCATGTCTCTCTCCATTCGAGCAGCAAGTTTATTCCCCCCTTGATATTCCAAAAGATTGGGGAAAAAATTATAATTCATGAAAAGGTTAAACAGAATAGATACGCAGGCAGTAACATATATCAGTTTGAATGCGGGGAATTTTGTTTTCTTAAACAATAAAACCACAAGAGCAATGATCAGTAAAGCGCCGATGACCTGCCCATCTCCGGAGAAGGGCAGGAAATAATAATTCATAACTATGGCTGCAATAATAACCAGCACTGCCAGGGTTATGTGTAATGGTTTATAGAATCTCATACCGCCTCTATAAGATAATACCAATCTCACATAAGGCGCTGTATACAACGCCGCGAGTGGTAACAGCATGAATACATAATGCGGCATCTTGAATTTTGAAAATGAGATGGTAAACATAATGGAAGCAAAAGCGAGGGCAGCAAAATTGAACGGGTACCGCCATTTCTTATAAAAAAACATTCGACGGAGCCAGAATAAAACTGCCACATAAGCCATTATACACCAGGGAAAGAAGGCCCAGAGAAATGTATGGTATAGAAAAAATACACTGCTGTTTCTTCCTCCTTTGGCAAATCCGTCGCCACCGAACCGTTCAAAATTTTGATTCCAGAGTATAAACTTAACTCCTGAAATATGATTCATATTCCTTACTACTTTCTCCGGATGAAGATCAAACTGCAAATAATAAGCATATAATACGGGGGAAATAAACAATACCAGAAATGGAATAAATAACCAGGTCTTCCAGTATGTCAACACCGACCATTTCCTGTTCAGCAGAATATAAAAGAAGGTAGCTATAAAAATTATTGCTGGTCCTATCCATCCTTTCGTTGAGTAAGCAATGCCGGCACCCAGAGCGGCCAGTACTATATTCCAAAACCTTTTTGTATCAATAAAAACAATCAGCTGCCACAATCCAAAAATAATGGCCGACATTAGGGGTGTTTCCATCCTTGCGTCGTTAATGGAAAGGATAAAACCCTGTGCTGTGGCCAGCATGATTGCCGCCAGCTTAGCTGTAGTTTTATTAGATAAATGCCGGGCCAGTTTATAAGTGCTGTAAATAGATATTAATCCAAAAATAATGGCCGGCAAACGATAAGCAAATGTGTTTACCCCAAATATCCTGAAGCTGGCTGCTGAAACCCAGAAGAGGAAATGAGGCTTATCAAGGTATTCCATATGCCGGTCTACCAGGCTAATATAGTCATTGAACTGCAGCATATGTAATGCAATATTGGCATGATGCGCCGCATCCTTATCCATTAATGGAAAGTACAATGAACCAACATATACAAGTAAGCAAAGGAATCCCAATAAATTTTGAAAAGGGCCTCCTTTTTCAAGATCGATTGAGTACTTTTTAATCATTGGAATAATTGGTGAATGGCAAATTTACAATCCTGCTTTGGCGCTGATCTCCAGCATCCGTTCAATTGGTTTTTTGGCAGCCACACGTAACTCTTCATCCATCAGGATCTCGGGCATCTCGTATTCCATACATAGATACAATTTTTCCAGTGTATTACGTTTCATATGCGGGCAATCATTGCAGGAACAGCTGTTAGTTGGTGGGGCTGGAATAAAGGTCTTTTGAGGAGAAGCTTTCATCATCTGGTGTAATATGCCAGTTTCAGTAGCTACTATGTATTCAG
>JAJKIP010000242.1 GCA_021154405.1 Segetibacter sp. | reverse complement strand
ATGTGCTTGCTATCGCATCAGTTATATCCAGTTCACGCTTATAGTTAGTTGCAGCACCTGTATTTTCAAAATCCATCCACAGATCCCCGAACGGCTGGTAATCTGCCTGATAGCGACCTTCATTGGAACGCATGCCCATGAATTTCTCACCGGCCAATTGTTCTGCTTCTTTCTGCTTCCCTTCAAACAGCAGCTGACGGATAGTATCAAGGTATTTGCCTGCCCCCGGACGATTATAATCTCTCGGCTCACCCGTCCACAAGGTTTCTTCATTAAATTGTATATGGTCCTGACCTACGCCACCATATATCATGGCTCCTACTCTCCCATTGCCAATCGGCAATGCCTCCGTCCATTTAACTGCCGGTTGCTCATACCATAGTTTTAAAGGTTGCGTCTGCGCCCCAATCTGAATGACCAGGAATTGAAAAACGATGCCTGCCCATATAAACTTTCCTTTTACTTGAGACATGATGGATATTATATATTATTCAAATAACCAGTCGATCTCCTTTTTCGCTCCTTTTTCCGTTAAACCTGCATCATATACAGGAAAAGGTTGATCGTTTCTGATGAACCCCAATACCATTACCAGGCCTTTCGGAATTTTGAGGGACCATTGGCCTGGAGGAAAATCATAACTGTGTACATTCACTGTTGGCATCCCAGGGATCACAATGGCGTTGGCAATTTTAATTTCTGCCTGACCGCGTGTATTGGCATATGCATTGGTCTCCAGCTCTGGCGGTTGTGCATACAATGTATCTTTTGAATTGAAGAAACCGATCAATAATTTAACGGAATCCTGTGTTGTAAATGAAATGGCTGTTGCTTCCTTCCTTTGCTTTTGGAAGGTTTGCTGAATTCCTTTCAGGCTTTTCAACTCCTTAGCCAGATAACGAATGGTAAGAGAGGTATCGGTAAAAGGTTGTCCTGTACTATCAACCTTATAACGGGAAGGATTGCCTGACAATTGAGGGTCCACATTTCCAAACAATATAGCCTCTGCGATCTTTGCAGGTGGTTGCCTCTTTAATGAATCGATCTTATGTTTGAAATGAGTCAGTTCTGATTCAAAGGGAACAAGCACTTCCTGCCAGGTCTTGAAAGTTCCATCCACACCGCGAAGAGGGATCTTACGTTGGGCTGTTTGCATACTGTTGGCATACAGGTAAGTTCCTTTGGTAAGATTAACCAGTTTCTTATAGCTATCAACGCTGGATTGTAAATATGGTAAAGCAGCCTCTAGGTCTTTTACATCATTTGAATACTTAAACCGTAACACATAAATGGCAGCCTCTGCTTTTGCTGCATAATGCTCTGCCATTGCCTGGTAACAGTACATATCATTCTTCAGGCGATTAAACTCTTCTTTGTTCTGTGTAACAGAGCTTGCCGCTTCTTCAATTGCGGCCACCGCTTTTTTTCCATGTTCCTGCACTTCCCTGATTATCTGTACTGGCGTTTCACCAATATGTGGCTGGCCGTTCCATTCCTTTTCTGCATAATCAATCAGCATTTCTCCCACAGGGCTCTCACTCTCATATAACAAAGTGAAGAGACCATAACGATATGGATTGATCAATTGGGTCATCAGCATTCCAAGTGTCATGGTTTGCCGGTTGCCATCAGTAATGCCAAAGCGTCTAAGTATTTTGGGTGCGATCTCACCGGATTCTTCATAAGCTTCCAGGATATTTCTACCCTGTTGAGCTGAACAGCCATATTTGGAACCCAGCAACTGGCTCCAGTAGTTGATCTCTTCATTCCGGTCACGATGACTGTTCCATGCATATCTGCTCCAGGCTGCATACCATACCCAGTCTCTTTCAGTTTGTAATAATCTTTTACCTTTCACACTGTCTGCAGTGTAAGGCCAATCCCAGTAAGAAGCCTGTGGATATAAATGCAACCCTCTTCCGCCCATGATATTTTCCATACCCTGCACGGATTTCTGGATGAAATCAATTGAACCATACCTGAAAGGTTCAAGGTTGGCCATGATATGTACATTCTCGATCTGCACACTGCCCAGTTTACTTAATATCTGGTGTAGCTCAGCCCATTTACCTCTTGGTGCATAAGTAGTAAGCGCTTCTCCATTAAATTTCGCTTCTGTATATAAATTCTTATACAAAGGCAATGCGGCCCGCATTACTGCAGGAGCATCGGTATCATGCGCCCGTAATACAATGGGCGGCTCTTCAGTTTTGCCTAATATTTTCAAACCATCCTTTACGCCAGGTATGATCGTTTGGGTAAACCAGGTTATATCGTCATTGCCGATACCCTCCATGGCTTCACCCAGACAAACCATTAAGCCGACATTAGGATACTTGGCTACAAAAGCCGCAATACTTTTTCTTGTATAGTCTGCAATTAATGGAATGATTGGACGGTCCCTGTCCTGCGTTTTGATATGATTCTTCTCGGCAAATGGTTTTGAAACAATGATATTATAGAACATCTGTATAACCCATATACCTCTCTTATCTGCCTCCTCAGTTAAAAAGCGATATATTTCTTCATTCTTTTTAAAAGTGGCTTCATCCACTTCCACTGCATAAGGATATTCTTTTACGCGTACAAGTGATGCAAAGGGGTGTCCATTCCACAGGTATAAAGAATTCATCCGATTATTCACCATGGAATCCAGATACTCTATCCATAACTTTTTATCATAGAACCAGGGAAAGGTTTCCGGGGTATAAGGATATTCATACACAGTTCGTCCCGGCAGGTAATAAGGTTTTTGAATACCGATACAGGCGCCACGTAATAGCATTCGCGGGTGATCTGTAATTCCAGGTACCGGCGGAAATCGTTTTTCCTTTTTAATTCTCTCTGCCAGTTCAAGGCATCCGTACAAAACTCCGGAAGCATCTCCTCCTGAAATCAATACTGCATTTTGTCTCGCACTTGCAATACTGAATCCTTCTCTGCCCAGGTGATCATTTATATCAAAGTACCATTTTTTCATGGCCCGGTGATATAGCTCATTATTTTCTTCCGCAACCATTATAATTGGCCTTGACGAGGGTATCAAACCTTTCGTAAGTATAGTTACAGAATAGCCGTTTGTTTTCAGTGCATTAGCAAGCCTTTCTGTCCCAAATTTTATGCGTGGCGAAGCATTTGCCTGCTGTACAATAACAACAGGTTTCATGGGTTTCTGACTATAAATAGTTGAAAAAATTAAAGAAGGGAATAATGTCAGCAACAAATAAAAAGGGGAAACGGAGAACCGTCTCCCCGGATTGCTAATTTGCGTGCTATATGAAAGAGAAACTGTTGATTTCATTATTATAATGCGCCGGGCCTTATTCCTCCCTGTTCACTTGACCTGTACGCGGCTTCCACACAGGCCATTGTAAATATGCAGTCTTCCACAGAGTTGTCCGGTTTGGCTATCTTGCCAGTTGCAGCCAGCATTACCTGTTCCATACTGCCAATGAACGCATGGGGGAACCAGCTGCCTTCAATAAATTTGGTTCTCCAGTCCGTGTATTTTCCATTTTCTGTTACCACATACTCAAACTTGTCCGGCTCACCCTGGGGATAATTTTTCAATACTCCAAAGCTGATCTTGATTGCACCCTTGCTTCCTTCCCATTTAATAAAGGAAGTCTGGTGCCTGCGTCCATATACGTGACTATGATTGGTAAGGATATTGGCCCGAATCATTTCTCCATAATCCATAATGATATTACTACGCACAGGCGCCATATTCTTCATGGCGGGATGCTTTGTTGTTTTAGCATAAACTGACTCAGGGTTTCCCAGGAAACTTCTGATCAGGTCTATGTAATGGATACTATGATATAATATTTCCACACGGGGGCTTTTCAATAAAAAGTCCCAGGTGTACCAGGGAGTATGTACATTAATATTAACCTCGATATCATTCAACTCACCAATTGCTCCTTCATTGATCATTTTTCGGGCAGCTCTTATAAAAGGTGCGTAGCGTAACTGGAAGTTGACAGCAGCATTCATCTTCTTGGTTCTTGTGATCTCGAGTATCTCCTCTGCAGCAGCAAGATTCTCTCCCATCGGCTTTTGCAATAACACTGATGAATGAGGTGGCAATTGCTGAAGGATCTGGATCATTGCTGATCCGGGTACTGCCACATCAAAAACAGCATTGGAAGGAACATGATCCAGCATTTCCTCAATTGTTTTGAAGGCATAGGGAATACCAAATTTTTCTGCTGTATCAGCTGCTTTATTGAAATCCAGATCATAGATGCCTTGTACCTGGAAACCAGCCATCTGGTAAGCAGGTAAATGGGCTGTATTGACAATACCCCCGGCGCCGATAACAAATACTCTCAGGTCTCCAAAGGAGGGCAGAGACGGTTGCTCTATGGGATCAGGCTTGCTCATTTTATGTTCACGCTTAGCTGATATTGTTTCCATAGGTCAGTATTAGTACTGCTGCTATCAAAACCAGCAATGCGATTAATAATAATATTCGGGTGCGTCTACTGCATCCGTTCCATTCTTTCAGGATAAGACCTGCAATATTACTGAACAAAACCAGCATGATCATATGTATGGCCCAACTGGTGAATTTATATTCTCCCATCCTCACATGACCCAGGCCATAGAAAAAGAACTGACCATACCACAGAAAGCCGGTAAGAATGGACATCAGGTAATTTAACCCCAGTCCATTGCCTCCTGCGTTAGCATATTGATATAGAGTCTTGTCCTTATTATGCAGGTATAAACAATAAAGCAGTGTAGTAACAAAAGCGCCAGAATTAGAAAAAATATAGATCACATTTCCCTGAAAATTTCCTGCGCCATACTGAGCTGCTACTTCAGCTATGGGTTGTCCCTGATCCAGGGAAAATCCATACAGGGCTGAAAGAACGCCCGCTAATAAACAGAGAGGTAACCCTTTGGCTAACGAAAATTGACCTGCATTATTTTTTATCCGCTCAATATCTTTTTCTTTGCTCCTGCCAGCCATTCCACAAAGTCCAATGCCAATGGCTCCCATCACAACTCCACCAACAATATATATCGATCCATTGCTTTTCAAAGCATCATCCAATGTTCCATTGACCAGTGGCGGCAACAAAGTTCCCAATACACAGCTTATTCCAACAGCTATGGCATACGTGAGTGAGAATCCCACATAACGAATTGCAATTCCAAATGCTGTTCCACCTATCCCATAAGCCATCCCCAGCAGGAATGATTTGTACATCGCTGAACTGGGTGCCTGTTGCAACACCGTCATCAATTGCGGAATGGTAAGAAAAGATACTATTACGGGCAGGATTAACCAGCATACCAGTGCCTGCGCAAGCCAGTAAGTCTGCCATGCCCAGCCATTCACCTTCTTCTGAGGGGTATAGCAAAGAGCTGCGCTTGATGCTCCGACTGCGTGATAAAGTACACCGTTAATAACTTCCATTGATTCTAGTTGTAGGAGATTTATGACTTATACTTTCAGCCCATAAAACCTCACCGCATTTCTCCAAAACACCCTTTCTATATCTTCTTTACTCAATAGCCTTTTTAAAATGGTTTGATATGCTTTCCAAACCTGCGAATAAGTTCCCGCCAAAAGAGATACCGGCCAATCTCCTCCGCAAAAACATCTTTCCGTTCCAAATTGCTGTATCGTATACTCTATGTAGGGAGAAAGATCATCTGCTTTCCAGTTTTCAAAATGCTTCGATACAGTACCCAGGCCTGAGATCTTGGCGTATAAATTAGAATGCCCGGCTGCCGCCTTCATCAATTCACCCCACCTGCCGAATCTCTCATTAGTGGATATTGGCGGCTGGGCAAGATGGTCAAACACCATTCTTAATCCCGGGACCTTTTCTGATACCGTAATCACAGTTTCAATATGTTCCGGTAAAACTGCAACAATATCAAAAGGGATATCACGTTCGGCCAATAACCTTAAACTATCAATCACCTCCTTTTGCAATAACCATTTATGGTCTGGTTCATCATGTATCTGGTGCCTTACTCCCCTGAGATAGGGATGTTTAAAGTATTTTTTATCAAGTATACCCTGTGCAACTGCCGGTTGTTGCAGAGGAATCCAGCCTACCACCCCTTTTATCCATTCATTTCTCTCAGCTGCCTGCAGCATATTATCCGTGTCTTCCTGGTTTGAGGCTGCCTGCACCAATACCCCAACTGAAACACCCGCTTTCTTTCTTTCTTCTTCCAACTGCTCAAGCTTCCATGTCTGGTTCAATAATGAGGTATCTCCGCTCAGCCACGGATATTCTGCTTTTTCAAGATCCCATACATGCACATGTGTATCGATGATCATGCCTGGCTTAATTACTATTCTGTAATTCGTTTAATAATCCGAACTGATGTTCAATTTCCTGATTATGCTCTCCTAACACAGGAGCCCCTTTTTCAGAGACGAGTATTTTACCATCAACCCTGATGGGACAACGCGTTGTAGTAACGGATAATCCATTGCTTGTTTTCACCACTATCTCCATATTCAATGCGCGATAGCCATCCTGCTTCACCAGATTTTCATAGTCCAATACCGGCGCACACCATACATCTGCCTTTTCCAAAATATCCAGCCAGTATTGCGTTTTATTGCCCAGCAAATGTTCAGCCAGTACCTTCTTGATCGTATCTCTCCGGGTAAACCAGTCGTTATTATCCGAAAATTGTTTCAATGCTTCACATAGCAGCAACTGCGCCAGTAATAAAATATTCCCCATGGCCAGTGCTATGTATCCATCCCTGGTTTTATAAATTCCATATGGCGCTGCAACATAGGCATGTCCACTGTTAATGCTACTGCGCACCGGCAACTGGTTGCCATCATTATAATAACAGGTCAGCACTTCAAACTGAAAATCAAGAATACTTTCAAACATACTTACCTGCACAAGTGCACCCACGCCGGATATTCCTCGCTGGAATAAAGCAGCCAAAATCCCCTGCGCAATATGAGTTCCACCCATAATATCTACTACGGCAACTCCCATGGGTGTCGGATTCTCATCATAATTATTACTTAGCCAGGTAAGACCAGAAGCAGCCTGTAACAAAAGGTCCTGGCCAGGGAGATCTCTCCAGGGACCTTCATTACCATATCCTGTTACCTCTGCATATATAATGGTTGGGTTAATCCTTTTGACTGATTCATAATCCAGTCCGATACGCTCCATAACGCCTGGACGAAAATTATGCATCATCACATCTGCCTTCGTCAGCAGTTGCTTTACCTTCTCAAGGTCTTCAGGGTCTTTGATATCCACTTCATAACTCTGCTTATTGCGGTTGATGGCGTGAAAAATTGTTGATTCTCCTTCAATTTTTACATCTGAAACATACAACTGGCGGCAAATATCTCCTGAACCCGGCCTTTCTATCTTAATGACCTGCGCTCCCATATCTGCCAATCGCAATGAAGCTGAAGGGCCTGATAAGAACTGGCTGAAATCGACTACCAATATGTCCTGTAATAAATTCATACACGCATTAGTTTATAAGGTCCGCACGCACCTGTTCTGTATGTTCACCCACCTTTGGTGCAGGTCTCGATGAAAATATCCGCTGGTTATTGATGCGAATAGGACAACGGGTCGTAATAAACCCGGTATCTCCTCCATTTATTTTTTGTTCCATCTGCAGACATTTATAAGCGTCATGGTTTATCATTTTCTCCCAGTCAAATACTTCCATGGCCCATAATGCCGCAGTTTGCAATTGTTTTAACCAGTAAGCTGTTGGCATTGTCAGCAGGTGACTGACAATTATTGTTTTTATTTCATCCCGTTCTGAAAATGCCTGGTCTTTTGAAAATTTTTCCAGCGCTTTGCAGTCTATCGCTTTTGCCAATGCGTGAATATCCATCATCGCCAACGCTACATAACCATCTGCCGTTTCATAAATGCCATAAGGTGCACTCAATAACGGATGCCCATTATTTACATTGCTTCTTTCTGGCTGACGACGATTGGCATAATAGGTTGTCAATAATTCAAACTGGAAATCCAGTAATGACTCCAGTAAACTTATTTCTATTAACGCTCCCTTTCCTGTTTTCTGACGGCGGATCAACGCACCCAGTATTCCCTGAACCAGTTGTGCACCACATAATATATCAACAATAGCTACGCCAAAAGGCACAGGCGCATTTTGTCCATTGCCTGTTGTATAAGCCAGACCGGTAATAGATTGCAGCAGCAGGTCCTGGCCAGGTTTTAATTTCCATGGACCTTCCTTACCATAGCCTGATATCTCTGCATAGATCATTCGGGGATTCAATTGCATAACAGTTTCAAAATCCAACCCGTTCTTTTGCATTACTCCCGGCCTGAAATTATGTATCATCACATCTGCCTTTGCAATCAGCTTTTTTACTGCTTCCAGGTCTTCCCTGTCTTTCAGATTGGCTGAAAAACTTTCTTTATTGCGGTTAATGGTATGAAACAGCAATGAGCTATCATCTACCCAAAGATTCTTGATGGATAATTTTCTTCCTGCATCTCCACCATTGGGACGCTCGATCTTAATTACCCGCGCACCCAGATCAGCCAGTCGCAACCCTGCGGAGGGCCCCGACAAATACTGGCTGAATTCCAGCACAATTAATCCCTTTAATGGCAATTGGTTCATACGGTTATAATAGGTTGACCGGACTTAATACTTTCCCGGTATATTTTATTCATTTCCTGTAATGTGTTCAATGGATCGCCATCACTCCTGAGACAGTACTGTAAAGGATCACCAGCAAGGTCCTGGAAATGAAGATATCCATTATACCTTGGCCGCAGATATCCATTCTCCATAACTGGCAATACTTCCCTAAAAAAATTATTGGCAAGCCGATTAGCATCTTCATCTGTCCATGCAGAACGATGTCCAGGTTGTCCGCCATGCTGAACATACATGGTCCGCTGACACTCTCCGGATGCAACCATACGGGCAAAATCAACAGCTATTTCGGGATATTTGGAAAAGGCAGAAACTGAAATCCCGGTACCACCGATAGTTGTTTTCAGTAATTGATCATTATAGGATACCACCTGGTCATATCTTAATAAATTGGCTGCATACCCTATTCTTGAATAATTGGAATAGGCATAAGCAAAAGGACAATACCAGTATTCATCTGATCTGGTCATTAGTTCAGCCACCGCAATAGGATTGCACCCAAACATTTTTTGATCTACCAGACTGTACAATTCCTTCATGGTTTCAATGGCACGAATACCTGTAGTATTATCAATTACTTCTGTTTTATTCAAAAAAGGTTCACGACCGTGTGCTATACAAAAGCTATAAAAATTCATCAGCAGATCGATAGGAATTGCCGGCACTGCCACCTTTCCCTGTTTCGCCATTGTAATTACTTCCTGCCAGGTCCGCGGAATGACCCTCTTATTTTTTTCCAGAAGATCTGCCCTGTAACTCGCCGCAGGAGTAGCTGCATCAATAGCTAATGCCCATTGACTATTATGATAATTGTAGCTACGGTGACATTCTCCTGTGGAATGGTCAAGTTGATCCTGAAGGTATTCTTTGGGAAGATATTCTTCCAATGGTAATACACATTTTGTAGCAGCTGCGCATCCAACCCAGGGATGATCAATGATCAGCAGGTCATAATCAGCAGTCAGCTTTTCAATGGGGAAGTCCGCAAATTCCTGAAGTGTTCTTTTTCTCCATCTTATCTCAACGCCTGGAAACAATTCGGAATAACGTTGTGCCATCGCCAAAAGCGGAGTTAAGCCACGGCTATGGCCCCATGTGATACCATTTAATATTATATCCGCCATTCCTTAAGCGTTTTTCTTATTCACGAGTAATATATGCTCACATACCATCACCATTTCCTGATGCTGGTTAGTGGCTTCCACCAGTTCAGTAACTAACCCAAACCCTGGTTTTTTATGATCTGATTTATTCTTGACGGTAACAGAAACTTTGATCGTATCCCCAATAAAAACGGGTTTGATAAAACGAAGGCGCTCATAACCATATGTCATTGCCACTTCATTGACAACTTCAGCTGTAAGCCCAATTGCTATGGTAAATATCAGGGTGCCATGCGCAATTCTTTTTTTGAAAGGTTGCGTTTTACACCACTCTTCGTCCATATGATGAGGGAAAAAATCGCCTGACTGGCCGGCATGTATCACAATATCGGTTTCAGTGATGGTCCGTCCTTTTGTGCCACGGGTATCATCCAGTTCAAATTCTTCAAAATACTTCCTGATAAACATAAGCAGCCAATAGTACTAGTTAATACAGGCAAATTTTGTAATGAGATTGAAGCAGATTGAAGTTAGCCGGCTGGCCACAAAGATGGAGGAATTGCCTGTCCGGAAGGTATTCCGGTCTGGGACAATGCATTCATTAGTGCTATATGGCAAGGCAGGTCTCATAACTTATCTGATCCACAATCGTTAGGAAAATTTGCTTCCAGCAAATTCAAGATTTTCAGGATGTTAAATTACGCCTGCCTGTATGGCACTTCAATGTCAGGTTTTACTATAATGATGGAATATATTCCTGTCCGGCCTCAGGATGCAGTGGGTGCAAAATGTCCCATTATTTTCTTCAGCTGCCTGGTATGGCGCTGGGTATGTATGCCAGCAAAATAGATCAGTTCCATTCGGGTCAGGTGACCAATTGTTGGTAATTCAAAGCCAGTGGTAGCAGTAAGATCAAGGGGCCTGGCTGTATCAATTATTTCTTTGATTTTATCCTGGAATACAGTCAGCATTTCCTGCCTGTCATATTCTTTATCTTCCGGAACAATGAAATCAGGTGATTTCAGCTGGATGGAATAATCCAGGAAGATCTTATTGATCGGCTCAACCAATTCATCTGGCACTCTTTCCACTTCTTTTACCGGCCCCTGAAGTGTTGCAGGCATTCTTACGAGCGCCTTATATACGTGGCGGCCCACCTTTCCTGCTGTCCAGCTCCCTTCAAATGGAATTTCATTGAACTGTTCCTGCGCAAAAGAAGAAAGTACTTCACAAAATTCACGGGTTATCTTTTCAAAATCACTGATAATTTTTTGAGATGGATTCATGTTTGTGCATTTTTTCTACTACAAATCTAGGATTAGATAAGTTTAATTAAGCGTGTTATTTGCGGCAATAAAAAGGGGGTTTGCGACAGCAAATAATACGGCGTCATAAAACCGGAAAAATAAATTTGTGTAACCGAACGGTTTCCTATACATTTGTAACCGATCGGTAACATAATCCCATTAACAATGAGAAGAGACGTATTTCAGGCAATTGCAGACCCTACCCGAAGAGAGATCCTGAACATGATTGCCTACCAGTCACTGAACCTGAATGCCGTAGCTGAAAATTTTACAGTGAGCAGGCCCGCCATTTCAAAGCACATGAAGATCCTGACAGAATGTGGCCTGATCGTTATCACTCAGCAGGGAAGGGAACGTTATTGTAAAGCGAGAATGGAAAAACTGAATGAAGTTTCAGAATGGGTGGAACAGTACCGTCAATTCTGGACAAAGAAACTGGATGATTTGGGAACATTTTTGGAAGGCGAAACAAAAAGGACAAAATCAGGATCCCGAAAAAAATCAGGAAGGCGAAATAAATAATCACATTATACAACATCAAAAATTAATACAATGAGTGCAACACCTTTTGTCATTGAGCGCACATTTGATGCGCCAGTTGAAAAAGTCTGGAAAGCCATTACGGACGAAAAACAAATGAAGAAATGGTATTTTGAAGATATGGAAGGTTTCAAACCAGAAGTAGGCGCAGAATTTACATTTACCGGAACTAGCAAAGACATGGTATATTACCATATCTGTAAGGTGATGGAAGTTGAGCCACTAAAGAAACTGAAACACAGTTGGCGTTATAAAGATCATCAGGGCAATTCATTTGTAACCTGGGAATTATTCCGCTCTGGTAATAAAACAACAGTCAGGCTTACACATGAAGGACTGGAGACCTTCCCGGCTACAGAAGCATTTGCAAGAAAGAATTTCGAAAAAGGCTGGACACAAATTGTTGGCACTATGTTGAAGGATTGGCTGGAAAAAGAAACAGTTAAGGAATAAACAATAAAGAATAATTCGTAATACAAAAGGCCCCGTCCGGTAGCAATCGGAACGGGGCCTTTGTATATTGGGTTCCCTTCATAAAAATTAATAGGGGAATACTACATCTGCCGAACCCTGCCCGGGCACATTAAAATCAAGCTCATTCAACGGAACATCAAAATAATCCATGTAATTATATACAATGGTTGCATTTGTGTTCACAGCACCACCAGGTCCTAACACAACCACGCCCGTACGCTGGCATACCTTACAGGCGAAACCAAAGCGACGATAATCATAAAAAGGCGTGTTCTTTTCAAACAATGCTATCCTTCTTTCCCGGTATAATTCATCCAGGGCCTGAGCCAATGTTAAGCCAGTACCGGCAACAGCAGGCAATTGGGCATTCTGGTAAGTTCTTACGGCGTCAATCAGGGCCAATCCGCCTTCTATATTATTGGTACGAATCATAGCTTCGGCTCTTGTCAGAGCATTCTCTTCATACGTACAGGCAACCGGGATCTCTGCACGTCCTGCTAAAGCAGAAACATAATCTCCGCCATTTTCAACCAGCTTAAGATCGTATCGTGTTCCATACTCGAAACCACGACCGGACTGATTAACTGCAGGATTAGTTCTTGTTACAAGATTTCTTGTTTTGCGTGCAT
>JAJKIP010000241.1 GCA_021154405.1 Segetibacter sp. | reverse complement strand
GGTGATGGTTCGTGAGACACGAACCATGGCGCAGAACCACCTGATCATGGTTCGTGAGACACGAACCATGGCGCAGCCTAAACATAACGAAGATTTTTAAATAACACAGCGATCATGAATACAAATAAGGCGGTATTGCTCTCGGTAATGATGTTCCTGCAATATTTTATCTGGGGTGCCTGGTATGTGACGATGGGAACCTATATGGGTGAGCATTTGCATTCCTCTGGCGTGCAGATTGGAGCTGCTTACAGTGCATTGGCGATTGCAACCATGATCTCGCCTTTCTTTGTAGGATGGATAGCCGACCGTTTCTTCGCAGCCCAGCGATTGATGGGCGTGTTGCATCTGCTGGGTGCTGTGCTACTATTCATGGCGACAAAAATCACAGACAATACGCTGTTCTACTGGACAATCCTTGCTTACTCACTTTTATATATGCCCACTATTGCATTATCTAATAGTGTGGCTTTTTCACAGATGACTGATCCGGGAAAACAGTTTCCATGGATACGGGTATTTGGCACCCTGGGATGGATTGCAGCAGGAATATTAATCGGCCAGATGGCAATTGAAAAATCTTCTTCCACATTCGAGATCGCCGCTGCAGTTTCTGGAGTACTGGGATTGATCAGCTTTATTCTGCCGCACACAGCGCCGAAGGGAAAACAATCAGCCGATTCAAAAGGACTTGGAGTGGAATCCTTTGTATTATTTAAAGACAAACCTTATCTCGTATTTTTCATTGCGGCAATACTGGTTTGCATCCCGCTTTCCTTCTATTATGGCTTCGCCAATCCATTCCTGAATGAACTGAATGTAAGCAATGCAGCTACCAAGATGACATTGGGCCAGGCTTCAGAAGCCTTATTCATACTCGCCATTCCGTTTTTGTTTTACCGGATTGGGGTAAAGAATATGCTGCTATTGGGAATGACTGCATGGATACTTCGATATGTTTGTTTTGCATATGGAGATTCCGGCGCCAATATGTGGATGCTGTATGCAGGTATCATTCTGCATGGCATCTGCTATGATTTCTTTTTCGTAACAGGATATATGTATACAGAAAAGAAAGCAGGTGAAAAGATCAAAAATGCAGCACAGGGATTGTTTACATTTGCGACTTATGGCGTGGGCATGTTTATCGGTACATGGGTATCAGGTTTTATAGTTGATAAATATAAAACAGGTGAGGTGCATGACTGGAAGAGTATCTGGTTTGTACCTGCCGGTATTGCCATTATAGTTCTTATCTATTTTCTTTTATTCTTTCGAGAAAAAAAGAATTCCGATAACTATCGGCCCCGATAGTCACCGGGACGTAAACACATCAAAATTTATAAATCAGTAATAAGAAATTATGCAGCGTATTGCAATGTTAGGGTCGGGATTCATTGGCCGATTTTATGCAGATTCATTACAGGGACAGAGAAGTAAGGATAAAGTGATAAGTATTTACTCTCGCAGAGAAGAAAGTGCAAAGAAATTTGCGGATCAATATGGATGCACACACTGGACCACCAAAATGGAAGAAGCCATTGCTCATCCTGATGTAACCATTGTATGCATAGCACTCCCCAATAATTTACATGAAGCCGCAGTACTGCTTTGCTGCAGGCATAAGAAAGCAGTGATGACCACTAAACCCCTCGGCAGGAATGCAACGGAAGCCAGGCGTATGCTGGATGCAGTGGAAAAAGCGAGCATCTTCAATGGGTACCTGGAAGACCTGGTTTATACACCCAAGTTTCTGAAGTCAATGGAGACGGTAAAAAACGGAGCATTGGGAAGAATACTCTGGGCCAAATCAAGAGAGACCCATCCTGGTCCGCACAGTGAATGGTTTTGGGATCTGGAACAGGCAGGTGGTGGTTGCATACTTGATCTGGGTTGTCATTGTGTAGAGATATCCCGGAGTTTTATTGGGAAGGACATCAAACCGGTTGAAGTGATGTGCTGGGCAGATACGCAGGTAAAACCAATTGATGCAGAGGATCATGCCATTGGCCTGGTGAAATATGAAAATGGCGCGATCGGGCAGTTTGAAGTAAGCTGGACTTTCCGTGGCGGCATGGATCTGCGTGATGAAGTAATGGGAACTGAGGGAACGATATGGTCTAATAATTTCCTTCGCACCGGTCTTGAAATGTTTACTACTGGAAAAGGCGGCGATTATATTGCTGAAAAAGCAGAAAGTAATACAGGGTGGTTATTCCCGGTGGGTGACGAAATTAATGAGCTCGGATATAATCATATGTTTACCGATATGTTCACGGCGCTGGAAAATGGAAAAGCGCCGAAAGAAACTTTCTATGATGGTTATGTAGTGAATGCTATCCTGGATGCTGCTTACAAATCAGCTAAAACAAAATTGTGGGAACCGGTGAATCTGGAAGTATGGCGCGGACAATCAGGCATTACCCGTCACAGTCATTTACAGGAATATGATTCCGATCATTACCTGGTAAAAGAGGAAATGACGCATTACGGCGCCAGGAAAGTTATTCTCAAGAATAAACAAACCAATAAGATCATAGAAAAAATTATTGGCGATCTGGGAGCAGGACTGGAGAACCATGGGCTTTAAGCGCCATGGTTCGTGGGGCGCGTGAACCACGGCGAAGCGGTTAACGAAACCTGATTATTAATTAAGATCTCCGGCATTAAAAGTATCGCCCTGATTGATATCTCCGGATTGATAGCCTTTTTTAAACCAGTACACTCTTTGAGCAGAGGTGCCATGGGTAAATGACTCCGGCACTACTCTTCCCTGCGTTTCCTGTTGCAGTTTATCATCACCGATCTGACTGGCAGCATTCAATGCTTCTTCAATATCACCTGCTTCAAGGATTTTCTTCATTTGTTGTGCGTGATGGGCACATACACCAGCAAGAAAATCAGCCTGCAATTCCAGCTTCACAGAATATTTGTTATACTCTTCTTCAGATACCTGCTGGCGAAGCTTTGCCATTTTATCAGATGTGCCATTGAGGTATTGAATATGATGTCCTACTTCATGTGCCACCACATACGCACATGCAAAATCACCAGGTGCATTGAAGCGTTCCTGCAATTCACGAAAAAAAGACAGGTCGATATATACCTGCTGATCACCCGGACAATAGAATGGACCGGTAGCGGCGCTTGCCATTCCACAGGCAGATTGTACGCCATCCCTGAATAATACAAGCGTGGGCGGCTGATAGGTCTTGCCCATTTCCGAGAATAGTTTGCTCCAGACATCTTCTGTATCCGCCATTACCACTTTAGTGAAACTGGCACGATCATCATCTGCCTTTTTTTCTTCGGCAGTCATTTCCTGCTGTGGTCCCTGTATTGGAGGCAACTGTGATGAACCACCACCACCCCCAAGGAAATTGTATAACAGATAAATGATCACGCCAATAATACCACCGCCCGCTGCTACATGTCCTCCTGTTACACCTCTGCGGTCATCTACATTTGTGCTTTCACGTCTGCCTCTCCAGAGCATAAGAAATGATTTTGGGATAAAGAATGATTAAAGGCCATTGGCCCATTGCAAGAATACAATCCCCATGCCCGTTTTTTTCCCCGATAAAGACCGACCTTCACACTCAATTAAAAATCAGCCCACAATTATGGAAAACACGAAAGACCTTCGTCTCGCGATATTGATCGATGCTGATAATATACCCTCCCGTTTAATCAGCGGTATCCTGGAAGAAATTGCCAAATACGGCGTGCCTACTTTCAAAAGGATCTATGCAGACTGGACCAAACCGCATGTAATGAACTGGAAAGGAGTTTTACTGGATCATGCCATTACTCCCGTACAACAATACAGCTATACAACCGGCAAGAATTCTTCTGATTCTGCCATGATCATTGACGCAATGGATATACTGTACACCGGACGTGTGGATGGTTTTTGCCTGGTGAGCAGCGATAGTGATTTCACACGGCTGGCTACCCGTCTGCGCGAAGCGGGGATGAGAGTATTTGGTATGGGTGAACAAAAGACACCGAGTGCTTTTAGAGCGGCCTGCGATAAATTTATTTATATAGAGATCCTGGATCAGCCGATTGCTACACCGTTGCAGGAGAGCAAGAATGAAAAGCCAAAACGTGAAAAGGCATTGAACAAGGCAGATCAGAAGCTGGTGAGCCTGATCCGTTCAAGCATCAATGATATCGCTGATGAAAATGGCTGGGCATTCCTGGGAGAGTTGGGAAGCTTTCTTTTAAAGAAGCGCCCTGATTTTGACCCTCGCAATTATGGTTTTGAAAAATTGCTTCCCCTCATCAAAAGCCTCAACAGTTTTGAAATAGATGAACGGGAAACGAATAGAAAGAATGTGAAGCTGGTGTACGTCAGAGCCAAGAAAAATAAATAATTACTGAATCTTGAATTCCTGATTGGTATAAGGCGGGTTGTCTGGCACTTTGATAACATTATAACCATGGTCAGTAGCCTGGTGGCATGAGTTACAGGTATTGGTTAAAATATTGAAGCCTGATCTGAAGGCAACAGGGTCTTTTTTTATAATGGCGGCATTCACGCTGTCCAGGGAAGCAGTGATCATTCCAATTGATTTTACTTCCGGTCTGTCTGTATTATATTTTTGAATATCCTCAACCGCTTCCATGATCTCGTGGATTTCGAAATCAGCGAGTTTCCAATTCTCATTTTTACCCGCAAACAAGAGTTTGGCATGGTGGACCTGTATCCCACTCATGAATTCACCCAGTCCGGGTGAATAGCTATTGGATAGTTTCTGGTCCAGACTGTCAACCCGTAACTTTAAGTTTTTGACTTCCTGACTTTCGTTACATGCCATGAATATAAAAATAATAAACAGAAAGGAAAGAGGTCTCATACCTGATCTTTGAACAAATGTACATCTAACGCCATCGCTACCTCAGGAATTTTAATTTAATTTCACCGGATGTCATCACCGAGGAAAAACATTTATACCGGCATTAGTCTTGCGCTTTTAGCTGTCTTTATCTGGTCAGGAAATTTCATTGCAGCAAGAAGTGTGATCCGTCAATTACCTCCTGTCAGTCTCGCCTTTTACAGATGGCTGACTGCTTCGGTGATATTATTTCCGATCGCTTTTCGATCTTTCAGAAATGACTGGCCTGTTATAAAAAGATCAGTGGGCTTTTTAATATGGCCCGCATTAACCGGTATTACACTTTTCAACACATTCGTTTATATAGGGGCGCATTATACAACAGCCATTAATCTTTCACTCATCGGCACCTGCTCTTCACCGATAATAGCAGTCATTCTCGCCCGCATTTTTTTGAAAGAGCAGTTAAACGCCTGGAAAATAGGTGGAATGATACTTTGCGTAGCGGGAGTATTGTACCTTTTGTCAAAAGGAAACTGGGAAAACCTGGTGCATCTGCATTTTTCCCGTGGGGATGGATGGGTATTACTGGCAGCTGCTTCATTTGCTGTATATAACACACTGGTTAAGAGAAAGCCCGCTAATATTTCTTCTTTGGGATTTTTATTGAGCCTGTTCTGGATGGGTACGCTTGTACTGCTGCCCTTTTATTTGTGGGAATCCAGTCATACCCCTCCAGTTAGCTGGAACTACAATCTATTACTTATCATTTTATTCCTTGGGCTTGGTGCTTCCGTTATTTCATTTTTGAGCTGGAATGTGGCGGTGGGTCATTTGGGTGCAGGACGTACAGCCTTGTTTGGAAACCTGATACCCGTATTCAGCAGCATAGAAGCGGCCCTGTTATTACATGAAGATTTTACCAATGTGCATATCGTGAGTATGATACTGGTCTTTACGGGGATTATTGTCGCAAACAGGAAATAGGATCAGCTGATCTTTTCTACATTTAGATCATCGAGCACAGAATTTATCTTTTGGAAATTCAGCGGCTTCTGGAGAAAATAATCTATTCCTTCGGCAACTGCTTTTTCATGTATCCAGCTTGCCGTATCACCCGTCATCATTATGACTTTTATTTGGGGATCAACTTCCTTGATGCAATGGATAAAATTAATCCCGAGACCTTCGGGAAAACTGTTATCCAGGAAAACAATGGTGGGTTTTAAATAACTGAGGTAATCTTCTGCTTCGGCTAACGAATGCACAGTGAGTACATGTATCTTTCTTTTCTCCAGTAAATTCGTCAACAGGGTACTGAAATCTACATCGTCATCTATGATCATGGCTGTCTTTGCACGCATTGCCTCGCTTTTGATTATATACGTACAAAAATGTCGCCCCTTTTGAGTGTTGCTCCTGATTCAACATAAAAATGAGTATTTAAGAGATTTCACCGTAGTAATGTTTCGCGTTGATTTTACTCATCTCCCTTTAGCTTCACAACTACCAATGGTTAACCATTAGTGATATATTGATAATCCCATTTCAATACCCGAATCCGATCCGGGAAAATATTCCTCCTTTCTTTAATATTGGTGGCTTTTATGCCACCTCGGCTTTAGTGAAGTATAGTGATTTGTGTGGACTGCAGGGCGACCACTGTTGCCGGTGCTCATCAACCAATGGTTCGTGAAAAACCAATAACGGCGGCTCATTAATCGGTGCTTTATTACAGAAGAATCTGCCCTTCCGGAGGTCCGGATTCTTTAGGATTCAGCCCATTATATAAACCGTGCTTACTATCTTTGTCAAATGGCCTCCTCAACAGAAAATAACATCTATTCTACAGCCGCTATGAGCGCAACATTCAATCCTGATAAGCAGCACACGCTGAAATCGGCAGCTACTATTTCCGGTACCGGTTTGCATACGGGAGTAATGGCTGATCTCACACTTAGCCCCGCCCCTCCCGGGTTCGGATTCCAGTTCCAGCGAATTGACCTTCCCAATAAACCAATAATCAAGGCTGATTGTGACCTGGTTTCTGATACCAGTCGCGGTACAACCCTTGAATCCAATGGTACCCGGGTCAGTACAGTTGAACATGTACTGGCTGCACTGGTGGGAATGGGCATTGATAATTGCCTGATTGAGATCAATGGACCGGAAATGCCGATTATGGATGGTAGTTCAGAACCATTCGTTCAGATAATTGAAGAAGCCGGAGTAATAGAACAGGATGCGGCAAAAGTATGGTATAGCATCGACCAGAATATATTTCACTACGATGAAACAAAGCGGGTAGAGATGGTTGCCATGCCTGCGATGGATTACCAGATCACCACGCTGATCGATTTCAATTCGCCGGTATTGGGTACACAGCATGCCGGGCTTAAACATATCAGTGACTTCAAGGAAAAAATAGCGCCATGCCGTACCTTCTGTTTCTTGCATGAGCTGGAAATGCTGCTGGACAATAACCTGATCAAAGGCGGTGATGTAAACAATGCAATTGTGGTAGTAGATAAACCAGTGGATGCAAAAGAAACGGAGCGATTAAAGAAAATATTCAAGAAGGATGATATAGTAGTAAACAGCGAAGGTTATCTGAATAATCTTGAATTGCGTTTTCCCAATGAGCCGGCAAGGCATAAATTACTGGACATTGTGGGAGATCTCGCATTGATCGGATATCCCATTAAAACGAGGATCATTGCAAATCGTCCTGGTCATAGTACCAATGTAGAGTTTGCGAAAAAGATCAAACAGTATATCAAAAAAAACAGGCACACAAAGGGAGTTCCGGTTTATGATCCCACCCAGCCTCCAATTTATGATTACCAGTATATAGAGAAAACATTACCGCATCGTTTTCCATTTGCGTTGGTGGATAAGATCATTGAGCTTAGTGATACACATATTGTGGGTATCAAGAATGTTACTTATAATGAATGGTTCTTTCAGGGACACTTCCCCGGTAATCCTGTAATGCCGGGAGTATTGCAGATTGAAGCGCTGGCACAATGTGGCGGAATATTAGCCATCAATCTGAGTGGAGGCGGACAATATGATACGTATTTTATTAAAATAGATAATACCAAATTCAAGCAGATGGTAAGACCCGGTGATACCATGCTATTGAAAATGGAATTATCAGCTCCAATCAGAAGGGGCATTTGCGAAATGAAGGGAACTGTATATGTAGGAAATAAAGTATGTGCGGAAGGTGATCTTGTTGCGCAGATCATCAAACGAGGCAGTTAACCAGACAATACGGTATAAATAACGTAAAACCACCTATATTTTTAAAATATCGGTTATTAATTTAAAGCCCGGAATCAGCCATTGAGCCAGTTCCGGGCTTTGTCTTATAAGGCAGCTTTTATAATTCAAAAGCTAACCAACATTAATAACCATTATCCTGATTATGAAAAACAACACCGCTTACCTCAAAAACATTCATTGGGTATTTTTACTAGCAGTTGCCTATGGTCTTACGTCCATTTACCTTTCTCCATGGGTATATGAATTGTTTGGCAACGCAAACAGGATCTATCCTTCCTTAGTTCTTTCAGTTTTCCTTACGGGTATTACTTACACGGGCATTGGCGTAGCCACTTGCAAATGGAAAGAGCTGCTGGTAGCTTTCATTATCAGTGAAGCGGTCTTTGCTGCATACCTGTTTCTTCCGGGTAACGAAGCGATGGTTAAGCCGATTATATATTTCTTTGCGATACCTATCCCCCTTACTATTTTTATTAGCCTCCAGACAGGCTGGAATAAACAGATCATACTGGCTTACCTGGGTGTTCTTCTTTCCTGTGTGGCTTTAGTAATGAACTCTTTTGAAATGGGGCCGATTTTTCGTATATCATCATTGATAAGTTCAAGACATGATATCTGGAGAGATCTATTAAGACTATGCTTTTATATTCCTACAAAAGTTTTCCAGGTAATTTTCATCTGTGAGTTATTGAATTACCTGCGAAGTGATTCGAAAAAGCCCAATACCCTTTTATTGAACCTTGGCAATGAGTATGGCAGGCTCAACGGATTTATAGCGTTCTGGGTAATGAAAACATCTTTATTGCTGCTTGCCGTGGGAACTGCCAATTATTTAAACCTCCTGACCGAAGCCAATTCATCAAAATATGGTTATAATACCGGTAATGAAGGATACCAGACTTACATGATCATTGTCGGCTTTGTGAGCATTGTAGGAGCTGTATTACTGGCATTATTTACTGCCTGGTACCTGCGCAAGCTGTTGCTGGAATATTTCATTTCCTATAATGTTCAATCAAAATTCCTGTACTGGCTGGCCCTGATGCCGTTTATCGGATTCCTAAGTTTCCTGTTCATGGAAACCAACCAGGCCAAACAGCAGAATTACAATGAGAAGGTAACAAGCCTTGGAAATTTCGCAGCCAGCAGTACCACCGCCATTTCGGCCATTGCCTTTATTGGAATGTTCCTGCGGCTGGTTTTCCGGCTGTCCGATACAGACGGAACGGTGGCAATCTCAGTGGTAATTGCCTGCCTCCTGTTTACATGGATGATCTATAGCCAGGTAGCGTATTATCTGAATGCAGCAGTCATCATCCTGGCCCTGATTGCGATTATTGTATATACATTAATAAGCCAATATATCATTGATGACCTGATCGGCTTTTTTGCCCTCCTTGTAATTGGGCTTGCGCAACTCGTACTATTTCTGCCCATTTATCATTTTGATAAATTCTTCTATACTCCGGGAGAAAATCCCGAGCCGGAAACCGGTCAGCCGAGGGATATTTTTGCCTAGAAAATGCAACTAAAAATTACCTTCAAAAAGTCAAAAAATAGTGTAAAAAACAGGGCCTGAAAAGCCAATACGCAGTGGGTTTTTCGTAAATTTGTAAGTTCTCTTTTTTTCAATCTAAAAGACGGATTTTCATAAATTTTATGAGCCCAGAAACTACAGCCAAAGTGCC
>JAJKIP010000240.1 GCA_021154405.1 Segetibacter sp. | reverse complement strand
CCATATAACAGGAAGGATATTACGATATTCCGCAGGAAATCAAAAAAGTAAAACCAGGCCTCTACCCAGAATTGATCCTTATACCCGATCACCTCTGCCATATATTTTCCCCAGTAATAGGCCTGCAACATGAAAATAACAGCCAGTACCAATAACCCTGAATAATATAATACCCACTTCCTTTTTTTATAGAACCTGGGGATCAGGAAAAAGAAATTGACATAGATGATCAACAACACGATCCCATCCTTGATCAACATATTTGACAGATACAGGCCGGTGCTGTGTGCTAAAAGATAATTGCTACCAAGGCTATTGGGAATTACCAGCAATAACCAGATCAGCAGGTGATATATCCAGTCTTTCCTGAAACGCTCGGAGAATTTCGACATTGGCATTTGTTGCTGTTAAAGATATAGTTTCTCGCCTTTGTAAAATGCCGCCATCTTTGTCATTGCTCTACTATTCAGGTCGTTGCTCTAATTACCTGATTTAATTAGAATAATTCAGGCAATTTTGACCATTCCGCTTAACTTATAACTAAAGATATAGCCATGAAAAAAAGCTTTGCCTTTCTTCTCCTTTATCTGCTGATCCAATCCGCCTCGGCGCAACAGACCTACAATGAGATCACCCTGCCCGAACTCATGAAAAAATACCAGCAGGATAAATCCAATATGGTCATTGTAGACGTTCGTTCTGATGGAGAATATTATGATTCAGCTTCACGCTTCAGGAATGGAAATATAGGCAGGATCAAAGGGGTTCAGCATATTGATGTGAGTGAACTAATGAAAGGCCCGGAGAATTTGAAGCTACTGGAACAATTCAAAGACAAAGAAGTTTACCTCATCTGTTCCCATAGTTACAGAAGCAGGAGTGCATCCAATATCCTGCTAAAAAATGGCTTTAAGAATGTAAATAATGTTCAGGGCGGAATGACAGAATGGTATCGCCGGTATGAAGACCTGGCCCCTTATCGCAATGCACTGGAAACTTCAGTTAAGTATACCAATATATCAGCGGCTCAATTATTCACTCTTTATCAAAAAAACAGTCCGTTCCAGTTGATAGGCATAAATATTATTCCCAAAACTTTTTATGACTCTGCCAGTCAGCGCCTGCTTGAAATTCTTCCCACTTTTAAAAGGACAACTTATTTTAATGCTAATGATTCTGCAAAAGTTCTGGAATTCGCGAAGAAAAATAGCGGCAAACCTGTTATTCTTTTCAGCGGTTACAGCTATGGGGCGGCGGAAATGGCAGACTGGTTAGTTAGCCAGGGTATCCCCAATGTTCAATTCCTGGTTGGTGGTATAAATTATTACCTGGAATACATCGCCAATAAAAATTTACTGGCAGAAGCAGGTTCTTCACTTGTTACCAAAGGCGCAATGCGATTCATCTCTGCTGGTTATTTCTGTGATCAAATGGCCAATAAATACAGAACGGTGATAATTGACCTGCGTACTGACACTTTATTCAATAAAATCAATGATGGGATCAAGAGTGATTATACTCACCTGAATAATGCTGTCAGTTTCCCTGCATCAAAGGGCAGCGCCGAATTTGAAAAAGCCTTTCCGGATAAAGCGCCCCAGTATATTATGGTTTCCAGGTATGGTCCGGAAGGGATTGAATTAGCAAATGAACTTTCTGGAAAAGGATATCATATTAATTGGCTGCTGGGTGGTATTTCCCGTTACGACTGGTACACCATCAATGTGGAAACCTTTCACTGCAGTGATCTCTTATTAAGACCCGCCACCCCCAAATAATGAGTATACCTGAATTGGCTGGCTACCTGATGGTCTTTATTATTGGTGTGATAATGGGGATGAGCTGCTACTATATTAAAATACAACTTAAACCTGCTTGCTTCTAAACCGGTATCCGACGCCTGATTCAGTTAAAAGATGCTCAGGCCGGTTGGGGTCTTCTTCAATTTTCTTTCTAAGCTGTGCTACAAAAACCCGTAAATATTGAGACTGACGTATAAATCCGGGACCCCAGATCGCCCGCAATACAAATTCATACGTTAATACTTTACCGTCATTTTTTGCGAACAGCGCCAGCAGGTTATATTCAGTAGAAGTCAATTTCAGGAACTCTCCTTTTCTCTTCACCGTACGATTATTAAAATCGATTTCCAGCAGGCCTGCCGTAAGGATAATGTCTCCGTCTTCTCCTAAAGAAGATCGTAAGGCAGAACGTATCCTTGCCAGCAATTCTCCATTTCGCCAGGGCTTTGTCAGATAATCATTAGCCCCGCTATCCAATGCTTTTATAATAGTCTCCTCCTCTTTCTGCACAGAGAGGATGATAATTGGATTGGTATGCCATTGTCTCAATTCCTGCAGAACAGATAACCCGTCTTTGTCAGGCAATCCCAGATCAAGAATGATCAGTTCAGGCGGATGATTGGAAGCGTGGATCAAACCTTCCTTTGCAGTAGCCGCCTCTATTACAGAATAATTATGCGACCGGAGAGTTATATCCAGAAGCTTACGGATCTGCTCCTCATCATCTATGACCAATATCTCTGCCTTGTTCATTGTTAAGTGGTTAAGAAAGACATTTCACTGGGAATTTCCACAGTAAATCTGGCCCCGCCAGTAGAAACATTTCGGAGACTTACTTTCCCTTTCAATGATTCAGCGAAACCTTTTACAATTGATAGCCCCAGCCCGGTTCCTCCTGATTTTGTGTGCTTTAACCGGTAAAACTTATCGAAAACATTTTCAATCTCCAATTCCGGAAATCCATTTCCATTATCCTCAACAATCAGCTGAAAAACATCTGAGTGTGTGGTAGCCGATATATGTACTTCACTGCCATCAGGTGTATAAAGACAGGCATTATTCACCAGGTTATAAATGATTTGTTCCAGCATTATTTTATCAGTCCTGATCAATGGAAGACTGGGATTGATATGAATATGTATCCTGGTACTTTTTTTATTCTCCTCTATCTTCCTGACTATTCCATAAACCAATTCATTTATATCACACCAGTCCATTTTTGGCTTGAGAATTCCCGACTCCAGTCGCGATAAATTCAGCAGATTCTCTACCTGCTGATTCAACCGGAATGAAGCCTGGGCTATTTCACCGATCAGCTGTTCTTTATTGGCGGCACTAAGGTTTCCATTGGCAGTTTGCAGATTATCCGTAGCAGCGATTATGGTAGAAATCGGTGTCCTTAATTCATGGGAGAGGGAATTCAGGACGGTATCATATAATTTCAGCGAATTGACCTTCTCCTCCTTTTTCCTGGCGGATTTCTCCATTTGCCGGATCTTGTAAGTCAGGGCGGCATTGATCAAAGCGATCACAAAATACATAATAAAGAAGATGACATCCTCTGTAGCGGTAACATGGATAGTAAATCGGGGTGGAATGAAAAAGAAATTCCAGATGAAGGCGCTTAATACAGCCGAAACCATCACTGGCCAGATATCAAATAATACTGCGTTCAGTGATACAGCCAATAAAAGAATAAATGCTACGCCCCTATATCCAAGGAATGATGCAATTCCCATACAAATACCGGATACTGCCAGAATAAGAACAATGCTGATAAGGTATTGCTGTGAACTGTTGATTTTTTTTGGGAAAAAATTATCCATCGCCACTAAATATACCGCAAAGCTATCACGTGGCCTGTAAACGCAATGTGAATGCTAAAGCAGAGGTATAAAGATTTTATAAAGATTTGGTCTTCTGATGGTTTTGTTCTTTGGAGAATACCAATACGGGATTACTTTGTGCCGTTAAACTGATCAGGCATACAATGTCCTCTCATAATAAAGTTACTTTCGCCGGCCTTCTTATTGCCCTGGGTATTATTTACGGTGATATTGGCACCTCTCCACTCTACGTGCTAAATTCAATTATGAGTGGGAAAACAATCACCAGTGACCTGGTCATTGGCTCTTTATCCCTCATCATTTGGACGCTTACCCTGCAAACCACAGTAAAATATGTAATTCTCACCCTGAATGCAGACAACCGTGGTGAGGGCGGCATCTTCTCCTTATATGCACTGGTAAGGAGAAGGGGCAGATGGCTTGTTATTCCTGCCATGCTGGGAGGTGCGGCGTTGTTGGCAGATGGTATGATCACTCCACCCATTTCTGTGACCTCAGCGGTTGAAGGTTTGAAGCAAATCCCTCTCCTTTCCAATATCTCCCAGTCTACGATTATATATATTGTTGTTGGTATTCTGAGCGTTCTATTTTTTATTCAACAGTTCGGTACTGCTTTTATTGGCAAGTTCTTCGGTCCACTGATGGCCTGCTGGTTCGTAATGCTTGCACTTCTTGGATTCATCCATGTTGCAGATGACCTGGAAATTTTTAAGGCATTTAATCCTTATTACGGGATCAAACTGCTTATAAATTATCCGAAAGGTTTTTACATCCTGGGCGCAGTATTTCTTTGTACAACAGGTGCAGAAGCGCTTTATTCCGATCTTGGCCATTGTGGCAAATGGAATATCCGGTATTCCTGGATATTTGTAAAGACCTGCCTCATCATAAATTATTTTGGGCAGGGAGCCTGGCTGCTTGCGAAATTTAATGGGAAAACGATCACATCGGATATGATCAATGCAGGATTCAATCCGTTCTATGGGATTATGCCGGGATGGTTTCTGTATTTCGGGATTGCTATTGCCACAACTGCTGCAATTATTGCCAGCCAGGCGCTCATTTCAGGTTCCTTCACCCTCATAAGTGAGGCCATCCGGTTAAACCTTTGGCCCAAACTCCGCATTCAGTATCCTACAGAAGCCCGTGGTCAACTATATATCCCGGCTATTAATTTATTATTATTTGCTGGCTGCATTGGCATTGTTGTTTATTTCCAAAAAGCATCCAATATGGAAGCTGCTTATGGACTGGCCATCACCCTCTGTATGATCGCCACCTCCATTCTATTTGCCAATTATTTGATCGGCCACCGGGTTAAATCAATACTGATATATATTTACCTGATCGTATTTCTCACAATAGAGCTAAGCTTTCTCTTTAGCAATATTCAGAAATTTCCGCATGGTGGTTATGTAGCGGTAATTATGGGTGGCTTGCTGTTCCTGGTTATGTATACCTGGTTTAAAGCGCGAAAGGTCAAGAACAGATATGTTGAATTTGTAAGGCTTGAACACTATATTCCTAAAATCCAGGAATTGAGCCGGGATAAAGCGGTACCGAAATACGCCACCCACCTTGTTTATCTCACCAGCGCTGATAATCAGCGTGAAATTGAATATAAGGTCATCCATTCTATTCTGAATAAGAACCCAAAAAGAGCTGATATTTATTGGCTGGTGCATATTGATACACTGGATGATCCTTATACATCTGAGTACAAGGTAGAGCATATTATTCCGAATGATATTATCCGGATTGATTTTAAACTCGGTTTCAGGATCGAGCCTCGCATCAACCTCATGTTTCGAAAAGTAGTAGAAGACCTCGTGGCAAATAAGGAAGTAAATATTGTCAGTCGCTATGAAAGCCTGGCCAGTAGCAATGTGGTAGGAGATTTCCAGTTCATGGTCATGGAAAAATATATCAGTCAGGATTCAGAACTTCCCTTCTTTGAGCGGGTTATTATGAAACTCCATTTCTGGCTAAAGGATATTAGCCTGTCGGAAGAAAAAGGATTTGGACTGGATGTAAGCAATGTAACGGTAGAGAAAATTCCGCTGGTTATCGGAAATCCGCCGAAACTGAAAATGCGTCGGGTAGAGGATTAATTAACTTACAGTATGGGTCATATCCTGATCATAGATGATGAGGAACAGTTGCGTAAGTTGCTGGGCCGCATAATCAGCCTTGAAGGCTTTAAGGTAACGGAAGCCAGCAACCTTAAAACTGCTGAAGAGATGTTAGAGCGACAGGAAACTGATGTGATCTTATGTGATGTGAAATTGCCTGATGGCAATGGAGTCGATTTCGTAAAAAAGATAAAGAAAGTTAATCCGGCAATAGAGGTTATTTTACTGACGGCTTATGGTAATATACCAGACGGTGTACAGGCCATGAAAAACGGCGCCTTTGATTATATCGTAAAGGGTAACGATAATGACCGGATCATTCCCCTGCTGCACCAGGCTCTTGAGCACGCTGCAGTTCATAGAAAATCACTTGTCAGAACGAAAGTAAAGCCTGAGGCTGATTTTAATTCTATCATAGGCCACAGTTCAGCTATCCAGCAGGCTATTGCACTTGCAAGAAAAATTGCTCCAGCAAATTCAACCGTATTATTAACTGGCGAAACGGGCTCAGGCAAGGAAGTTTTTGCCAACGCCATTCATTTAAATAGCGCCCGGAGATCAAATTCATTTGTGGCGATAAACTGCAGTGCCTTCAGCAGGGAATTACTGGAAAGCGAATTATTTGGACACAAGGCAGGCGCATTCACCGGTGCCAATAAAGACAAAAAAGGATTGATTGAAGTAGCTGAAGGAGGAACAATTTTCCTGGATGAAATTGGAGAATTGCATATTGACCTGCAGGCTAAACTGCTACGTGTACTGGAAAATGGGGAATTCATCAAATTGGGTGACACA
This sequence comes from Segetibacter sp., assembly GCA_021154405.1. Taxonomy (GTDB): domain Bacteria; phylum Bacteroidota; class Bacteroidia; order Chitinophagales; family Chitinophagaceae; genus JAJKIP01. The sequence goes on along the minus strand of JAJKIP010000240.1, from coordinate 2,278 downwards.
AAGATTTCAAAAGCAAATGTTCGCGTAATTGCGGCTACTAATCGCAAACTTCCTACACAGATCCAGGAAGGAAAATTCAGGGAAGACCTGTTCTACAGGCTTAATGTTTTTGCTATCGAATTGCCGCCTCTGCGTGAACGGAAGGAGGATATTCCTTTGTTGATACAGGCATTCATAAGACAATTCTCGCCAGAATATATAGAAGATGAAAAGAAGATCAGTCCAGAAAGCCTTCAACTTCTGCAACGATATAACTGGAAGGGGAATATCCGCGAATTAAAGAATGTAATAGAAAGGTCCCTGATACTTTCCGGGATTGAGGAAATCCGGCCTGAGCATTTACCCTATGAGATCCAGCAGCAATCTACACCCACTGATAGCAATTTCTCACTGGCAGCAGTTGAGAAAGATCATATCTCCAGGATCCTTCATTTTACAAAAGGGAACAAGGCAAAGGCGGCCAGGTTATTACAAATTGGACTGGCTACCCTGTATCGGAAGATAGAAGAATATCAACTCCAGTAACACTCTCAAATTGATAGAGACCTTCTCAAATTGAGAAGGTCTCTGATTGTTTCATACACTTCAATATAACAGCCCTATTCAGCGAAAGGACTGCCCAGCCTGCATTTCAGGCAGTTCCATCTCGTTTGCCGGTTTCAGGTATGTCATTTGGCTTATCTCCTTTAAAGAAAAGAAGATCCAAAAATGGACAATGAAAAAAAACCCCGATTAGGACCTGAAGCGCCGGGATGGAAGGATTTTGTAATTGTGCTGCTGGCTGCAGCAGTACTTATTGGTCTGTCCTGGATAGCCTGGTTCAAATTCGGATGGTTTCATTAAGCAGTAATTATTTCAATCATAAACAAAGTATATGTTATTGACAGTTGTGCTTATTGCAGGCGGAATTATCTGCTTCGGGTTATTCTCTAGATCAATTGACTGGTTGGAAAAAATTTAATCGTTATGATGACCGCATTATTCGTTTTATCTATCCTCGTATTCGGGTACCTCGTCTATGTTTTGATTAAACCCGAAAAATTCTGATTATATGGCAGGCGAAATTACAGGTGTAATACTCATGTTCCTTATTACGGTGCTGCTCGCGTATCCGTTAGGAAAATATATTTCAAAAGTTTTCAGCGGTGAAAAGACGATTACCGATTTCATGGGTCCGGCAGAACGTTTCATCTTCCGGATTTGCGGCATCAAACCTGATGAAAGCATGAACTGGAAGCAGTTTCTTAAAGCAATGCTCACCATTAATATGCTATGGCTGGTCTATGCATTTTTTATGCTGCTGTTCCAGGATAAACTTCCTTTAAACCCTGATGGTAATGCCGGTCAAACGCCAGACCTTGCCTTTAATACAGCGATCAGTTTCCTCGTCAACTGCGATCTTCAACATTATTCCGGCGAATCGGGTCTTACCTATCTTACACAGTTACTCGTTATCACTTTCCTGATGTTTGCAAGTGCAGCCACAGGCATTGCTTCGTTAATAGCAGTATTTAATGGACTTAAACATAAGACAAGCCAGAACCTCGGAAACTTCTGGCATATTTTCACAAAATCGATTACCAGGATATTACTTCCATTGTGTGTTATTGTAGCGATAGTGCTCGCTTTCAATGGTACTCCTTCCAGTTATGATGGAAAAGACAGCATTACCACTTTGCAGGGCGACAGTGTACAGGTATCAAGGGGTCCTGCAGCTCCAATGATTGCCATAAAACATATCGGTACAAATGGCGGTGGATGGTTCGGTGCCAATTCTGCGCATCAACTGGAAAACCCAGACTATTTTACCAATATGATGGAAATGATCGCCCAGATGATCATACCTGTCGCAATGATCTTTGCCCTTGGCTTTTATACCAACCGCAGAAAATTTGCCAAAGTAATATTTGGCGTAATGACCATTGGAATGCTGTGCCTGGTTGTGCCAGCAATTATATCGGAAATAAATGGCAATCCTGCAATAGAAAAAATGGGGGTGATACAGGCAACCGGCGCCATGGAAGGAAAAGAAGTCAGGTTTGGACCAGCCGCTTCTGCCTACTGGAGCGTGGTGACTACTATCATATCAACCGGTTCGGTCAATTCCATGCATGATAGTTCCATGCCTGCGTCTGGAATGATGCAGTTGCTGGGCATGATGATAAATTCATTTTACGGAGGCTGTGGTGTTGGCATATTGAATTACCTGATCTTTATTATCATAGCGGTCTTTATTTCTGGTTTAATGGTTGGGCGGACTCCTGAATTCATGGGACAT
>JAJKIP010000239.1 GCA_021154405.1 Segetibacter sp. | reverse complement strand
GTTTGAGCAAGGATAGCACCGTTATTATAATCCGTCAATGAAATATCAACAGAAGGGATGCCATCAGCACCTGCTATCATTCTATTATTATTTAAAGGGTTTTCGCCATGAGTGCCACTGCCGTTATAAAGCGGATTACTTTTAATGACAGCCATACAATTACTGCATGCTGCGCCACTATTGTCGCTAAAAACAGGCTGGTATTGTCTTCTGCCCGTAGCGATGCCAGAACTTCTTTCTCTTCTACCCGTAGCCATGCCACTTCCTGCTTCCCTGGCATACATTCTTACCATTGTACCAAATGAGGACTGGTTAGTCTGTCGCGCATAAGAAGCCGATGCTGCACCACCGCCTGCTCCACCCATCAGGCCGTTTTTTGTACTTATGGATTCATTGGTAACAATGGTTCCACCATTAGCAGGATCCCGCCATGTCAATCTTCCTGAAATAATATTTGATCCGGTGGGAGAGTAAGGGATATCCTGCCTTGCAGCACCCTGAGCTAATGCTCCACCAGCAGCATGTAACCCTGCATTTACTTTTTCGCCAAATGTGGCGCCCTGCGTTTGCTTCGGAACAGTTACATTCATTGAAATACGATTATTATAAGCTGCTGCATCATCCGGACAGGCAAAAATCATTTCATTAGTGCTGCCATCTGAATTGATTGTTCTTTGTGTAACGGGTCCGCAATTTTGACTCATTGGTGGAATCTGTTCATTTCCTGTAAGAGGATCATTTTCCGTGTTAAAATCTCTTCGGCCGGTTGGGCGGCCAGTACTTAATTCTCTTGCGGCGATATCTTCATACTTAACATTGCCAATATGTTTTTTTGAAGCCGCCATTCCATGATTTCCGGAAAAGGATTTGATCACCCCTATTCCTGCAGTCACCAGTTTCATGTCTCGGTTCACCTGCGTGGCTGCATCAATACCTGCCGACGGATCAAGTACTCTTACAGAAGAGCGTGATTGCAAATAATCGGTATTCAGGAAAAACTGTGTGGAATTATTAATTGGATAGGCAATACTGATACCCCCTGAAAAACCAGCCGACAGATTTTTCTCTCCCGCTTCAAACCGGTAAAGAGCGCGTGTAACGCCAGTTTGATTGATGTTGACACCGCCGGGATTATTTATAAACAATCCACCTTTTATATCAGCCAATACAGTAACCAGGTTGCCAAAGCGTACAGTTGGACCTGCTAAAAAATAACTATTGTAAGGATTTGATTTGGAAATCTGTATTTGATTAACCGGGAACTTCCTTTCTGTAATAAAGCGATTCAGCGCATTGTCATTAACCGATCCGGTAAGCATACCGCTGGAAATACCTATACCAATCTTGTCAAAATAATAATTAGCCGATAACCTGCCAGCAATACCGCTACCTCGAAACGAACTTTTTTCATTACTGTTGGTAGCAAAAGAAGTACCTCCGCTGGCTGCAAACGTCCATCCATCACTGGTCATCAGTCTTGTATGGTTACTACGGGAAGCATTTTGATTAAATGCACGGGTGGTCTGAGCGCAAACAGAATTTACTACAAAAGAATAGAAGACAGGCAGCAAAGCTGCTAAAATGGAGGCTTTCATACTATTAGGATTTTCTGGAATTGGCAATCGCTATGGTTCGGAATCAATTGAGCCTGTAAAGGTTATCATTTATTTCTATATATGCAAGCCTAAGCCAGAAGCGACATTTTAACGAATATTCAGCATTAAATCAGGGAAAAGGAAGTTAAGTCTCTGCTGCAATGCTGAGCAGTAACAATGAGAATCCAGTTTACTGTTTAAATAACGGGGATAATTGCAAAAGCGGAAAAGATCACTAATATTTTCCGTAGTGTTTTAATGGCCTGGCTCATCAGGTTACGGCAAACCTGGTAATTGATATTCATGATATCACTCACTTCTTCATAGCTGAGTTCCTGAAAGATCTTTAAATAGATAACCTCTCGTTGACGGTTGGGTAATTGACTGAGAGCGTCGATCAGTTTGCGGACCCTGTCTTTATTCTCCTGCTGTTCAACCAGGAAAGTTTCAGGACTGATCTCGAAGGTCATTTCATCGGGTAATTCGGTATTAAGGTTTTTCAGCAACCGGCTACGCTGCTTCCTGAATATCTTATATTTCAGGGCCTTCATTAAATAGGCTTTTACCGATTCTACTTCCTGGCCCGCCTTACTCTGCCATATATCAGCAAAAAGATCCTGAATGCAGTCCTCCAGCAATTCATGATCCGGGCATAATTTGGTTCCGTATTTTATAAGCAAAGGGTAGTAGACTGAAAATAGTTTACCCAAAGCATCACGATCTCCCTTTTTGAGGGAGGTCCAAAGCATTATATCAGCATCGCCAGGTTTCAATAAGCAGTTTTCGAAGCAGACGACAGGCAATATTTAAGGCCCCTTCCTTATATTTCGCAATCAAATCCTTACTGAAGATAAAAAAGTTTCGAAAGAAGCATTACAAAAATTAAGTGAGGGGCACTTATCAATTAAATATCAAATCTGATTTATGGTCAAGAACTTTCAGAATGTCGAGGAGATTATTGCGGATGAGACATTCCAGGGCTGGTTTTCCCGCCAGAACCCTATTCAGGTGGAAAACTGGGAAAAATGGATGGAAGCCAATCCCGGACAATTGGAGCTTGTTAAACAGGCAACCCAATGGATGAAGGAATTAAAAGTGAACGAAGCCCACATTCCGGAAGGTCAAACAGCCGAGGCTTTTGAAAAACTTACCCAGCGCCTTGAGGAAGAAGGCGGTAGTAAGCTGCGGTTCATGACACGCAGGAAGTGGTGGCTAAGCGCTGCTGCAGCGGTTTTGCTGATTGCATCCGGGGCAATTTTCCTGAAAACCTCAACCTCTCACCCTTCATTGGGCACCCAATATGGTGAGATAGCTACCAAACAGCTACCCGATGGTTCTACCATGATGCTGAATGCAAATAGCACGGCCAAGCTGAGTGAAAGCTGGGAAGGTGATAAAGACCGCGAAGTATGGCTCAATGGAGAAGCCTTTTTTCATGTAAAGAAGATGGCAAACAAAAAACGGTTTATTGTTCATACAAATGAACTGGATGTAATAGTAACAGGTACTCAATTTAACGTATGGACCAGGGATAATAAGACCAGTGTTTTGCTCACCGAAGGAAGCGTTACTATTCATACAGCAGATGGAAGAGAAACCAAAATGGTTCCCGGAGATTTCGTAGAGATCAATAACAGCAGCCTGGAAAAAAAGAAAGTAAATCAGGAGTGCATTCTTGCCTGGAAAGAAAGCAAACTGATATTTGATAATACACCTATGCAGGAAGCTGCCCGCATCATTCATGAGCATTACGGTGTAAATGTTATTATAACCGACAGATCGCTTGATATGAAACCAATCAATGGTATCCTTCCAAATGATAACCTGGATGTATTACTTCGTTCGCTGGAAGCTACCAATGATTTCAGGATTACTCGTAAAGACAACGAGATCTCTATATCCAAGCCTTAACATTACTAAAATAACTGCATTATGAGATACCCAAAGACTTTTTATTCACTGAGAAGTTGTATGATCGGTGCCCTGCTAATCTGTAGTATTGGCAGTCCGGCCCAAAATGCGATTGCTTACGGCGATACAAAAGGTAAAGCAACGGCCTGGTCAAATAATCGGGGAGAAGATACCAATGATCAAAAGACCCTGTTCACTGTATTGAAAGAACTCAACAAAAAAAGAGGCGTTTATTTTCTTTTTTCAGAAGAGGGCCTTAGTCAGAAATTGGTGAATCCTGTGATTGATGAAGCGCAGTCGATTGAAAAGATACTGGATGCAGTTCTAAAAAATACAGGACTGAAATACAAGAAAGTTTCAGAGAACACTTTTGTCATACTGAATGACAAAGAAAAATTCAGAAATGCCAAAGATCTGCAACAGGTAAATTTCGAAAGTACAGGTATAAAAAAACAGGAAGAAGAGAAGGCATTTGAAGAGATAAGCGGCAGGATAACAGATAGCAAAGGTGATCCGTTATCTGGCGTCAGCATTACCGTAAAGGGATCAAACAAGGGTACTGCAACCAATACAAGAGGTGAATTTTCCATTGATGCCAGTAAAGGAGATGTATTGGTTATTTCCTATGTAGGTTACGAGAAGAAAGAAATCACCATAGGGAATTCAAACAATATTGCCATTTCCCTAAATGCCGCCGATCAGCAATTAACTGAAGTGGTGGTTACCGCGCTGGGAATTAAAAAGGAAAAGAAAGCTTTGGGTTATTCCGTTACCGAAGTAAAGGGTAATGAATTAACACAGGCGAGGGAGGTCAACGTGGCAAACTCATTGGTAGGGAAAGTAGCAGGCGTAAATGTCAGTTCTGTATCAGGAGGTCCGGGTTCTTCTACCAGTGTTATCATACGTGGCGTATCCAGCCTGTCAGGACAGAATCAACCGCTCTATGTCATTAACGGAGTGCCAATGAATAATGACCTCAACATGGGCAATAACCTGGATAATACCAAGGGTCAGTATTATAATTCAGTTGATTATGGTGATGGTATCCAGAATATCAATCCTGATGATATTGAAACAATTTCTGTATTGAAAGGTGCTGCTGCATCTGCCCTGTATGGATCTAGAGCAAAAGCAGGTGTTATTCTTATTACTACCAAGAATGGAAGCGGCAAAGGAACACTCGAATTTAATTCTAATGCAGTGCTGGACCAGGTGATTGATGTGACCGACTGGCAATATGTATATGGTAACGGTGCCAATGGATTGAAACCAACAACTGCTGCTGCTGCTTATGATGCCGGTAATTCAAGCTGGGGAGCCAGACTGGATGGTAGCAATGTTGTTCAATTTGACGGGGTGACTCGTCCTTATTCAGCGCAAAAAGGGAATATCGATAGATTTTACCGCACTGGCAGCACGCTTACCAATACCGTTTCCTTTGGTAAAGCTTTTGATGGTGGTAATGTACGGTTCTCTGTTAGCAATCTCATGAATAATTCCGTGTTGCCTAATTCGGGCCTGGACAGGAACAGTTTTAACTTCTCTTCCAATTTCAATGTTACCAAAAGGCTGACGATTGATATAAGAGCGAATTATGTTATTGATAAAGCAAAGAATCGCCCGATACTGGCCGATGGAGCGGGAAATGCCAATTTCCAGGTAATGTTTCTCCCAACCAGTCTTAATGTAAATACATTAAAACCGGGAACAAAACCGAATGGCGATGAGTTATTATTCACCAATAATAATTATGCTACCAATCCCTATTTTGCTACCAGTAAATTCATTAACAATACCAGGCGCAATCGACTGATCGCTTCAACCAGCATCCGCTATACTTTAGACAATGGCCTCTTTATACAGGGGCGGATCGGCAGAGACTATTATTATGACAGGTTCACTGGAGTTATACCAAACGGTACAGGATATTATGCCCAGGCCTTTCGTAACATCACAGAACAATTCAACAGAGTATCTGAGTTGAATGCAGATGTATTGGTTGGAAAGTCGTTTAAAGTAAATCCTGACTTTAGTGTTTCGGTGAATGCGGGAGCCAATGTAATGAAGGCAAGGTCTGAGGGAACGGTGGAAGGTGGTACCGACTTTGCAGTACCCTATGTTTATACGATCCTCAATGCCAAGAATAAAACAATAGATTATACAGATTTCCGCCAGGAAGTACAATCTGTTTACGGAACAATTGAGCTGAATTACAAAGGATACCTGTTTCTCAATGCTTCTGGCCGTAATGACTGGTTCTCCACTCTGGCGCCTTCCAACAAGCTGGATGTGTTTTATCCATCACTCAATGGATCTTTCCTGTTCAATGATTTTGTTAGCCTGCCCTGGTTGAACTTCGGCAAGCTACGGATTGGCTGGGCCAATGTGGGCGGTGGAACTCAACCGTACAAGACCTTACTGAATTATGGATTATTTCCCCAACAGCTGAATGGTTTGCCGCTGGGTAATATTACCAATCCTTCCATTCCCAATAGCAAGCTCAAACCTTCAAGTGCCAGTGAAATCGAGGTGGGAACGGAGTTGCGTATGTTTAACAGTCGCATTGGATTGGATCTGGCCTGGTATAGCAAGAAATCAAAAAATGAAATATTTGAATCTCCTGCCTCCAATACTTCAGGATATACAGGTGTAATATTGAATATTGGTGAGCTTCAGAATAAGGGAGTGGAACTTTTGCTGACGGGTAAAATTCTTTCAGGTGCTACGCTGAACTGGACCAGTTCCTTTAACGGCTCTGTCAACAATAATAAAGTTATCTCACTTACTGAAGGACAGGCTGAACTGGCTGTTGGTACTGCACGCCCTGGAGTTGGCTTTACCCGCCATATTGTTGGAAAGGCTGCCAACCAGGTAATGGGCTTCGACTATAAATATGATGCTGCCGGAAAAATAGTTGTCGGGGCTGATGGGATACCAGTACAGGGTGACCTTAAACCATGGGGCTCTGCCTATAGCAAATTCACAGCAGGATGGAACAATGAATTTAACTACGGAAACTTTAATTTAAGTTTCCTTATTGATGGCAAGTTTGGTGGAAAGGTATTTTCCGCTACAGACTTCTACGGGTATTTCTTCGGCCTGCACAAGAATACATTGGTGGACAGAGAAAAGACTTTTGGTGCAAGCACCAATTCAATGGCGTACTATACAACGCTTGCCTCCAATGTGTCAAAGCTTTTCATATATGATGCGAGCTTCATCAAATTCCGTCAATTGACGATAGGATATAATCTTCCTCCCAAACTGTTCCATAGTGTTTTCAAAGGCGCTACACTCAGCCTGGTAGGACGTAACCTGTTCATCATTATGAAGAAGACTGATAATATTGATCCGGAAGCGAGTTATGCAGGGTATACACAAGGTCTTGAACTGGGTGGCGTACCTCCCACCAGGAGCTATGGTCTGAACCTTAACCTGAAATTTTAAATCACCTCATTAATTATACTGCAATGAAAAATAGCTTTATAAAATCGATCGGGCTGGGTGTCATTATCCTGTTTTTATATAGTAGTTGTACAAAGAAGTTTGATAAGCTGAATACAGATCCTACTGCATACAATCCAACTAATTTCGAGCCCAATTATTTGTTGACATCGGCTCAGCTGGCATACACAGGCAGCTTTGATTTTAGTTATGAAACATGGAGAGGCAACCTGATCTATTCTTCTACATTGATGCAACAATTGTCCACTGTTATTGGGTATTGGGCAGGTGATAAATACATCCTGAACGCAAATTATACTGCAGCTTACTGGCAGGTGGCTTATCCTGAACAGGTGAAACCGATAGCAGACCTGGTAAAATTGACGGAAGGGAATGCGAAGTATAAGAATCTGTACCAGATAGCCCGGATCATGCGCGCCATGATATTACAGCGTATTACAGATCTCTATGGCGATATTCCTTACAAGAATGCAGGTTTAGGATATTATAGTGGAGTTTATTTTCCTGCCTATGATAAACAGCAGGAGATATATGCCGATATTTTAAAGGAGATCGAAGACGCTTCTGTAAAATTAGATGCCAACGCAGATAAACCAACAGGCGATGCATTTTATGGCGGCCAGCCCGATCAGATAGAAAAATGGAGACGGTTTGGATATACCCTTCTTTTAAGAGCTGCCATGCGCTTGTCCAAAGTAGATGCTGCTACAGCACAGGCTACTGTTGCGAAATGTATCGGAAAGACGATGCAAAGCAATGGCGACAATGCTTTTCTGAAGCATGATCCTACTGGCGGACGTCCAACTGTGAACCGAAACTTCCAGGTTTTACTCGGTCAGCCTGAAGCGGATTATGTAAAATGGTCCGCAACACTTATCAATATTTTGAAGGGAGATGCTGATCCACGTCTTGGCGTTATCGGTCAGGTAGGCGCTTCTGGCGACAAAACAGCCGCCAATCAAAAAGGAATGCCTAATGGCTATGATCTTAGTGGTGTGGCAGGAAGAGATATTTCGTCAGCGCCGGGTTATACAGGCGTAGCCAATTATTCCAAGCCCAGCAGTTATTTTACCAAGCTGGATGCCCCAACATTTATTCTTACCTATGCGGAGTCCCAATTACTACTGGCTGATGCCGCAGCAAGATGGACAATACCTGGCGCTTCGCCAGCTGCTACTTATTATAACAGTGGTGTAAAAGCCGCTATCACTTTTATGGGGCCTTATGATCCTGCAGCAGTTATCAGTGACGCTACAGCAGATGCGTTCCTGCTGGCACATCCCTATGTTCCAGCCACAGGGCTAACTCAGATCAATACTCAGTATTTCGTGCATACTGCCACGATGTTTGATTTTTATGAAGGATGGAGTAACTGGAGACGTACGGCGTTGCCAGCCCTTACGCCGGTTGTTTACCCAGGTAATGCAACCAATGGAACTATTCCGCGCAGATTTCCTTATCCCCTGGCTGAATCGAATACCAATCCAACGAATTATAAAACTGCGCATGATGCAGTTCCCGGTGGAGATAATATGACCGGAAGGGTATGGTGGGATAAACCATGATAAAATAGAAACAGTATTGATGAGGTATATAAGCAGCAGAAAGGCTGTTCGCCGCCAGGCGAATGGCCTTTATTTATTCGTTACCCGGCCAATCCCAAATTGATCAGCAACCCTGACGACCTTATTGCCCTGCATTTGCAATTCCATCATTTTCTCACTTGCTACACTATTATGATGTTCATCCTGCAGGGTTAACAGGATCTTACGGGTTTTTACATCTATCACTTCTCCGCTTGAGGGGTATGCATACTTTCCATCAAGGCTAAATGTTACCCACCCGGGCATGTCCTGCAAAGGAATAGTGGTTAATTGCTGATATGGTTTTACGGCGCTGAAAATATGTAACCGCATATTAAATCCATCGGCTACCCATAATTCCTTTTCATCAGGTGTAAGGCCGATACCGTGACTTGGATTTCCATGTCTTCTTACCGGACCCATATTCCAGCCCTCTACCTCAATATGATCGAGTACTTTACCGGTTTTTAGATCACCGACTTCAAAACCCAGGAGACTATCTACAGTGACATAAACAAGAGATTCAGCACCATTGATCGTAAATGGCCGGATGAAATTTTTAAAAGGGCCAACCCTTTCAACAATCTCATGCTTTGCAGGATCTGCTACCATTAATATGGGGGAACCAATATCACCCATGTAAACTCGTTTTCCCGACATGGCATATATTGTATTATGCGACCTTTTCACCGCCGGAATTTTCTTGATAATATTACCGGTTTCACAATCAACCACATTCCAGAAATCTTTTTCCAGTGCAGGCAGATACATGGTTTTCCCATCTGGAGATATAGCCATTCGGTCGCAGCCTCCTTCAAATGCTTTCTCCCAAACTATTTTATCGGTAGCTAAATCGATCCGCTGAAGTCCTTCAAGGGTGCTTACATAAATGCTGTTAAGTGATACACTCACAGCAATACCTTTTACATTGGAGGGAGTTCCATCAGGGTGTAATCCTCCTGTCGGGATTCTTTTAACGAAGCGATGATTGTTATTTATATCAAAAACAAGTATACCATGGCCTCCAAACCCTAGGTAATCGCGAATGCCCGGCGTTGCAACATACAGGAACCTTTTCAGTTCTGTTTTTTGCGCTTTACTTTCATATGAATTACTCAGCATGAGAAAAAGCAGCACTAACTGGCATGCGAACAATAACCGTTGAGAAAACCTTAATTTCATTAGTTATAAGATTTCGTGCGTGAATGATAGCTTTAAAATTAAAGATAATTGCTCTATGGGCGCGCTGCTATTTGCTATTTTATTGAACTTTCCCGGAAATCCAAATGACAACACTGCATGGATACGCATCAACCAGCTCGGTTATACGCCTTTGGGAAATAAAGTGGCCGTTTGGTGCAGCAAGGATAGTGTTTCCGTCAAAACATTTCAATTAATTAATGCCTCATCCAATAAGATCGCGTATTCGGGTTCTACGGGGAAAGCCTTCGGCTCTTATGGACCATTTAAGCAAACGTATCGGCTGGATTTTTCAACGTTTAAAACCGCCGGAAAATATTATCTGCAGGCCGGAGGAGTAAAATCACCCGTGTTTGAAATTGGAAATGATGTTTACAAAGGCGCTGCTGATTTTTGCCTTCGTTATATGAGGCAGCAACGAAGCGGTTTCAATCCTTATTTGAAAGATAGTTGTCATACCCATGATGGATATACCTTGTATGGACCGATGCCGGATAGTACCCATGTGGATGTAAGTGGTGGCTGGCATGACGCAAGTGATTATTTACAATACAGCTCAACATCAGCCAACGCCACCTGGCATTTATTGGCGGCCTGGCGTGATTTTCCCGGTTCATTCAGTGATGAGAAACAGGGGAACGGTTTGGAGGGGAAAAATGGAATTCCTGATGTGGTAGACGAAGCGAAGTGGGGGCTCGATTGGCTATTGAAAATGTTTCCTTCAAAAAATGTCATGTTCAACCAGATTGCCGATGACCGTGATCACATGGGCATGAGGATTCCAAAGGAAGACAGTTTTTATGGAAAAGGGTATGAACGTCCTGTATATTTTGTAAGCGGCAAACCGCAGCAGCGTGGAAAATTCATGAATAATACAAAAGGCGCTGCTTCCACTGCCGG
>JAJKIP010000238.1 GCA_021154405.1 Segetibacter sp. | reverse complement strand
TAAGCAGCTACGGCACGGATAAAAGGCTCGCCATGGCCGGTACAGCTTATGGCACAGGTTTTATTATTTGCGTAAGTTCCGGCTCCTATCAGCGGGCTGTCACCTATTCTGCCATACTTCTTATTTGTCATACCACCGGTACTTGTAGCTGCTGCAATATTGCCGTCCTGATCACAGGCAACAGCACCAACAGTACCGAATTTTTTGTCCCTCATGAGCTCTTCAATCTGCTGGTGCGTATGGTCCAATGAATAAGTATCAGAATCACGGATCATCTTCCATTGGTCATATCGGAACTGGCTGAAAAAGTATTCATCAGGCTCCAGTTTAATCCCCTGTTTAATAGCATAATCCATGGCACCCTTACCACTCAGGAATACGTGATTACTGTTCTTCATCACTTCCATGGCCAGTTCTATGGGATTACGAACATTGCGTACGCTGGCCACTGAACCTGCATTCAGGGTAGCTCCATCCATAATGGCCGCATCCATTTCCTGAACACCTTTTTTGGTGAATACAGAGCCCCTGCCTGCATTGAAAAGCATATTGTCTTCAAGCACTACCAGTGCAGCCTTAACTGCATTTGTGGCTGTACCGCCCTCCTGGAGCACGGCATAACCTGCGGTAAGGCCAGATTCCAGACCGGCCATATAGGCTGCCTCTACCTCAGGCGTCATATCTTCTTTGAGAATGGTTCCTGCACCTCCGTGGATTACCAATGTGTATTTCGACATAAGGATCTCGTTATAATTCTTCCTCCAAAATAGCTATTTTGCCTTGAAACAGTTTCCAAGTTTTATACCGAAACCTTAAATAGCAGCTAATACAAACCTGTTTTTGTTTGAAAGTTGCAAACCATTTTATGAAAATAAGTCTGCTGACCTTATGCCTTTTTATAATCAAACTGGAAGTTAACAGCCAGGATGTACAAGACCCTGTGCTTGAAAACACATTTTTGTGGGAAGTAACCGGACCTTCATTAACTACCCCATCCTATATTTATGGAACCACGCATTCATCGTGCGAAAATGATGTTGTTTTATCACCAGCACTACTCCAAAAATTACAATCCGCCCGGATTTTTTTCATTGAAACTCTTGCATGGAAACAGGCAGAAGATTCTGGATTTGTGGAAGGTCAAACCCAAAATGGGGTAAAAGAAATGATCGGCGACAGGTGTTTCAAAAAGGCAAAGAAAATACTTGAAAAATATTATGGCCCTTTGAATGAAAGGAGGCTCGACTCTATGAATACGGTTGAATTTGGAAAACTATTGAAAAATGCAAGCCAGGGTTGTAGGATTATTTCTTATGACGACAGCCTTTATAATCTCGCAAAAAAATTCAATTTGGATATTAGGGGACTTGAGTCTTTATCAGAATTAAAAAAGTCGATGCCAAAGGACACAGATATCGCACCAGATCGCAGATGGATCTGCAATTATATTGACTATGATAAATTTCATAAGCCTGAATACAGGAAACATATTACTATGTACAAAAACAAAGACATCAATTGGCTTTACAAACAGGCTGCGTATACTCCAGGCGGAGATCAATCTTCTTTCAAGGACAAATACCTTGACGGCCGCAATAAGCTTTGGTTACCTCGAATAGAAACAGCCATGAAAGAAGGACCCAGCTTTTTTGCATTTGGCTGTGCACACCTGGGAGGGCATTTTGGCATAATCAGTCTCCTGAGAAAAGAAGGCTATACCGTTACTCCGGTTTTTTAGGTCTTAACTAACTAACTAACCTGCTTCTTCCTTGAAATTGCTATGTAATAAAGTGGTACACCCAGCAACACAATAATAAATCCTGGCCAGGTAAATTGAGGTTTATAAATAATCAGGAGAATACAGAAAGCAATGCCCATCAAAATATAAATAATGGGAAGCACGGGGTAACCAAAAGCCTTATATGGCCGTTCTGCATCGGGTCTTTTCCTGCGAAGAATGAATATGCCAGCAATGGTAAGCATATAGAAGAGCACAACTACAAACGAGATCATATCCAGCAGTTGACCATATTTGCCACTCAGGCACCAGAGACTTGCTACCAGGCACTGAATCCATAACGCTACCTGCGGAACAGCTGCCCTGTTCAATATTCCCACTGACTTAAAGAACAAACCATCTTTAGCCATTGTATAATACACACGGGCGCCTGCAAGGATCAATCCATTATTACATCCGAAGGTGGATATCATGATCAATACGGCTATCACATAGGTTCCCACAGAGGGGAACATACGGTGAGCAGCTTCCACCGCTACTCTGTCATCTGCAGGAAATGCAAGACTTTGAAGCGGCATTACATTCAGGTACATCAGGTTTGCGCAAACATAAATGATGGTAACGATGAATGTGCCGAGGAAAAGACTTAAACCGATATTACGCTTTGGGTTCTTCATTTCGCCGGCAACAAAAGTTACGTTGTTCCAGGAATCACTACTGAAGATGGATCCTACCATGGCAGAAGCAATTGCTCCCATCAGCGCCGCACCTCCAATTCCTTTCCATCCAGTTGGAGTTCCGTCTGCTGTGCCTAGATCCTGTTGAGCAGTAAAACCAGTCTGCCAGTTCTCCGCCCAAAAACTTTGTTTCACCAGAAGAAATCCAAATACAATTAATCCAAATAGCGCCAGTAGTTTGGCAGAAGTAAATATTGTCTGAATGAACTTTCCTTCCTTTACACCCCTTGAATTAATATAGGTAAGTATGCAAATGATAATAATGGATACCAGCTGCCCCGAGTAGATCTTTGTGATACCGGCGTCAAAAAGAAAATAAGTATTACCCAATTCAGGAACCAGGTAAGCGAGGAATTTGGAGAATGCCACACCCACAGCAGCAATGGTAGCCGTTTGTATCACGGCAAAAAAGCTCCAGCCGTATAAAAAGCCTACCAGGGGATTATAGGCTTCCTTTAGATAAACATACTGACCGCCGGCTTTTGGGAACATGCCACTTAATTCACCATAGCTGAGCGCCGCCGTCAATGTCATAAAACCGGTGATCACCCATACAAATACGAGCCAGCCTGCACTTCCCACATTCCGGGTTATGTCAGCACTCACAATGAAAATTCCGGATCCTATCATGGAACCGGCTACGATCATGGTGCCATCAAATAATCCTAAACTTGGCTTAAAGGAGGTTGCATGCTGTTCAGACATACTTATTGGGTTTCGTGACAGGTTGATTTGTCAAGATAAGTAATTCAGTCCATAATAGCTAGAGTGCCCTGATGGCTATCGGGAAGCAGAGCAAGAAGGGAAAAGAAAATGGTAAAAAATGGAAAAAAGAAAGATTATTTATTTCTTCTCGTTCTTATACTCGAGGTTGAGTCCCCGGATCACATCATTTGTGATATTGTAGGAAGTGTCTTTATAATAGAACAATCCCTGTTCATAAGCCACGATATACGAGTATTTGCCATCTTTATTATACCTGGCAAGGAAGTCTTCTATTTTCTTCTTGACGCTAAGGTTACGTTGCATTACAAAAGCCTGGTATTTCTGATCCAGCTCCTGCTTTTGGCCTTTCAATGACTGCTCCAGTTGTCGCACATCTGCCTGCGCTTTTTCATAATCCGCCTGCGTCATGGTAGAAGATTTAGCCTGGTATTCCTGAAGTCTTTTCTGATAGGTATAATCCAGCTGGCCCAGGCCATAATTGTATTCCTCATCCTTTTTGGCAATCTCTGCTTTCACAGCTTTTACCATGTCAAGATTACTTTCAATGGAATCCATTTCAAAATAGGCTATGCGAAAGGAAGAAGAGTCTGCAGAATGGTCTCTGGGTGAAACCTTGTTAACGGAATCAACCTTTTCATTCTTTCTGGAGAAATGACTAATTAACAGGTACCCCGCAATTATCGTTAGCACCAGGTTCCAGGCCAGTAACCCATTTTTCATTCAGTGTAAAATTTTAATTTATGCAGCGGCTTTTTAGCAAAATTACTCATGAACAGGCGGGCAAATATAATCATTCATCCCACTTTATGAAAGCCTTAACTCATTGCGCCACATGCCGCCTTTTCCAAAACTTAATGAAAAAAGCAGGGATTTGTGTTCTCCCTGCTTCACCCCCGTTCCGATAACTATCGGGATCGGGCTTATAATATCAAAATGATTAGCTTATTCCTCCTCGTCAAATGCCATTGCCTCACGCGTGGTCTGCAGCAGTTCATATTCTTCCTTGCTACCTACGATCATGTTCTCGAACTCACGTAAACCAGTACCAGCCGGTATCGGATGGCCTGTGATCACATTCTCCTTCAGACCCAGCATTTCGTCTGTTTTACCGTGTATGGCCGCAGAGGACAACACCTTGGTTGTTTCCTGGAAGGAAGCAGCCGAGATCCAGCTTTGTACTCCCAGTGAAGCCTTGGTAATACCCAGAAGGGTTGGTGCCGAGGTTGCAGGTGTAGCATCGCGGTATTCAACCAGTTTCTTATCGTTCCGGCGAAGTACTGAATTCTCTTCTCTTACTTCACGCAGGCTGATGATCTGGCCCGGACGCAGCTTGGCAGATTCTCCGGCTTCAGTAACCACTTTCTTGTCATAGATGAAATCATTCTCCTCAACAAACTCAAATTTATCTACTGAATCATCTTCAAGGAACTTGGTATCACCTGGATCAACAATTACTACTTTACGCATCATCTGGCGCACAATAACCTCAATGTGCTTATCATTGATCTTCACACCCTGCAAACGATATACTTCCTGGATCTCGTTCACAACGTACTGCTGTACGGCAAACGGTCCCTGAATGGAAAGGATATCCTGTGGAGAGATCTGACCATCAGACATCGGTGAACCTGCTTTTATAAAGTCACCATCCTGTGCAAGGATCTGTCTTGTCAGCGGAACCAGGTATTTCTTCTGAACGCCATCTTTTGCTTCAATGATGATCTCACGGTTACCACGTTTGATTGAACCCATCTGTACAACACCGTCAATTTCAGATACCACAGCAGGATTGCTTGGGTTACGTGCTTCAAACAATTC
>JAJKIP010000237.1 GCA_021154405.1 Segetibacter sp. | reverse complement strand
TGTGCCCGCAGGTCTGCATTCACCTGTGGATTATGGATCATTTCACTTAACAGGAAAATTCTCTTGCCCGGATTTTCTTCTACAGTGCGGAATGCTATTTCAATAGCATTTTCCACGCCATAGCAGAAGCCAAAATGCCTTGCCAGGTAAATGTGAAGAGGGCCAAAATCAAGCAGGGTGGGAGTAAAGTCTTTTTTCAGTTTGTCCCATTCCTTTCTCTTCTTTTTGATGGCGGTGATGAGGGGGCTTCTGTAAATAATGGGAACGTCAAACGACTTCATGACGGCAAAGATACGATAGGTATATTTGAGATTTTGTCCGACTTTCGCGCTTGGTTTTAGATTGAAAGTAAACTGGTTTTTGAATGGCGAATTTTTCTCCTTTACCGTGGGCTCACACAACCAATATCTATGAAGTGAATATCAGGCAATATACCCAGGAAGGTAGTTTTGCAGCATTTTGCAGCGCCATGCCCCGATTAAAAGACATGGGTATACAAACCCTCTGGTTCATGCCCATTACTCCCATTGCAGCCAAAAACAGGAAGGGTAGCCTGGGTAGTCCATATGCCTGCTCTGATTACCTTACGATCAATCCTGAATTCGGTACACTGCATGACTTCAAAACGCTGGTAAATGAAGCGCATAACCTGGGATTTAAAGTTATTATTGATTGGGTCGCCAATCATACAGGATGGGATCATGTATGGACAAAATCCAATCCCGACTACTTTAAGAAAGACACTGTTACCGGTGATTTCAAAACAGCCAGTGGCATGGATGATATCATTGAACTTGACTATGATAACCCTGCTCTTCGCAAGGCCATGATCGATGCCATGATCTATTGGGTGCAGGAATGTGATATTGATGGATATCGCTGTGATCTTGCTTCATGGGTACAGGTCGATTTCTGGAAGGAAGCGAGACCAATTGTTGATGCAGTTAAGCCATTGTTCTGGCTTGGTGAATTTGATGAACTGGAAAGTCCGGAATGGGGCCGTGTTTTTGATGCCAGCTATTCCTGGAAATGGATGCATAAAACTCAGGAATTCTATCAGAATCATTTGCCACTCGTTGTCCTTGAATCGTTATTGGCACAATATAGTGCAATACAGGGTGCCAGTATGAGAGCGTGGTTCACTACCAACCATGATGAGAATACCTGGAATGGTACAGAATATGAGAAATACGGCAATATGGCAAAAGCCCTGGCAGTATTCAGTTGTACATGGGATGGAGTTCCATTGATTTATAACGGACAGGAAATGCCGATGCTGGCCAAGCGCCTGGAATTTTTTGAAAAGGACGTTATTCCGTGGAATGGCCAATATGAACTCCATAATTTCTATAAGACCTTATTAAGTCTCCATGCGCAACATCCAGCCCTCCGTGGGGGAGATCCAACAGTTCATACATTTCGTATTAGATCAACTGATGATGCCCACGTTTTTATTTTTCTTCGTCGACAGGGTATAAGGGAAGTATTGGTAGTATTGAATCTCGGTTATACACCTAAAATTACCGTTGCCATAACTGATGAAGAAGTGAGTGGAGAATTTAAAAATGTATTCACGGGATCAACGCATGATTTCTCCAGTCAAAGATCCTTTGAAATGACTGCGTGGGACTACCTGTTGTTTGAGAAATAAAAAACCCTCCTCCGCCACCGGCGGAGAAGGGTTCAATAATACTAAGACTATCTTAATTAATTATCGCTCTCATCTCCCAGGTCAATGGTGTAAGTATATACTCCATTATATCCAGGATAGATACCTTCCAGTTTTACTTTACCATAACCGGAACCAAGTGCCTGGCCTAACTCTTCAGTGTTTTTAATATCACTTCCATTTACAGTAGTGATAATAAAACCTTCTTCCATACGTGTTTTGCTCAAAGGTCCTTCTTTAATCTTCTTCACTACCACTCCGCCTTCAACATTATATTTGGTAGCTTTTTCCTTGGTAAGATTTTCAAGGTCAACACCCAGCCTGTCTCCAATCAGGTCAGCAGTACTGGTTGTTATTTCGCTGATCTTGTCTTTCAGGAATACATCTGCTGTATATTCTTTTCCCCCACGCAGGTAGGTGATCTTTACCTTATCTCCGGGTTTGTAGCTGGCAATCTGGCCACTCATTTCCAGACCTGTTGTTACCTGTACATTATTTACTCTTGTGATCACATCACCTTTTTTCAGACCGGCCTTGTAAGCTGCACCATCAGATGGAACGTCCTGTGCATATACACCTACGCCATCTTTAATACCCGCTCTTTTTAACCAGCCTTCATTATCATTAGGTGAGTATTGAATACCCAGGTAACCGCGTTTCACGCCACCATATTCGATCAGGTCATTCACGATCTTCTTAACGATATTCACGGGAATAGCGAAAGAATAACCGGCATAAGTTCCACTTGGAGCCAGGATGGCAGAATTAATACCGATCAGTTGTCCATCTGTATTAATCAACGCACCACCGCTATTTCCCTGGTTAACGGCTGCATCCGTTTGAATGAATGACTCAATTGGAGATTTGCTCTGACGGCCATTGATACCGATTGTGCGTCCCTTGGCACTCACAATACCAGCTGTTACGGTTGCTTCCAACGTAAGTGGATACCCTACGGCCATCACCCATTGACCAAGATTTACATTATCTGAGTTACCATATACCATATAAGGTAAATGAGTACCATCAACTTTCAATACTGCAATGTCACTGTCCGGATCACGGCCAATTACTTTAGCCTTGAAAGTTTTTTTGTTTTCATTAAGTGTAACGGTGATTTCATCAGCCACACCATTTCCACCATCGGAAATAACGTGGTTATTGGTAACGATATATCCATCATCACTGATGATTACACCACTACCCGATGCTCTCTGTTCGGGTTGAACCTGTGGACCAAAATTGAAGAACTGGTCAAACAGGTCTTCCATTCCTCCATTACTACGACTGCGGGGAAGTTCATTACTGATCTTACGGGCAGGTATCTTTGTTTTGATATGTACTACAGCCGGTACAGATGCATTGGCGGCCTTTGTAAAATCTACTGGTTCGCCAGATCCAGTTGTGGCCACATTGTCGAAAAATCCTGCGTAATTGGCAGGGAGCTTAGTGTCGGAAGTCTGGTGGACAAAGGAATCATTCTTGTGTGTTAATTTTCCATAGGTCCATACGCTGCCAACAGCTGATGAGGCGCTAACAGCGACGATCAGCAATAGTTGTTTCCATTTCATATTCGTGACGTATTTTAATGTTTTTGATGACTTACACCATCAGTAGTTTCAAAATTTATGCCTTAGCACTACAAAGTAACAAACTGTCATAAGGAGTTCCTACCCGTTCATATTGTTTAACAATTCGTTTACTAAGGTCTTCGTACTTCAATACAAATTTATTAAAGAAAAATGAAAAATGGAATGCCCGTTTTCAACCGCTGTCCAGTTTTTACCTGTAACTGAAGGAGATAGGGGCTCAAATAGTGGATTGTACCTATAGTGCCTGCAGGAATTCCAGGGTGTTCACCCCATCGGCATAGTCGGTAAGTCCAGGTAGCTGGGAATGGCCAAATGGAACGAATCTTCTGCCTACAATACATTGTAGTTCTTCATTTTCATGAAGAATTTGCAGAATGTCCTCCATTTTGTCATAATACTGGTAATTGACCTGACTGATGGGAGAGAAAAGATGCCGGTCTTCGACGAGCAGCAGGGATTCATTGGTCATGTAAAATTTCTTGTTAAGGACATGCAGGGCCAGGTTGTAGTCATAATTATTCCTGTACTTGTTATGGTCTGCCAGCCAGTTATATTTTCTGAAAACAGTGAGCAGGGGCACAAAATCATAGCCACGCGGCAGATACAGCTTGGTTACATTTCTGCACCCCCGGCCGAAATAGAGGTAAATATCATCAGCAAGTTTCTCAAGGTCAGCCGTGGTTTCGTGACCATCCAAAATACCCACAGAAGTCCGGTTGCGTCGGATAATGTGGGGATATTTGCTAAAATAATAGGTAAAATATCCCGCAGAATTATTGCTGCCGGTGGCAATATAGGCATCACAGCCTTTTAGCATCTCCGCAAACCCTATCAACTCTTTTACTTCCGGGTCCCAGGATGCCATTGTTTGTGTCAGATGTGGAATAAGTACGGCATCTTTAGATGAAAGTTTAATCATTGCCTTCTTTCCGGAAATGAATACCGCCAGCCAGTCGTGAAATCCTACCATCGGTAAATTCCCGGCCATTACAACACCAACTGTTTTTGATGACTGAGTCAGAGAAAGTCCTTTTGTCCAATCTTCCAGTATTTCTTTTTGCAGGAATTCAGTGGCAATGGATTCAGCAGCCAGCTCGATAAAGGAGGGTATGAACCAGCTGTTTTCTATGGATGCTTTTTCTTTGACCTGTAACCAGGCAGGATTGTCAGATAAAATATATTTGCCCAGACGACTCAGTAAATCTATTCTCTGTTGTAAATTCATCAGCTAATAATTAATAAATTCCGAAAACTATCGGGATATTTGTGGCATTCGATAGTTTTCACATAGTAAATTTGTTCCGATTAACCAATTCCAAAAACTAGAGGTTATTCTATAGATTAGTCCTGGCAAGTATCGGCATATTTATCATTTCCCGATACTTGGCGGATAGCCCCGATAGCTATCGGGGGCAAAAGTAACCTCAACCCATTAATTGTATAACGTTTATGGCTATTAAAATCACAGAAGAATGTATTAACTGCGGGGCCTGCGAACCAGAATGCCCCAATAACGCGATCTATGAAGGAGGTGTAGAATGGGCAATAGCTGATGGTACTTCCGTAAAAGGATCATTTACCCTGCTTGATGGATCTGTTGTGGATGCAGATCAGAAGAACCCTCCACTTGCAACGGACATCTATTATATCACTCCTAATAAATGTACAGAATGCCAGGGCTTCCATGAAGAACCCCAGTGCGCCGCTGTTTGTCCGGTTGATTGTTGTGTGCCTGATGAAATGTATCAGGAAACAGTAGATCAGCTGATGGAGAAGAAGGCAAAACTGCATATCTGAGTGTGCATAAGTTCCACTCTTAATTGGGCTGACGGGTGTAAAATTTGTCTATCTTACGAGTGATCTTAATGAAGCAGTCTTACCTGCTAAATTAGTGGCGGGTGATATTTCCCGTCGTAAAAAGGTGAAGGAGAAACGGCCTTCACCTTTCTTATTTCACCCGCAGAAGCCTGAATAAAAGACAAATTCCATTAATAAACTATAAGCGAAGGCGGGTTTTACCCAACTGGCACAATAAAATCTCTACACTTACGCTAAAGCTTTGGCGGGCGAAATGCGCCATAAAACACAATAAAACCCGCCTTGGCTTAAAGATTGAATGTAGAAAACATCCATTATTTAGGCTTCTGCGGATAAATAAGTGTTTTTTAGCATCCAAAATTTCGGCTAAACCGAATTTTCTTCAATATTTGTAGCGCAAAACCATTATATATCCATACATGAAGAAAAACATAGCTCTGGTGACCGGAGGTTTTTCAGGCGAAGCAGTCATATCCTATAAAAGTGCCATTACAATAGACTCCCACCTGGACAGAAAGAAATTCAACGTTTACAAGATCGATATCAACCCCAAAGGCTGGTTCTACCTCATGAACGATGGCCGCAAAGTGGAGGTAGATAAAAATGATTTTTCCCTTCACCTGGACTCCCAGAAAGTGAAATTTGATGCCGTCTTTATTGGCATGCACGGTACGCCGGGAGAAGACGGAAAATTGCAGGGTTACTTTGATACTCTCAGGATTCCCTATACCAGTTGTGATGCTGCAACATCTGCCATTACTTTCAATAAACGATATACTGTTGCTGTGGCTAAAATGGCTGGTATCTCAGTGGCCAATTCCGTTTGCCTCATTAAAGGCAATTTCGTGAGCCCGGAAGAAGTAGCCGCAAAGCTGAGGTTTCCACTTTTTGTAAAGCCCAATAACGGAGGGTCCAGTATTGGGATGTCGAAAGTAAATGAGTCGTCAGATGAATTGGGAGCAGCTATCGAAAAAGCATTTAAAGAGGACTCACAGGTATTGATTGAAGAATATATCAGCGGACGGGAATTCACCATTGGAGTTTTCAAGGCTGGGGGCAATATTATTACACTTCCCATCACCGAGGTGATCAGCAAGAAAGATTTCTTTGATTATGAGGCCAAGTACGAAGGAGCTTCTTCTGAAATAACACCTGCTCAGGTAGATGAGAGTATTGCAAACAAGATTAGAGAAGCATCTATAAAGATATACGATATCTTTAATTGCAGGGGAGTGGTGCGTATTGATTTCATCTATCATGAAGAATCTGGCAATCCCTACATGCTCGAAGTAAATACCATCCCTGGTCAGAGTGAAGCCAGCATTGTGCCCCAACAGGTAATAGCCATGGGATGGAGTCTCAATGAATTTTACAGCAAGCTGATCGAAGAAGCTATTAATAATTAATCCGCCGCGGCGGATCAAAATCTATTCAGTGTTTAAATTCATCACTCATCGGCCGCTCTGGGTAAATCTCGTTACTGGTATTGCCCTGGCTGCCATCATCTTTATCTTTTTCATTTTTTCTCTGAACTGGTGTACTCATCATGATCAATCTAAAACAGTTCCTGCTGTATTGGGTAAATCGTATGCTACCGCAGCAGAACTCCTGGAAAAAGCCGGATTTGAAGTGGTGATCCAGGATTCAGTGTACACAGATACCACCAGGCCGCTCACGGTGATCAAGCAGGTACCGGATGCAGATGAGGTAGTAAAGGTGAACCGGACAGTCTACCTTACCATCAACCGTGCCATAGCACCGGTGGTTGAGATGCCGAACCTGGTGGGTTATAGTTACCGCAGCGCTGAAATGGCTTTAAAAAATGCGGGTTTGCAGGTGGGTAATATTTCATACAAACCTTTCTACTCCAAGAATGCTGTGCTGGAACAGAATTATGAAGGGAAACAGATCGCTGGGGGAACCAGGATCCAAATGGGTACAAAGATCGATCTGGTATTGGCTGATGGTATCGGTAGTCAAAAATTCCCGGTACCCTCCCTCATTGGCAAAACCTATTGTGAGGCTCGGGCCATACTTAATGAGATGAATATAGATTTCGGTGTGGTCATTGCTCCAGGAGTTAGTGATACCTGTAATGGATTTATCTGGAAACAAAGCCCTGAGCGCTTTGATGAGGATCGTAAATTCCGTTATATCAGCTCCGGGCAATTGATGGATGTATGGCTGCAGACGGAAAGGCCGGAAACAGATAGCATACCAGCCGCAGTGATGCCTCCGCCAGTACAATAATCATTAATTTTAGGCATGGAAAATATTACAGTTGAAGAAGTAAAAAAAAGAATGGACGCCGGGGAAAAACTGAACCTGGTTGATGTTAGGGAACCATTTGAGAATGCCGAATTCAATATCGGCGGAGTATTGCTACCATTGGGTGATATCCAGGCGATGGCTGTGGATGAGATCGAGAATTTAAAAGATGAGGAAGTGATTTGTTATTGTCGCAGTGGCAACCGCAGCGGACAAGCCTGTATGATCCTTGAAATGATGGGATTTACCAATACAAAAAATCTGACTGGCGGAATGCTTGCATGGCAACAGAAACTCTAATAAATTAACAAGGGGCCATATGGCCCCTTGTTAATTTATTAGAGTTTTATATTCACTCCCAGCATATAATTCCTTCCCGCCATCGGATAATAATAATTATCAGCCGTTATACTTCCGTCGAAAACATAGGGATAGGTATAGCCATTTGGCTCATATTTGCGATCAAAAACATTATTGGCCTGGGCAATGATTTTCCATTCTTTAAATAGCCTGCGCTGTATGGTATAAACAATTCGTGCATCCTGGGTATAGAAAGCCTTTAATTTCCTGCTTTCATCCTGGGTATTATCAAGGTATTGTTTGCTCACGTATTTACTTAGAAGGCTCACCTCAAGGTATTTCGCTGGAAGAAGGGTTATGGTGGCCCCTCCAATAGCAGATGGTGCAAAAGCAATATCCTTATTCTTATGCGTCACAGGTTCCTGACCGGTCCATTCAAATGCCGCATCGTAAACATCAAGGTATT
>JAJKIP010000236.1 GCA_021154405.1 Segetibacter sp. | reverse complement strand
GAAAAGGTGGTATTGTGAATGCGATAATCCTTATCATCTGCAAATATGGCCGCATCAATATCTGCTCTGTAATCTGTGTATTGAACAAATGACCTTACGGATAACGAAGGAAGAACCTGGTATTGCAGGGAGGCATCCGTGTTGTTGCCGTCATATTTATCATTATCGAATTTCCTGATCCGGGTACTGTCATACGCAGATGAAAATCCATTCGTATTTAATTTGGCAAAGCGGGCCGTATACGTCAACTTATGAACCTTTCCAAAGAACTGTACATTATTGCGGCTAGTGTTTTTATTGCCGTAACTGCTGGAAGCTTTTACATTGAATGCCTTGCTAATATCCTTCTTTATAGTGATAATATTTATTACTCCTGCAACCGCATCACTACCATATAAAGTAGACTGGGCGCCTCTGCAAACCTCAATGCGTTCTATCTCATTTATCGAAAATAAATTCAGATCACCTTCATTGTAGATCATGGTAGGATCATACATTGGTATTCCGTCAATTAATATCAGGGTACGGCCAGTAGATGCTCCCCTTGTAAAGACGGTCTGGATGCTACCCAAATTATTCAATGCACCATTGACAACCACACCAGCCTGCTCATTCAGTACCTGAGACAGGGTTTTGCCGGTGCTTTTGTCCAGCTGGTCTCTGGTAATTACTGTAATTACCTTACCAGTTGTACTTTGTTTTTGTTCAAACTTGTTTGCGGTAACTGTTGCTTCGTCCAAAATTTTGACACTGTCCTGTTGTGCCGATAATGAGCTGCTAAATATGACAGCAGCCACTACGATAAAAACTTTTTTCATTGAATTAGAAAAGTTTGTGTGACTGCTTCCGGTAACAAAAAGAGATGGAAATATAAACGCCCTTGCGATTACATTTCACGCCTTTCACCCGAAAGCTGAATGTTGTTAATTTAATCTGGCAGGTCTTCTGGCTTACCCCTATCCTGGTTGCCTTCCCATCCGCCGTAAGGCGGACAGTGGCTGAAGAAACCAGGGTTTTTGATCAAGGACTGATCAAGGAGTTTACAGCTACGGGGATAGCGCCGGATTTACACCGGACTTCCCTTTTAATCCCATCTCGTAATTTTCATTACTTCAGGAACCAAATCGGCTACAAATGTAGGGCTTCAGCACCGGTTATCAGTTGTTGCCTGTAATAATTTTTAACGGATTATGCACTGTTTAATTTATTGATTAATTGGCCTTGTAAAATCGCGAAGCCGTTTTATTCCAACAGAAAAAGTAAGATCTGAACTAAATCGCAAAATAAAACTGGCTTCCGGTATGGAACTTGCCGTGAGTGATAGATCTGTCACTCAACGGTCAAACACTGAATTATGGTTTTTTTTAACAAATAGAATTACACTTCTATTCATTCTTTTACGTTCAGGAAGAACACACCATCCACCCTTCTCCTTCGAACAGTTTATGCCATAACCAATGCTGCTGCTTGTGTTGCCACCTGCCTTTATGGTAGGAAGGGCTTGTCCGACCGATGTCAGACTTACCCAATAAAAACCACATGCAATGAATATTAAAAGAGAAGGAATACTAATCATCGTAGCCT
This sequence comes from Segetibacter sp., assembly GCA_021154405.1. Taxonomy (GTDB): domain Bacteria; phylum Bacteroidota; class Bacteroidia; order Chitinophagales; family Chitinophagaceae; genus JAJKIP01. The sequence continues at coordinate 16,096 of JAJKIP010000236.1, read as the reverse complement.
TAATGCATATTACCGCTGCTACTGCTCAATCAATTTCCAATGTTCCCAGGTTTGAAATTGGCGCCAGCCTGGCTGCTTTTGTATATCAGGGTGATCTCACTCCCAGTGTATCCGGCTCAACTCGCACCATGCGTCCCGGTATAAACCTATACGGCAGCAAGATAGTGAGCGCAGCTTTTTTGTTACGTACCAATCTTGCGATTGCAGGATTAAAAGGTAATGACGCCCTGTATGATGAGCCCGAGTTTCGCAAACACCGGGCTTTTAAATTCAAATCTCCTTTATTTGAATTATCCGAATTGCTGGTCTGGAATCCTTTGGGAACTAATTATAATGATCGCGGTTTTTCCCCTTACCTGTTTGGTGGTCTTGGACTTGCTTTCTTACATGTCAAACGCGACTGGAGCAACTTCGATGCTGCTTATTTTGGTGAAGCTTCCAGCCTTCCCGCTCTTATTGCCGAAGATGCTGCTCATAAAACACCAAGGATAACGCCTGTAATACCCGTTGGTTTTGGTTTGCGTTATGCTGTTTCACCTCGCATTGCAATTAATGCAGAAGGCTCTTATCGTTTTACGCGAAATGATTATATAGATGGCTTCAGCAAAGCTGCCAACCCTGAATTGGCAGATAATTATCATAGTGTATCTGTTGGAGCTGTTTATCGAATAGGTAAAAAGAATACATTGGATTGTCCCAGGGTTCGTTGGTGACTGAGACACAGATAATATAAACGAAATAGCCCCAACAGTACGGTTGGGGCTATTTTCTAAAATTTTTTACTTCCTGGTTATTAGTTATGTGGTTTGCCGGCAACTGAAAGAGCTACTCCGGCAAAATAGTTTACACCAGGCGCTGCATTGTAATAACGGTTCCCGGCTGCATTGATATCATTGCCAAGACTGTATTTCACATCAAAGGCATTGTCAATACCACCAAATACATTGATACCCCATTTGCCAATGATCCTCTTCCACCCAAGCCTTCCTCCTAATAAATTATACGACGATGCAAATGCTGTATTGGCATCATTTAAAGCAATAGGATCACTATAGAAATAAGAAAGGTTAATATAGATCCCGGGTTTGGTGCCGAAATCAATGCCGGCAGCCACTGTTTGCGGTGCCACACTTGGTAATTGTTTGCCTGAGAAATCAGTTGTTCCCTGCTTGAAATCCTTGTAGCGGAAATAATTCCATGTATGACTTACCCAAATTCTGCCATCTGAAATAGCCCCATGGCCGCGGAACAGCTGATAATAAGCCTGTGATTCCAGTCCTCTCTGTTTGGTTGTACCTGCATTGGCAAAATAATCTGCATTGCTGGCATCCTTTCTTCCCACAATCGCATTGCGCAATTGATAGGAGAAAGCATTTACTTCTATATATAAACGCTGCTGCAACCAGCTGCTCTTAATTCCTGCTTCATAGTTATATCCATGCTCCGCTTCCAGTCCTGTGCTGATAACACTGGTTGAGGGTAAAATTTCCTGCACAGTAGGAGGAGAGAATCCTTTTGATACGCTCGCATAAATCCAAAGATTGGAAACTATTTTCTTGGATACGGCTACACGTGGCGCCCATTCACTGTTATATTTTCTTTTTACCGGCACAAAGGATGGGACCGAGAGGCGTGTAATGGTAATGGATGATTTGTTGATGCTTGCACCTGCCGTAATATTCCAATTATGTGGCAAACGCAGATCAGCTTGTGCGAAAACAGTGTAGATATAGTTATTGATATCATCATCTGTTAATACAGTTCCCGGGTTTCCATTTACATTATTCCAGGTTTGTGTTTTGAAAAACCCTTTCTGGGCCTCACCACCAAATAATAAATTCAGTGTGCTTTTGCTGAACTCATGATCCCATTTAAATAATGTACGTCCACCGAAATGGGGTTCTGTTCTGCGCTCATAATTACGGAAGGTTGGGTTTTTAATTTGAGAAAAAGCTCCGTATAAAGTGGATGTATTTTGAAAATGTTCAGTTAACTGGTATTCATTGGTGATGCCGGCCAGGAATGTTTTTTGGTAAATGGCAGCTTTGGCCTGATCTGCACTCGGATTTATACCGGCAGCAGGACGGGCAGCACGAGGATTGGCATCATATTCCGCCTTTGTCAATGCACCCGGTGTCTGATAATACAGATCACCGTATAATACTGATGCAGTCAATGTCTGGCGATCATTGGCCCTGATCTTTGTTTGCCAGTTGGCAATATCCCTCCGCATGGCAGTATGATCACGATAACCGTCACTTGTCTGATGCGTAAAACCGATAACATTCCGGTGATCCTCATTACCGGCTTTCACCTGTAAATTAAGGCTGTTGAGGTCATAGCTTCCCAGAACATAATTGGCATCTACGCCGGTGCTCCATTTTTGCGGCATTCCATTAATAAGGATCACGCCACCGGTACCAGCGCCATACAGGCTACCGCCGGGTCCTTTGATCACTTCTATTGAATTGAAATTATAATAACCTAACTGGTTAAGATAAGTACTGCCTCCCGGATCAGTAAAAGGAATGCCATTCCAATAAACTTTTACATTGCGCACGCCAAAAGGAGAGCGAAGGGTGCTTCCTCTGATGTTCATCCGGTAACTGCCTGGAGAACGCTCTTCCATTCTTATGCCCGGTGTATTATTCAATGCTGGAAGGACGGAAGTGTTGTTCGATCGTTCCAGCTGCGCCTGTCCCACATAATTTACGGCAACAGCGCTTTCTTTTAACTGGCGGTTCTGTTCGAATGCTCTTAAAACGACTTCACCAAGTGTTCTGGTAGTGTCGGAATCGGTCGTTTGAGCGTTAATGAAGTTTGAAAAAGATAATAGTAAAAGGAAAAAGGGTAGAGTTAGTTTCATAAACATTGGCTTGGTTCTGTCAGTAAAGGTAGGACGTTTTTTGCCTAACTTTATTGCATGACTCCAAAGAATAAGTTAGGGCTCTTTGACTTGACAATGATTGTGGTAGGACTGGTAATAGGTATGGGAATTTTCAGGACATCCTCTGATGCAGCCAATGCAGCAATTACCCCTTCCTTATTCTTTATTGCCTGGGTGGCTGGAGGCTTAATTGCGTTATGTGGAGCCCTGACTTATGCCGAGATCGGATCCCGGTTTCCTATCACCGGCGGGTATTATAAGATATTCGCTGAATGTTACCATCCTTCCATTGCCTTTTCAATCAACTGTATTATCCTTATCTCCAATGCCGCTTCCATGGCTGGTGTAGCACTGATCGGTGCTGAATACATAGCACAGGTGCTTTTTAAAGACGGCGCTGATGACACGGCAAAGGCTTTAATTGCCATGGTTCCAATTGCCATCTTTTATGGCATCAACCTGATGGGTCTGCGGATGAGTTCCAAAACTCAAAATGTTTTAATGATCTTCAAGATCAGCATGCTGGTGTTGCTGATCAGTTCCATATTTTTTATTAAAGGAGAATCGCCCACCACTACTGTCGTGACTGGCGATTTCAGCATCATGGATTATATCAAATCTTTTGGCGTAGCATTGATTGCGGTTTCCTTTACTTATGGCGGTTATCAGCAAACCATCAATTTTGGTGAGGAAGTGCATGAGCCTCGGAAAACAATACCAAGAGGAATATTTATTGGATTACTGATCATCATTGTGCTGTATCTCCTGGTCAGTTATGCGTACTTTAATGCTATTGGGTTTGAAAACCTTAAAACATCCCGCGGTATTGCCTCTATTGTTGCGGAAAAAATGTTTGGACCTACTGGCAGAACAGCAGCTTCTGTTTTATTGTTTATTGCCGTACTGGCTTATGTAAATGTATTGCTGCTGAGTAATCCCCGTGTGATGTATGCAATGGGCAAGGATGGCATATTGCCTGCTGCCTTCAGCAAAAAAAATGAAAAGAAAGATGTGCTGACGATCAGTCTCACGGCATTTGCCGCTATTGGAATTCTTGTTTTATTTTTTGCCAAAACATTTGATGAAATTCTCAGCTTTACCATTTTCCTTGATTCAATTGGAATGGCCAGTTCAGCCGCCACAATATTTATATTACGAAAGCGGACAAAACACCTGGATGGTACTGGCATCTATAAAATGAAACTCTATCCACTATTGCCACTCATCTTTATTGCTGCTTATATTTTTGTTGGTACTTCCATTGCATTCAATACACCTGGGCTGGCCCTTATGGGGACCATTGTATTTGCAGCCTTCCTTCTTATTTATTTTTGCATCATGTACTTTAAAAAGAAAACAGCCTGATGGACCTTTCATTTATATTGGGAGAACTGGGTGAAGAGCGCGAGAATTATTTCAATGCAGTGTCTCCACCAATCATGCAGACCAGCAATTTTGCTTTTCGCAAAGTAGATGATCTGGGAAAGGCATTTGCCGATGAAATGAGTACGTATTTGTACAGTCGGGGTTTAAACCCTACCGTTGATATACTCCGGAAAAAACTGGCCGCACTGGATGGAGCTGAGGATTGTCTGGTGTTTAATAATGGAGCAGCTGCCCTATTTGCAGCAGTGTTGGCAAATGTGAAAGCCGGAGATCATATTGTGTGTGTAACCAAGCCCTATACCTGGGTGCAACGCATGCTTGATGTGATTCTTCCACGTTTTGGCGTTAGCACTACTTATGTTGACGGAACAGTTGCCGAAAATTATTTCAATGCAACAAAGCCTGATACTGCACTTTATTACCTGGAATCACCTAACAGCTGGGATTTTGCTTTGCAGGATATCAGCGCCATTGCAGCCTTTGCAAAATCCAAAAACATCACAACCCTGATCGATAACAGTTATTGCTCCCCGCTCTATCAACAACCTGTCTCCATGGGAATCGATATCAGCATGCAAACCGCTACAAAATATATCGGTGGTCATAGTGATACCCTTGGTGGGGTGCTTTGCGGCACCAAAGCCATGATGAAAAAGATATTTGATAGTGAATACAATACTATCGGAAGCGGGATTCAGCCCTTCAATGCATGGTTATTGATAAGGGGGCTGCGGACCATGAGAGTCCGACTGGAAACCATTTTCCGTTCTACCCGGGAGGTAGTGGCTTTTCTAAAGCAGCATCAAAAAGTTGAATCCATCATTTTCCCTTTTGATAAGGGTTTCCCCCAATATGAACTGGCCAAAAAGCAAATGAAGGATGCAGGCGGACTTTTCACTTTTATTATTAAGGCTACCAAAAGGGAGGAAATTGTGCGATTTTGCGAGAGTTTGCAGCATATACTCATGGCGGTAAGCTGGGGTGGGCATGAAAGTCTGATCATCCCGAAATGTGCAGGCATTTCTTCTGGTGATTTTAACCCAGTTGATCCCATGCATCGTTCCGTGCGCATGTATGTGGGACTGGAGGAGCCGGCCTACCTGATTGCTGATCTGGAGCAGGCACTTGTTAAAATATAAGTGAAAATTTAGCTTTCATTTGTCAAAATCGGTCAGGGTGCCGACCGTTTTCCTTTATTTTTGCCCAACTATGAGTCGCTATATCAAGCTAGCTATCTGTTTGCTGACCTTTACAACTGCCATCGGCCAGGAAAAATGGGATCTCCGCAAATGTGTGGAGTATGCACTGGAACATAATATCCCGATTAAACAGCAGGATATACAGGCGAAGATTGCTGAGTTGACATTGAAACAAAGCAGGGCAAGCCAGATACCATCTTTCAATTTCGGTGGCAATGTTGGTATCACTACTGGCCGTTCTATCGACAACACCACTAATCAATTCACCACCCAAAATATTTGGTATAATTCTTTTTCATTACAAAGTAATGTTGACCTGTTTAATTGGTTCAGCAAGCGTAATACTATTGCAGGTGATTTATACTCATCACAGGCAGCTAAGGCATCTGTCGATAAATTGAAAAATGATATTTCCCTGAATATAGCGTCTGCCTATTTACAGGCATTGCTGTCCAAGGAGCAGATCAATGCCAGCAAGCTTCAAATATTATTAACCAATTCCCAATTACAGAATACTCAAAAACTGGTAAATGCTGGAAGTCTTCCTGAACTAAACCTGGCGGAACTGGAAGCCCAGCTTGCAACCGACAGTTCTACTCTGATAACGGCAGAAGGTACAGAAATCCAAAGTCTTTTATTATTAAAATCTATACTTCAGCTCGATGCCGGGGTTGCTTTTGATGTTGATGCACCCCCCGTTGATATGATCCCCGTAGAACCGATCGGAGAACTGCAACCCGAAGCTGTTTATCAATTAGCCATTAAGAATCTTCCTCAACAGCAGGTGAATAAATTTCGCCTGGAAGCAGCGAGGAAATACAGTGATGCGGCAAAAGGAAATATGTATCCAACATTTTCATTAGGTGCAAGTTTGGGTTCCAATTATTCTTCTGCAAAGAACCCTGGTGAACCAATCAGGACCCCAACTGGGGCATTGGATACAGTGGCGCATGTATATCCTACTAATCAACAGGTTGTAGTTCCCAAGTACAATACTATAAATACCAGTTTTTCTTCTCCCTATGGAACGCAGCTTTCGGATAACTTTAGCAATCGTATTGGTGTTAGCGTGAATGTCCCCATCTTCAATGGCCGCCAGGCGCGCACAAACTGGCAAAAGCAAAAATTGCAGGTTCAAAATCTTAGTCTGCAGCAGGACCTGGATAATATGACCTTGAAGCAGGATATCTATAAGGCTTATACCGATGCCATCACCTCTCTGCAAAAATTCAATGCAAGTACCAAGAGTGTTGCAGCAGCACAAAAAGCTTATGACTTTGCACAGAAGCGTTATGATGTAGGCTTGCTGAATACCATCGATCTGCTTACCAATCAGAATAACCTTTTCAGGGCAAGGATTGACAGGCTCTCTGCTCAGTTTGATTATGTGTTTAAGATGAAATTGCTGGAATTCTACAGAGGCCAGGGTCTTAAACTTTAAAATATTATAACGTCGTTATGAAGAAAAAGAAATCACGTAAATGGATCTGGATCACTGTCATCTCGCTTGTACTAATTTTTATTTTAGTGAAGGTATTTGCCAGCGGGAAGGATAAAGGAGAAAAAGTTTCTGTTGAGAAAGTTGCCAAACGTACAGTAATTGAAACTGTAACTGCCAGCGGACAGATCTATCCGGAAGTTGAAGTTAAGATCAGTCCTGATATATCAGGGGAGATCGTGGAACTCAATGTGGAGGAAGGGGACAGTGTAAAAAAAGGTCAGGTATTGGCCAAGATCTTTGCTGACCTGTATGCATTACAGCGTGATGAAGCTTCCTCCCAGGTGAGCCAGTCCCAGGCTACTGTTGCCAATAGTGAAGCAGCCCTGGACGCATTAAATGCCACCCTTAACCAGGCAAAGCAGGCTTATGACCGTAACAAAACCTTATATGACCAGAAGGTAATTTCAAAAGCAGAGTTTGAACAGGTTGAAGCCACTTACCGTTCTGCCCAGGCAAATTACAATGCGGCCCAAAAAAACATTCTCAGTCTCAAGGCCGGTGTACAGTCTGCACAAACAGGATTAACAAGAGCAAATAAAGATCTGGGTCGTACTACACTGGTAGCACCTATGAATGGAGTGATCTCTTCCCTTAAAGTTAAGAAAGGTGAACGCGTGGCTGGTAACAGCTTTAATGTGGGAACCGAAATGATGACAGTGGCTGATATGAGTGTAATAGAAGTAAGAGTAGACGTAGGCGAAAATGATATCGTAAAGGTCAATATTGGTGATTCAGCCGATATAGAAGTGGATGCCTATAATAACCGTAAGTTCAAAGGCACTGTTACCAAGATCGCGAGCAGCACCAATTCTACTTCCCAGGCCAGTGGCGGCACCCAGGATGTTACAAATTATGAGGTGAGAATAAGATTGGATTCCAACTCCTATAAAGATCTTATCAAACGCTCAGGTGATTATAAGAAATTTCCATTCCGCCCTGGAATGAATGCAAGCGCTGACATCAAAACAATGAGAAAAGATAATGTGCTGGCTGTTCCCATTACTGCGGTAAATGCAAGAGTAAAAGGAACTGATCAGAGCCTTGCGGATAAGAAAAAAGAAAAAGAAGCAAGTGCACCGGATCAGGAACAGGAAACGAAACCGGCTATGAGTGATCAGGGACTGGAAGAAGTGGTTTTTGTTTTGCAGAAGGATAACACGGTGAAGAAGGTTGTGGTAAAATCAGGAATCCAGGATATCAATTATATAGAGATAACCGGATTAAAGGAAGGAGATGAAGTGGTAACCGGACCTTACACAGCTGTAAGCAAGTCTCTGAAAGACGGCAGTAAGGTGAATGTGGTTCCCAAGGAAAAATTGTTTGAGAAGAAGTAAACTCTACATTGTGGCCGGTACATTCGGAATAATTGGAAGCGGTAGCTGGGCAACTGCCCTTGCAAAAATACTCACTGATAAAAAGCATGCTATAAACTGGTGGATTCGCAGTGAACAGAACCTGCAGCATATTCGTCAGCGACATCACAATCCATCGTACCTTTCTTCCGTAGAATTTGATGTGTCACTGCTGACACTCTCTACTGATGTAAAAGAAATTCTCAGGCAATCTGATGTAATAGTTATAGCTGTTCCCTCTGCCTATATAGAAGAATGTTTTGTTGGTCTGACACCCGAGGATTGGAAGGGGAAAAAAATTCTTTCAGCCGTGAAGGGTATTTTGCCACAATATAATTTACTGCTAAATGATTATCTGGGTTCCATATTCAAAGTATCGCTTGATGATTATTTTGCTGTGTTGGGTCCCTGCCATGCCGAAGAAGTAGCTGAAGAGAAATTATCATATCTCACTTTCACCGGTCATGATGTAACCACTGCATCTTCTATTGCGTCTCATTTTGTAACAGACTATATCAATCCCATTATCAACTATGATATTTATGGGGTTCAGTATGCTGCGGTGCTAAAAAATATATATGCATTGGGTGCTGGTATAGCTCATGGGCTGGAGTATGGAGACAATTTTCTGAGCGTATACATTGCCAATGCCGCTGATGAAATGGCTGGTTTTTTAAGAACCTTTGGAGTGGAGCGCATAGTGGTGGGGGAGCATGAGGGAGAAGAAGATCCAATCACTCACCGGAAGTCACCGAATTATGCAGCTTCGGTTTATCTGGGGGATCTGCTGGTGACCTGTTATTCTTTATACAGCCGGAACAGGATGTTCGGTAATATGATCGGTAAAGGGTATTCAGTAAAGGCGGCCGTGCTGGAAATGAATATGGTGGCGGAAGGCTATAATGCGGCGAAATGTATCTATAATGTCAATGTATCCATAAAGGCTTCTATTCCAATTGCTGAGACAATCTATAGAATTCTCTGGGAAAATGTTAAAGCCGCGCAGGGGTTTAAACGCATTGAAGCAGTACTGGTCTGATTAGTAAGATAATTACTAAAAACAGCCATTATGCCATTTTCATACCAGGGCTTTGGTCCCGCCGCAATATTGGTGATGGTAGCCTGCCTGATAGCCGGTGAAGCCTGGAAGAAATATAAAAAGAGCAGGCAAAGACAACATCATTAATCCACAAAAAGATCAGAGGCAATACCATCCGCCATCAGTTTCCCTTCCTTTGTTAACCGGATAGTGTTCCCAATTATTTCAAGCAAGCCTCTTTCCTGATATTTTTTACTCTGTTTAAGGATTTGATCCTTTATTCCTGCTTTTGGATCAATTGCCTGCAGTTTGTCAAGTTCCAGGCCTTCCATAGTCCTCAATGAGATCATGATGAATTCATTCATTTGCTGAGTAGTAGTGAGCACTTCCTTTTCAACAGGAAGGATATTGTTATGGATGGATTGAATATAAAGATTGTTATTGGCCACATTCCACCATCTTGTTTTTCCATCAAAAGAATGAGCAGATGGTCCAAAGCCAATATATTTTTTTCCCTGCCAGTAAGAGGAGTTGTGCTGACTGCGATGCCCTGGCTTCGCGAAATTGGAAATCTCATAGTGGTCATAGCCTGCATTTTCCAGCCATTGCATCAATAATAGAAATTGTTCCGATTGTTTATCGCTATCAACTCCCGGACTTTGATGCAGGCGGATCATTTTATCCAATGGAGTTTTAGGTTCCACCGTAAGAGCGTAACAGGAAAGATGGGGAATATTTAGAGCGATCACCTTCTCAACATTCTGTTTCCATTTTTCATTGGTTAAATCGGGAGTACCATAGATCAGATCGATGGTGATATTCGGAAACCTCGTCAGGGCAAATTTTAAATTGTCCACTGCCTGTATGGCATTATGGGCCCGATTCATCCATTGCAGATCCTCCTCAAAGAAACTTTGAATACCAAGGCTGAGGCGATTGACGCCAGCCTGTTTCCAGCCTTCCAGTTTTTGGATGATTATATCATCAGGATTGGCCTCGAGTGTAATTTCGGCATCCGGCTCAACGGGGAAATGCTTATTCACCTGTTCAATTATTATTTGAATCTCTTCAGTCAGAAGCAAACTGGGAGTGCCGCCACCAAAATAGATAGTTTCGATTGGCTCCTTTTCTTTTGATCCCTCAGCTTCTGAAAACAGTTCTATTTCTTTCAATAAAGCCGCCAGAAATTCGTTTTTATACCGCAATGAGGTGGAGAAATGGAAATTGCAATAATGACAGGCCTGCCGGCAAAAGGGAATATGAATGTAGATGCCTGCCAAAAGGTTGTGATTTAATGAATAATTTTACCAAACACTGCTTTTCCTGTTATGCCATCGGATACACCCTGATCCCAGGAAGCAGCAGGAGCCAGGAATGATCCTATTAAGACTGCAAATATCGGTTCTTGTTACCATGCTGCTGTGTTTCTCCACAGCAGCTCAGCAGCGGAGTAAATCACGTAATCGATCTGGCACTGATAATAAGGAATCTGCCAGCTATCCGTTACATTCAAGCGGAGTAGACAGAGATTCCCTTTTCCTCCATGATATTCTTTCCATTCCAAACAGCTTTACATCAAGAAGCGAGTGTATTGCCTATGTAAACAGGTTACCGGCGGAGATACAGGCCAGGGGATATATAAATGTATCGCTGGACAGTATCCATTTTGATTCAGCCGGTGCCAGGATAGTTATATATATAGGGGATAAATTCCAGTGGGCATCCCTGGATGCCCGTAATATACGACCTGAAGTTCTGGAAGCTGTAGGCTGGCGGGACAGGGCACTTTCCGGAAAGCCCATGGATTTTAGAGAAATCAGGCAGTGGCAGGAAAAGATACTGGTATATATGGAGAATAACGGTCATCCATTTGCTAAAGTGTATCTCGATAGTCTGGATATATCCGGCCAGGATGTAACAGCCCAGTTAAAACTTGATGAAGGGCCAGCTTACAGGATCGATAGTATTCGCATAATTGGCGATGTAAAGATCTCCAATGATTTTTTGCAACGCTACCTGGACATACAAAATGGTAGCTCATTCAGTAAAGAAAAATTGTTGCGCATTAATAAAAAGATCAGGGAGCTTACCTATGTAGAAGAGGAGTATCCTTCAAGATTGATATGGTTAGGTTCTGGTTCCATTCTGGAACTCTATCTCAGGCAGAAAAAAAGTAGCCAGATCAATGTGATTGTCGGTTTCCTGCCCAATAATGATCAACTCTCTTCCAAAAAATTACTGGTGACAGGTGAAGCAAACCTGAATCTCAAAAATGCCCTGGGAGGAGGGGAGACTATTGGGTTGAACTGGCAGCAATTACAGGTGAAATCACCCAGACTGAATATTCAATTCCAGTATCCTTATCTTTTCCATACTCCTGTTGGATTGGATTTCTCCTTTAATATGTTCCGCAAAGACAGCACTTATCTGAATGTAAACTTTCAATTAGGCGCACAATATGTATTGAATGTAAACCAGTCGGGCAAGATATTTCTGCAAAAGTTCCAAACCATATTGAATGGAGTAAATAAAAGCCAGTTGATCTCCACTCATCGATTGCCTGACATAGGTGATGTAAGCACTACCAATGTTGGGGTGGATTATGAATTCAATAATACCAACTATCGACTTAATCCTACCCGCGGTAATGAATTGCATCTGATCACTTCTGTGGGAACAAAGAAGATCAAAAAGAATAATGAGATCCTGGACACAAAGGACCCCGGCGATCCAACATTTGATTTCGGATCATTATATGATACGATAAAAACCAAAACGTATCAGTTCACAGTACGCGGAACAGCGGCTAAATATTTCCCATTAGGAAGTCAGAATCGAAGTACAATCAAGACATCTATTAATGGAGGTTTTTTGCAAAGCGGCAAGATATTCCGGAATGAACTATTTCAGATTGGGGGTTATAAATTATTGAGAGGATTTGATGAAGAGAGCCAATACCTTTCGCAGTTTGTAATAGGTACATTTGAATACAGGTACCTTGTGGGCCAGAATTCCTATTTCTTTGCATTTACAGATGGAGGATGGGGAAGAAATAATAGCCAGAATATAGACGTACACTATACTTATTTTGGAACAGGGCTGGGACTTGCTTTTGAAACCAAAGCAGGTGTATTTAACCTTGCGTGGGCGGTGGGTAAACGAAGTGATCTGGAATTTAACCTGCGGCAATCGAAAATCCACTTCGGATTTTTAAGTTACTTCTAATAAAATGCTGAAATCTCTACCTCGTTCTGTTATTTTGCACTACAATTAATCCACTTGCTTCGTTCCCTTTGTTTTATTGTTTTCCTAGTTCTATCCGGATTGCGTGGTATAGGGCAAAACAATACTGATTCATTGCCTTTACCTGCTACAGATACCTTGTCCCCGCGTGTGGATGCTGAACCACCCAGGCAGGTAAGACCCCCTACTCATGTTAACAGGGTTCCAGCAAATATCATTGATAGTCCTGTTCGCATTCAGGATACTCCCATTGCAAACACAGATACTGCAACAACTATTTATAGTGATTCAGTGTCCAGAAAGCCCTTGAATTTTGGTCAGACCTGGGCCATTGATAAGTCGCTGCCATTTTACTGGCAGATATTGAGACACCATCCCTATTTTGATTTTTCAGCTGTGGCAGTATCCATTCCATCCAACGTGCGGAAGGTGCAAGGCAAGGAAGTGATGTTTTATACTATGATGGGATTGCTGTTGGTGTTTGCTTTAATAAAGCAGGGGTTTGGAAAATATTTCAATGATCTGTTCAGGGTGTTCTTCCGCACTTCCATGAAAACAAGACAGATCAGAGAACAGCTGATGCAGACCAAATTCCCCTCACTCATTTTTAATATGTTTTTTGTAGCGAGTGCAGGCCTGTATATCGATTTTATGCTGCACTATTTCAAGATCACTCCGATTAGTAATTTCTGGCTGCTTTACGTCTATTGTTGTCTGGGATTATCAGTTATTTATGTCGGGAAATTTATTGGTTTGAAAGTGATTGGCTGGCTTTTGAATATGCAGAAGGCAGCAGACGGATATATCTTCATAGTTTTCATCATCAATAAGGTGATCGGGATATTCCTGATACCTTTTTTAATGTTGATCGCCTTTGCCAATGAGCCGGTTTATTCCATTTCACTGGTTCTTTCCTGGGTGGTGATAGGAGCGTTGCTGCTGTACCGCTTTATTTTAGGGTTTGCAACCATTCGTAATGAGGTCAGGTTCAATCTTTTTCATTTCTTTTTGTACCTGTGCGCCTTTGAAATTGTTCCACTATTGCTGATTTACAAGCTTTTACTCTATATATTCTAAATATTATCGCTTACCTTTGCAGCCAACTTTAGCCGAACCGCACATGGTAAAAAACGGTGTTAATAAGGCCGATGGTCAGGCCAAAGCAATTGAGAGAATCCTAATTACCCAACCGAAACCGGAGAGTGATAAATCACCGTATTTTGATCTTGCCCGGAAATACAATGTGGAATTGGATTTTCAGCCTTTTATCCGCCTGGAAGGGATACCTGCCAGGGATTTTCGGAAGCAAAAGATTGAGATTGCCAACTTTACGGGCGTGATCTTCACCAGCCGAAATGCAATTGATCACTTCTTCCGCACCTGTGAAGAAATGAAAGTCAGTGTATCACAGGATACAAAGTATTTCTGCATTACCGAAGCCGTAGCACTTTATCTCCAAAAATTCATATTATACCGCAAACGCAAGGTCTTTTATGGTGCCGATGGTACCAATAAGAGCATGTTTGACGTAATCAACAAGCATAAGAGCAATGAGAAATTCCTGTATGTGTGTTCAGAGAACCAGCAGGATAATGAGATTGTAAACTGGCTCAAAGCAAACAATTGCGAATACGCACTGGCTTTCATGTATCGTACCCAAAGCAATGATGTAAAGGACCTGCTTACGCAAAAGGAGTATGATATCATCTGTTTCTTTACTCCCAGTGGAGTAAAAAGCTTATTCGACAATCTTCCCAAGTATAAGCAAAACGGAACTGTAATTGGAGCCTTCGGAAGCAATACTTCCCGTGCTGTTGAGGAAGCTGGGCTTACCCTTGATATCAAAGCACCCGAGCCCCAGTCTCCCAGTATGGTAGCTGCCCTTGAGAAATTCCTCGCAGCCGTTAATGGCAAGAAATAGCTGAGGTCACAGGCTTTTTAAATAATTAAACCAGGTTTTTCAAAAGAAGGCCTGGTTTTCTATTTGATAGAAAGGTAATAGTAACCCATTTATGGGATGGACAATGTGGTGGAGGATTCTATTTTTGTTATCCGCTGCAACGATTCCTGCCCAAAGAAAATCAGCTTATTATTTTTGCATATGCCTACAAACCATCTGGTACATGAAACCAGTCCCTACCTGCTGCAGCATGCCCATAACCCGGTGAATTGGTATCCATGGGGTGAGGAGGCGCTGAACAGGGCGAAGAATGAAGATAAGCCGATATTAGTGAGCATAGGATATGCAGCCTGCCACTGGTGCCATGTAATGGAGCGGGAAAGCTTTGAGGATGAAAAAACGGCTGACCTGATGAATGATTTGTTCATCAATATCAAGATTGACAGGGAAGAGCGTCCAGACCTTGATCATATATACATGGATGCCGTTCAGGCGATGACCGGAAGTGGGGGATGGCCGTTGAATGTTTTCCTCACACCGGACGCAAGACCGTTTTATGGAGGCACTTATTTCCCACCAGTGAAAGCTTTCAACCGGGACTCCTGGACGGAAATATTGCAGAAAGTGGCAAACGCTTTCAGGGAGAGAAGGGCAGAGATTGATTCCCAGGCAGCCAATCTTGTACAACATCTGGATCAATCCAATTCCTTTGGACAATCAGCCAATGTTCATTCAGACGAGATATTTACATGGGAAAGCGTGCATTCAGCAGCTGAACAGGTTATGAAGCAGGCGGATACGGAGGAAGGAGGATTTGGAAGAGCGCCCAAGTTTCCGCAGACGTTTACCATACAATTCCTGCTGAACTATCATTATGTAGTTAACCAGGCAATGGCTTCTGGAAAGGATCAGCCGGATGCTGCTGATAAAGCTTTGCAACAGGCATTGCTATCACTTGACAAAATGATCCAGGGAGGCATCTATGACCAGCTGGGAGGAGGATTTGCACGATATTCAACCGATGCAGAATGGCTGGCTCCTCACTTTGAAAAAATGCTCTATGATAATGCACTTTTACTGATGGTATTGGGAGATGCATTTCAATTAACACATAAGGATCGATACCGGGAGGTAATGGAGGAGACAATAGAATTTGTGGAACGGGAATTAATGCATCCATCCAAAGGTTTTTATTCAGCGCTGGATGCAGATAGTGAAGGGGTGGAAGGGAAATTTTATGTATGGAATAAAATAGAAGTCGAAATATTGTTGAGTTCGGCTCCAGTTTTGATGGATGAAAAAGAGATCAAATTGTTCTGTTCGTATTATGATATCTCCAATAATGGTAACTGGGAAGGTTCAACTATTTTGCGGGTAAAGCAGGCTCGTGAGGAATTTGCGCAAAAGAATAATATTTCATTGGAAGCGTTGAAATCCCTGCTGGACAAAGGATGCAATGCATTGATGAAAGAGCGTGATAAGCGTGTAAGGCCCTTGCTTGATGACAAGATCATATTGGGATGGAACGCTTTGATGAACAGTGCCTGCAGCAGATCATTTGCAGCTACCGGCATTGAAAAATATAGAAG
>JAJKIP010000235.1 GCA_021154405.1 Segetibacter sp. | reverse complement strand
GTTCCATTCTGGCTTATTCCCAAAATATTTTTAGGACCATAGCTCAATACATTGAACACATTCGTGGCAACAGTTGCGGGTTGTGATTTGATTTGCTTGAATCCTTCAATGCGTTGGCGTTTCAAACGAGCAAAGTCATCGTCATTGAATTTCGGACTCAGCATTCTTTCTTCGAGCAAAGCAAGCGTGGCATCCAGGTTCTTTTTAAGTGAGAATACCTGGAAGGAAATACCATCTACGCCGCTTACTACATTGATTGTGCTACCCAGTTTGTCCAGTTCCTTATTGAAATCCTCGGCACTGCGCACCTTGGTATCCTGTTCCATCATTGTAGCAAAGAATGAGGCCAAACCGGCTTTGGAAAGATCATTGGCCTGTAACAGGTGGCCACCAGGAATTTTTACTGAAAGGGTAACAGTAGGCAATTCGGAATTCTCACTGCCGATGATCTTAATGCCACCATCCTGGTCTTTTTTCCAGAATGCAGGCACCTTTATCACAGGATTAGGTCCCGCTGATGGAATTACAGCTCTGTCGAAATTATCCTTTGGCTTTGAATACACCAGTCCATCATATCCATATTGGGGAGCAACATATTTGGTCTTATCGATATTAAAATTATCCTTACCTGTAGTGAGTGCCTCCTGGCCTTTGGTCAGAATGCTGACTACCACGCAGTGTTTCATTTTGATGTATTGGTTATAAACCCTCATTACATCCTCCTTTGTCACATTGCGATATCTTTCCAGCTCTCTGCCGATCAGGTTTGGATTGCCGCCAAATGTTTGATAAAATGCCAATTGTGAAACCTTACCTGCCACACTTTGAAGTGCATTGATATTCTGTGCTTCAATCTGTCCTTTGAACTGGGCGATATCTGCATCCGTAACTCCTCTTTTTTCAAATGCAGTCAATGCCTGGTCGATCAGGTAGAACATGCTGCCCAGCGATTTACCCGGGTAGGGAACTACCTGGATGGTGAATTCACCACTCAATTCGGAATTGCTATTGTTAGCGGTTGCACTTAATGCCAGCTGTTTTTTCACCAGCTCCTGGTAGAATACAGAATTATTGCCCTGTCCCAATATCTGAGCCAGGCAATCCAGTGGGGCCATATCCCTGTCGAAATTGGGAACGCCAGGAAATACCTTTCTCATCATTGGTACTCTTGCATAATTGTCAGTATAAGAAACAAAGCGATGGGAATCCAGGTGTGGAACTGATTTTGGCATATCTTCTACTTTGGGACCGGAAGGAATGGGTCCAAAATATTTCTCTACCATCTTCACAACCTGTTTGGGATCTACATCTCCACCAATCGTGAGCGTTGCATTGTTAGGTCCATACCAGCGCATGAAAAAGTTCTTGAGGTCGTTTACATTTACCCTGTTCAGGTCTTCAATATACCCGATGGTGAGCCAGGAATAAGGATGGCCATAAGGATACATGCTTTTTGACATCAGTTCAATACCTGGAACATAAGGAACATTATCAACCCGCTGACCTCTTTCATTTTTTACTGTTTCTCTCTGTATCTCGAATTTCTTTTGGGTAACAGCATCCAGTAAGAAACCCATGCGGTCTGCTTCCAGCCAGATGGTTTTTTCCAGCTGGTTGGAAGGAACGGTTTCATAGTAATTGGTTCTGTCGCGGGTAGTGCTTCCATTCAACTGACCACCAGATTCTGTAACTATTTTGAAGTGTTGTTCATCCGCAACATGGTCGCTTCCCTGGAACATCATATGCTCAAAGAAATGGGCAAATCCTGATTTGCCGATCTCCTCTCTTGCGGAGCCTACGTGGTAAGTAACATCAGTGTGAACTACGGGATCGCTATGATCTTCATGAATAACAAGGGTGAGGCCATTTGGCAAAACATACTTTTCATAAGGAATTACCAGTTCGTCACCCTGTTTGGTAACTTTTTCTACCAGCCTGGCCTGGGAATTGGCAATTGTAATACAACCCAATACCCAAACGGGCAACAGCATTAATTTCAGTTTCATATTTGTGTGATTTAAAAAAGAAAGCAGTTGGCAAAGTAAGGGATTTGATGTGGAAAGCATTGCCTTCTATCAAAAAGAGTTCCCGAATGAGAAAGCTATTAGCTCCAACTCAACAGTATCCTTGGGTTGGAGCTAATAGGGAAATATTAAACCAGAAGGCTTTGTCTAGAAGGCTTTTTTCACAACTGGCTGCCCCTCCACATCCAATTCTACAATGGGATAACCCAGCTTTTGAAGACCTTCCAGTATTTTGGCTTTATCGCCAACCAGCAGCATGTTTAACTTATCAGGATGGATGTACTTTTGGGCAAGGGCATCCATTTGCTTTTTGGTCATTTCTCTCAGGATCTTTGCCTGGGTTTCGGTGAAATTGGCAGGCAGGTTATAATCAAGGATCGTACGAATAAATCCAGCCTTCTGAATGCCTGTTTCATATCGCAGTGCATCCCGCTGACCAATCGCACTCTTCATGAATCCCAGTTCTTCATCTGTAACGCCAGACGCTGCATACATTTTTAATTCTTTTACTACTTCAATCAGTGCACTATCGGTAGCATCTGCCTTGATTCCCGAGCTGAATTCAAAATCCCCATCATATTCATCTCCTGCGAAAGCAGAGCGTGCACCATAGGTCCATCCTTTGTCTTCACGAAGGTTGAGGTTAAGGCGACTGTTAAAAGCACCTCCGAGAATGTAGTTCATCAAACCAGCTTTGTAATATTCGCCAGTGGCATCATAGTTTAAACCGGTATTGTAACCTACGCGGAATTCTGTTTGTGCAGCCTTTGGAATATCCACCAGGTAGATCCTTGCTTCATTAGCAGGCATAGGGGTTGCTACTACCTTAGGTAGTTCAATTTTCTTGTTCGGTAATTTATTCAGGAAAGCCAGTTGCGGAACGATCTCGGCTTCCTTTATATCACCAACCACTACCACTTTCATTCCTTTATTGCTGATATAATTGTTGTAATAGTCCTGGATATTATCCAGCGTGATATTGGTAACAGTAGCTTCGGTACCATTCTCGCTCATGCCAAGAATATTGTCAGGGCCGAAATTGATCTTTGCTATTATGTCACTGGCAACAACCGCAGGTTGAGATTTGCTTTGTTTGAATCCTTCAAGGGTTTGCCTTTTTATCCGTTGAAAAGCGTCATCACTGAATTTCGGATTGAACATTCTTTCTTCCAGCAGAGCCAGTGTTTTTGGAAGATTTTTCTTAAGGGTCTGCACATTAAATGTAATATCATCTTTGCCACTGCTTACTGTAATTGAGCTCGCAATGGTTTGCAGTTCGGAAGAGAATTGTTCAGCCGTATAATTTTTGGTGTCTTCATTCATCATTCGTGCGAATAAATTCGCCAGTCCTGTTTTGGAAAGATCATTTGCCTGAAGCAGATGACCTCCCGGAATACTAATGGAGATGGTTACCACTGGTATCTCCGTATTTTGAGTGCCAATCATCTTAATGCCATTAGCCAGATCCTTCCTCCAGAATGCAGGCACCTTAATTAAAGGATTAGGTCCATTAGCAGGGATCTTACTTCTGTCAAAATTGTCTTTTGCTTTTAGATACTTTAACCCATTATAGCCATAATCTGGGGCCTGGTAGTGAGAAACATCGATTGTATAATTATCCTGTTTGGCGATCATCGTTTCCTGTCCCTTAGCCAATGTACTCACAATTACATGTGGCTTTCCCCTGATATATTTTTCATAAGCCCTCATCACATCTTCTTTGGTAAGGATGCCATACTCACTCAATAATTTTTTAGTCATGTTTGGATTGCCAGTGAAGGTCTGGAAAGCAGCAAGCTGGCTTACTTTTCCTGAAACACTGGAGAGTCCATTGATGAGTCGGCTTTCAAATTCATTCTTAAAGCGGTTGATGTCATCATCTGTTACACCTTTCTTTTCAAAATCATTGAAGGCTTCATTGACCAGTTGTTCCATTTCAGCAAGTGATTTCCCGGGATAGGGTGTGATGGAAATGGAAAATTCTCCGGCCAATTCTGATAATTGACTGGTAGCACTGGCCTGTAATGCTTTTTGCGTTTTAATAATTGACTGGAAGAAAACGGAATTGCGGTTGCCACCAAAACCACCACCACCGCCGCGTCCTCCGCGCCCTCCACCTCCACCAAAACCACCACCACCGCCTAATACCTGTGCCAGGCAGGCGAGTGCAGCTTCATCTTTATCGTAGTCAGGAACAGTTGGATATACCAATCGCAATTGGGATGCTCTTGCATAGTTATCGGTATAGCTTACATAGCGGTCTTTATCTAAAACAACAGGAGCAAGTTTTACAGGAGATACTTCAGGTCCGCGTGGAATAGGTCCGAAATATTTTTCAGCCATCTTTATTACATCAGCCGTTCTTACATCACCACCCACAGTAAGAGTAGCATTATTGGGACCGTACCAGCGCAGGAAGAAATTCTTCAGATCATTTACATTCACTTTGTTCAACTCTTCAATATAACCAATGGTCAACCAGGAATAGGGATGCCCGTAAGGATACAGGTTCCTTGAAGAAACTTCACTGATCAATCCATAAGGACGGTTATCATAATTTTGTCCTCTTTCATTTTTTACAGTAGCACGCTGCACTTCAAATTTCTGTTGTGTTACTGCATCCAGGAGGAAGCCCATACGATCTGCTTCCAGCCATAATGCCTTTGCCAACTGATTGGAAGGGATTGTTTCATAATAATTGGTGCGATCGCGGTTAGTGCTTCCATTCAGTGTTCCTCCCGCTTCCGTTACGATCTTGAAATGCTGTTCATCGGCCACGTGGTCACTTCCCTGGAACATCATGTGTTCAAAGAAATGTGCGAAGCCAGATTTGCCGATCTCTTCCCTGGCAGAACCAACATGGTAAGTTACATCAACATGAACTATGGGATCACTATGGTCTTCATGTACAATTACAGTAAGACCATTGGGGAGAACATACTTTTCATAAGGGATAACAATTTCATTTCCCTGCCGTGTGATTTTTTCAACGAGCTTTGCCTGTCCGGCAGCCAAGCTGCACAATAGAACAGAATAGCAGGATAGCAATAGAATTTTTCGCATGTTAGTGGTTTTAGTGTGTTAAACGGTTAGTATGTGAAGTTAACGATTCCGGCCGGTGAAATGAGTCGGTTTACCGATTTGACGCTGTGCGCATCTTTCTACTTTTTAACTTTATAAAAAAATCAAACTATGAGCTATAGTCAACGGGTAAATCATGAAATTGATTTTAAAGTATACGGGGAAGAACTTCAATATGTTGAAATTGAATTAGACCCGCAGGAAACAGCCATTGCCGAAAGCGGCGCCATGATGATGATGGAGGATGGTATTGAAATGCAAACCATATTTGGGGATGGCTCTGCACAGCAGTCTACCGGTTTCCTCGGCAAGCTGATGAGTGCGGGCAAACGTGTACTTGTAGGGGAAAGCCTGTTCATGACTGCATTTACCAATATGAGCCAGGGTAAAAAAAAGGTAAGCTTTGCTGCACCTTATACTGGCAAGATCGTTCCTCTTGATCTGCAACAGCTCGGAGGTACCATCATTGCACAAAAGGATGCTTTCCTGTGTGCCGCAAAGGGTGTTAGCATAGGCATTCATTTCCAAAGAAAGCTGGGCACCGGCATATTCGGTGGTGAAGGATTTATTATGGAAAAAGTAGAAGGGGATGGAATGGCGTTTGTTCATGCCGGTGGATATGTGCTGGAGAAAAATCTTGTACCTGGTGAAGTATTGAAAGTGGATACTGGTTGCCTGGTGGCGTATACACCAACCGTTGATTTTGATATTGAATTTGTACGCGGCATCCGCAACTGGATGTTCGGTGGTGAAGGTTTATTCTTTGCCCGTTTGCAAGGGCCCGGAAAAGTGTGGATTCAATCCTTGCCGATCAGCCGTCTTGCAGGACGTTTGGTTGAATATGGAACATACAAGCGTAAAGAAGAAGGAAGTATCCTGGGTGGTTTAGGGAATATATTTGACGGAAGAGAATAGGCTGTCTTTCTTTATGCCGGGATAACTACTCACCAGTGATAATTCATAGTCATCCTTCATTTTAAGTTTTTGAACAAACTGACGCAGCTGGATTGAATCTTCAGCATTTTGGTACACCTGATCATGTGCCAAAAGAACGAGGTGATCAGGTGTCTTGGTTTTTCCTTTAATAAATACACTGTCTACCTGGTTCAATAATTCATCAGCCGTATTATTTACAACCAGTGTTTTGGGATCATAATGCCATTCAAGGTCCCAGCCCATTACTATAAACCCGGCGCTTTGCAGGGAATCCATAGCTGCTTTGCTTTTCTTAATATCAGTGTAGTGCAGGCTATCTATCCGCCAGCTATTACGGCCGGGTGCACGCACTATGTTATTATCAGGCAATAATTCATCCTTTGTTTTTTCCATATCACTAACCACACTGTCTGGTTGCTGATAAAACTTTTCATAATGGTTATGCGCATGCGTATAACTGTGATTGCAGACTTCAATATTAATGGCATGCTGGAGACTGTCCCAGGTGCTGGCCTGTTCACGACTTGCAAATACATGCTGACCTACAATGAAGAAGGTTGCAGGAACATTCTCCTGTTGCACAATATCGAGCACGTTTTGAGTTCCTTTGTTAGGGCCATCATCAAAGGTTAGATAGATCTTCTTTTTCTTTTTGATTACTTTTTTAGCGAGAGGTTTTGATGGCAGTGCCTTTCCAAAATACTTCAGGCTGTCACCAGCAGCAATGGCAGTTTTTCCCTGCTGATAACCGGGTCGGGTACAGGTAACAAAAAACAGTAAACAAAAAAGGGCAAAACGATAACGGAATGAAGGATTGGCAGACTCGCCTTCATCAGATGCAGATGATTCCATACTTGTGTGGTGATTAATTTGTATGTGAATTTATATAGCTGATGAGGCGGTTTGCAAATCGCCGTGGTTAAACATTTGCTAATGCTTAATAGTGTCAGAAAGCCTTGGGTTTATAGCAAGGTAGTCGCTCAATTTAATAGACTGAGCTATTCCAGTTTTATAGTAAATTCGCAGCCACAAGTTTTTTTATAATGATTCGCAAACAAGAAGTACTACAGGATGTAGTGATCAAATTCGCAGGGGACAGTGGAGATGGAATGCAGTTGACAGGTACCCAGTTCACCAATAATACCGCATTATTAGGCATTGATCTTTCCACCTTCCCGGACTTTCCTGCCGAAATCAGGGCCCCCCAGGGAACACTTCCTGGCGTAAGTGGTTATCAGTTAAGGTTTTCTTCAGACAGGGTGTTTACTCCCGGAGATGCCTGTGATGTGCTGGTTGCCATGAATGCTGCCGCATTAAAGACAAATCTGACTGCCCTGAAAAAGGGAGGCAAGATCATAGCCAATGTAGATGGGTTTGACTCCAAAAACCTTCGTCTGGCCAATTATCCGGAAGGAGAGAATCCTTTGGAGAATGGCAGCCTGGATAACTATGAGGTTATCAAGATGGATGTAACCAAGATGACCCGTGAGGCCCTGAAGGAGTTTACGATGGGAATGAAGGAAAAGGACAGGGCCAAAAACATGTTTGTGCTTGGTTTCCTTTACTGGATGTACGGACGTGATATGGAAAATACCATCACCTTTCTGAAAGAGAAATTTGGCAAGAAGCCCGAGATATTTGAAAGTAACCTGCGCGTGCTCCAGGCAGGCTATAACTTCGGTGATACTACCGAAACCTTTACCACTACATATAAGGTGGAAAAGGCAAAAATGCTGGCAGGTTCCTATCGTTCAATAATGGGTAACCAGGCGCTGGCATATGGATTGATTGCAGCTTCCCAAAAAAGCGGTTTGCCTATGTTCCTGGGATCTTATCCGATTACTCCCGCCTCAGATATCCTGCATGAGCTTAGCAGGCATAAGAACTTCGGTATCAGAACCTTCCAGGCTGAAGATGAAATAGCGGCCATTACATCGTCTATCGGCGCTGCCTATGGCGGTGCATTGGGAGTAACAACAACTTCCGGTCCCGGCATGGCACTAAAAGCCGAAGCAATGGGGCTGGCTGTAATGCTCGAAATTCCCCTGCTGATCGTTGATGTACAGCGTGGAGGACCGTCTACCGGATTGCCTACCAAGACTGAGCAAAGTGACCTTCTACAGGCTTATTATGGCAGAAATGGAGAATGCCCAATGCCAGTAATTTCTGCTTCTACTCCGGGAGATTGTTTTGATGTAGCCTACGAAGCCGTAAGACTGGCAGTAACACATATGACACCGGTTATCCTCCTGAGTGATGGATATATAGCCAATGGCGCTGAACCCTGGCGTTTCCCTTCTTCTAATGATCTTCAGCCAATTCATGTAAAATTCAAAACAGAGCTGGGTCATGGAGAAGAAAAATTGCAACCTTACCTCCGTGATGAGAAACTGGCTCGTCCCTGGGCTATTCCGGGAACAGCAGGTCTGGAACATCGTATCGGAGGACTGGAAAAACAAAATATCACCGGTAATGTCAGCTATGAACCAGAGAACCATCAATTGATGGTTAAGATCAGGCAGGAGAAGGTAGATAAGATCGCAGAATACATACCTGAGCAGAAAATCGATAATGGTCCTGATAAAGGTAAATTGCTGGTATTGGGTTGGGGTTCAACTTATGGAGCAATTAAATCAGCAGTGGCTGAACTGGTTGCACAGGGACAAAGTGTTGCGCATGCGCATCTTCGCTATGTAAGACCTTTCCCTAAAAACCTTGGTGAGATTATTAACGGATTTGAAAAAGTATTGATCCCTGAAATCAATAATGGCCAGCTCATCAAGATCATCCGCGATGTTTACTTTGTGGATGCGAAAGGATATAACAAGATAATGGGTGTGCCGATCACGAAGGGTGAACTGGTTGAAGAGATCAAAAAACATCTATAATGCCATAGTTCGTGAGATACGAACAATGTAGGACTAAAACTTTGATCACTTCGCGTGCTTTTCTACTATGGAGAAGAATCCTTCTCTATAATTATCACTAACGGGTAACTCGCAGGATTGTATCATTACTGATTTCCGGGAAACAGTCAGCACTTTGCGTATTGAAATGATATAGGAACGATGTATTCTGATAAACTCCGATTGTTCCAGCAGGTCTTCAAAGTATTTAAGGCTGTGAAGAATGACCAACGGTGAAGAAGAAGAAGCTAAATGGATCTTCGTATAGTCTTTCAACCCTTCCAGATATAAGATATCATCATAAAAGATCTTATGCAGTTTATGGGCTGCATTGATAAAGAAATAATCTTTCTCCTTATTATTATTCCTTGTTTGTTTAAATTCAAAAAAATCTTTTACACGATTACATGAGGCCAGGAATTTCTCAAATGAAATGGGCTTTAGCAAATAATCCATCGCTCTTAATTCAAACCCATCCATTGCATATTCACTATAGGCTGTGGTAAAGATCACTTCAGGTTTGTGGGTCAATGATCTGAAGAATTCAATACCTGATATATCCGGCATTTTTATATCGAGAAAGAGAAGGTCAACCTGTTTTGATTCCAGGAGAGAAAGCGCCTGCATTGGTTCCTCAAACTTACCAGTCAGCGATAAGTAAGGAGTCTTACTCACATAATCCTCCAGCAACTGAAGAGCCAGGGGCTCATCATCAATCAGTAAGCAGTTAATCACTTTACAGGTTTAATTTGAAGTTTACAATATGCAGGTGGTCATTATTCACGATGTCTAAAAGATAATGGCCTGCATACAACAAC
Organism: Segetibacter sp.; assembly: GCA_021154405.1. Taxonomy (GTDB): domain Bacteria; phylum Bacteroidota; class Bacteroidia; order Chitinophagales; family Chitinophagaceae; genus JAJKIP01. The sequence goes on along the minus strand of JAJKIP010000235.1, from coordinate 21,370 downwards.
TCAAGTCTTCTTGCTACATTCTTTAAGCCTACACCACCATTCGCGAAACTATTGGATTCTGTTACCGGATTGCTCACTAACAGTGTTAATGTTTTTTCAAAAATTGTAATAGAAATATTAATAACTGAAGCCCTCGTATAACTGATTCCATGTTTGAAAGCATTTTCAATAAAGGTGATCAGGAGAAGAGGGGCAATTGTGTTTCCTTCCAGTTCACCCTCCACTTTATAATGAATATTCACTTTTGTGGATAAACGCATACGCTGCAAGTCAATATAGTTATTCAAATAGAGAATATCTCTTTCCAGTGGGACTTTCGATTCCCCCGATTCATACAGCATATAACGAAGCAGCTCAGATAGTTTGAGAATGGAATATTCAGTATGTTCCGATTTTTGATGGGCCTGTGAATAGATGCTATTAAGGGTATTGAAAAGAAAATGAGGATTGATCTGTGATTTAAGAAAATTAACTTCTGCATTGAGGTGTGCATTCTCTAACGCTTTCTTTTCATTCTGATTTCGAAGAAATGAATAACTGAGGCGGATAAACCCGCTGATAAGGATAAGCACGAGACAAATGGACATAGATCTGTTGAGAGATACAAGGAATATACCACGCGGTATGCCAAATACAGTATCCTCAATAATAAATTGAGGTGGAATTGGCAGGCTCGCCCTGCCAGAGTCAGCAGTATTTAAAAATAAAAAATCACCTCCCGGAGGTTTTCTATCAGAAAAGGCGCGCCCTTTTACAGCCATGGTGAAGAATTGGACGCCAGTACCCGGCATACGCTGCCTAAGTGCTATTTCCTGCAATGAGATCATGCAAATGCATGCTATGATAATAATGAAGTAAGCGAGAAATTTTTTTTGTTCAAAAAAGCGGGGAAGAAGGAAGTAGTAATTCAAATAAAAAAATGCAATGGGCAACAGTTTGCTCAGGAACTCAGCATATAATAGTCGGCTATTACTTACACGAACAGGCAGGAAAATAAGAGGCAGGATAAAAAACAGGCACCACGCCAGTATATGGATCAGGACAATTGCAAGCAAATGCGATGCATTCTTTGTTTTCTGAAAACCAAAAAGTGTGAACAGAAAATTATTAATGTTGCCCCTACTTGCCATTCGCTCGTGTGATTAAATGAACTGATTAATTACTCGGAGAGCCTGATTTGTTCTATTTCAGACTGGGAGAAAGATGGCGACTCTCCTTTTTTCAATTTCGAAATTATCCGGCTCGCTGCTTCCATAGCCTGGGTCCTGCGGCCAAATGGCTTATTTCCCTCTATTGCGGGAATAGATTCCTGGTGAATAAACAAAGTATCCTTCACCAGGATATCATATCCCCAGCCATTCGTTACTGTATATATCCTGCTTTTATATGGCGAAGTATACTTGCTTCTCCATTGAATAAAAACGATGGAAACAGCAATAATTGCTGATAAAGCGATCACAATTGTGTTATGCTTTTTAGTCCCCATCTACTTTCTCATCTTCAGGAAGAAATTCATAACCGTTGTCAAATACAAGGGATCCGCCTCTGCCTGTAAACACAAAACCCCTGTTATTTATGGAAAAGGCAATAGCTCCGCTACGGGCTGTACCTTCAAAACCGGTTTTTTCCAGCCAACTATCATTGGAAGGATCATATCGCCAGGTGTTGCTGTTAATGGAACCATTTTCACCAGTGGTGATATAGGCATAATTACCCATCACAAATGCCACTCCGTTTTGCCTGGCTATTGTACCATAATCATCATCATAAGATTCATCCGAATAATTATAGGGCCTGGTTTTCTCAGTCCATTTATCACTGGCGGCATCATAGGAATACATATCCTTTTGAACTTCTCCATTGTTGATACCTGATAAAACATATGGCTTATTATTGATCACAAATGCCATAGCAGCATATCTTTTATCACCCAGCACGCTCGCTTTCGGAGCCCAGGTATTGGAGCCTGGATCGTACTGCCACATATTGTTCAGTGCCTTGGTATCATAACCGCAGGCAATATATCCTTTACCACTGGCAGCAAATCCCACCGCATCATAACGGCCACCACCCGGGAAATCCGCCTTGCGTTCCCAGCTATTAGCTACAGGATCAAACGCCCAGAAATCACTGAGCCGGTTAACACCGTCATACCCAGTGCCTACATATCCTTTGCTGTCAATGGCGAAAGCAACTGCTGAATTACGGGCAGGTGCATCAAAAGGCATATCAGCTTTTTGTTTCCAGGCCCTTTTGTCGACGTCATATTCCCATATATCCTTAAACCGCTCAGTAGATGTGGCACCAGTGCCAACATAAGCAAGGTTACCAATGGTGAAGGAAATGGCTTCACTACGGGGATCTCCACCAAATACATCTGTTTTTTTCCAGTTACCAATAATATCCTCATCGTTGCTGGTATCTTTTTTACAGCCATAAGAAATAAAAAAGGAAGAACTAATTAGCAGAGCGCCCAGCAGCCAGGCGTATTCTTTTCTCATAATAAATTTTTATAAAAATATGCGTGCATCTTCTCAAGGCTATCTTAAAATAGATGAATCGGCGGGTAATACAGACGGAACCCGGCTTTAAATCTATTATGGGAAATTGAGGGCATATGTTAGCTGGAATTAACAGAAACGAAGCTAATCGATACAGGAAGCGCTTTGGCAGATTAATCACAGCCATTAATAGACTATAACAATTTGGCGGAGCAGGTCAGGGATAAATTGCAATCCTTCAAATAAAGAGAAATGAACTGCAATCGATCCGTGATCATTCTGCTGGCTGCCCTTTTGATCAATAACGCCTGTACAAGGAAAGAGATTGAATTTGGTACAGTACCTGAAAATAATTATTCACGCCTGGTGTATATTGATACCGTAGGTATTCAGCAATCAACGGTTATTACTGATTCATTTGAAACCGGTGGAGCTACAACCTTGCTGCTGGGAAAGTATAAGGACCCTTTTTTGGGCGTTATTTCAGCAAGATCCTTCTTTCAGATGGACAAGCCCGGCACATTCCAGAATATAGGAACAGGCGCTATCTATGATTCTCTTGTTCTTGTCATAAAACCTGATGATTATTATTACGGTGATACCAGCAGGGTGCAAACTATTTATGTTCATGAACTGGCAAAAACCATAGTCCTCGGATACGCCAGCAAGTTATATAATACAGGTTCAACCGATCTGAAGCCTGTTCCACTTGGAAGTCGTACAATGCGTATCCGCCCGGTGCTTGATGATTCCATTATGATTCGCCTGGATGATAACAAGGGTAGGGAATTATTTGAGCTTTTACAAAGGCAGGCATCAGCCGTTACCAGAACGGAGGATTTCCTGAATTATTTCTATGGCATTTCATTAAGCACGGCAGAAACTGATACGGCATCAATAATTGGATTGCAGACAGGAAACAGTCTGTGGATGAGAGTTTATTATCATACCAATACGCCCTTTAATGTTAATTATATGGTTGATTTTCCTATGCTGACCAATACATTAACCTATAACCAGATCATAGCCAATCGTACTGGAACTGGAATTATTTCAACTACACCCGGAGTATCGGAATTGCCAGCTTACCGGACCGGCGGTTATTCTTTTACACAGCTTGGAACCGGTATGGCAGCCAAGATCAGTTTTCCCGGATTACGCGGCATTCTACTGAATAGCCAGTATCTGAAGTTATTAAAGGCAGAGCTGATCCTGAGACCGGCCGAACTTTCTTTTGACAGGGAAAAATATAAATTGCCAGATAGAATAGAACTGTCGTCAACAGACGCCACGAATATCAATCAGGGATCAATTCCTGATTCAACCGGCAGTACTGCATTATATGCAACTCCTGTGGTAGATGAAATTTATGGAAGGAATAACTATTACCGCTTTGATCTTACTTCTTATATCAATCATTTACTGACTACTGCGGGGAGTGAAGATTTTGCACTATATATCCAGCCAACATTCAATGAGGCCTCGCCCAATGTAAACCGCCTTGTTATTGGGGGCAGCTCTCATGACGGGTATGTTAGCCAGCTGCGCTTATCAGTTTTAATCATCAATAATTAAGTATGACATTTAATAATATGCTTAGGATTTTACTGTGTCTTTCAACCCTGTTAGTCATATTGGATGTTCATTCACAGAATATGAATAATCCTTATTCTGTCTATGGGGTCGGGGATATTGATTTTAAAACGTATAACCGTACATCAGGAATGGGAGGAACCGGCCTTGCAATTAAATCAGGTTCGGCATTTATAGATAATAATCCGGCAGGTATTAGTGGATTGCCAAGAAGTTTTTATCTGGCGCATGTGTCAGTGACTGGGAGAACCTCCACTTATGCAGGTGATCCCATTAATGCTGACAATAGCAAGAATAAAGATATGTGGATAAAGCGGTTTGAATTAGGGGTAAAGATCAATGCCTGGTGGGCAAGCAGTATTGGTTTGGGGCAGTTCAGCAATATAAACTATAAATTCAGGGGGAATAAATTTATTGAAGGCAGTTCTACTAATTATGAAACTGCAATGGAAGGCGAAGGAGGTTTGAATGATTACCATTGGACGAATGCTTTTTCACTGGGTAAACATTTATCACTTGGGATCAAATCATCCCTTGTTTCAGGAAGTATCAATCAATCAGAGATCCTTGACGATCCTGGTTTACTAAATACAATTACTACAAAGCAACAGGATTATTTGAGCCAGTTTGTGTTTACCAGTGGTTTGATATATGAATTACCTCTGAACAAGCGATGGGATTTTAGCATTGGCGGTAAATATTCACCAATGCAAAAATTTTCAGCAGAGCGCACACTTACAGTATCTGAAGGAGATCAGGTAATAAAGGAGGATGTTTTCACAAAGGCTGACCGTTTTTCTTTACCTCAAACAATGGCTGGAGGAATTTCTTTAGTCCATAATAAGAAAACAACTTTTGCGCTAGACTATACACATGAGGACTGGTCAGCACTAAGCATCAAAAGCACAGGCTGGCAGATGATCAATAATGACAGGGTAACGGGAGGGGTTGAATTTTCCAGATTCAGGAATAAGCAGGGGAAAGAGGTGGATTACAAATTTTTCCAGTTAGGCGGATTTTATAATACCGGTTATTTGCAAGTCAGGAATAAACCGGTCAGGGAATATGGGTTTACATTAGGAACTGGCGGATTGATCGGCAATGGGTTAGTGTACACACTTTCCGGTGAGGTAGGAGTAAAGGGTACTACCCAGGCAAAACTGATAAAAGAAACCTATTTTGGTTTAACATTTAATATTACTTACAGTGATTTGCTGTTTAGCAAAGGGAGAAAGTATGATTGATGGTATGATCATTTTATTTTCTCTCTGAATACCCAGCTGATCTTTAATTGAATGGTGAAGAATGCATCATTGTGTTTATAGTCCCCACGTGCTGTACCTGCCTGGATATTGGAACCAGGAGGAAGATTTCTGATTCTGCAGTATAACTGCTTTGCCAGTTCTGCCTGGTCAGCTGACAGGTATTTATCAAAAAGGCCGGGATCAATGTAAACAGTACTTACATCATCAAGATAATCAGTAAAAAGAAGTCGATGAATGATCTCGAATCGAGTATTGATGCACGCGCTGAGTTCATATTTAATACCGAATCCAACAGGGATATTGATCTGCTGTAGCTGATAGGTTTTATGTGTGGAATATTCTGAAAATCCCTGGCCCTCCAATCGCAGGGGCTTCAAATCATACCAGGCACCATTCAGGCTTGCCTGAGGATTGAACCAGAAATAACCAATGCCTGCAAGTATATAAGCTGACCAAAATGATATTTTATTTTCTCGAAATTGTTTAAATGAAAAGGGATAGAATTCTGAGGTGAGTTGAATCTCGGTTATGTCAGAACGGAAACCAAGATTTCGTCCATATCGCTGGGTGAGATCACTCAGTGGGCTTTTTAACAGACTATCATAAGAAGTGATTTTCCCGGTAGTAAATTCTATTCTGACGCCAAAGATTTCCTTGAATAAACCGGTTAAAAAGACGCTATAGGATGGCCTGGACACTGACCAGTTAAGATCTTTCAGGAATCTGCTTCCATTACCTTTTCTTCCACCCAGATCTGTCAGGCTGTTGATCATTCCGCCTGAACACCCAGCCTCTAAAACAAAATTGCCGGCATAATACCGGTCATTATAAAAGTAAAACTGAGCTTCGGTTTTTATTACTCCATATCCTATCAGCCACAATGCCATCCACCACCGTTTCATCCCCAGAATATTTAAAAGGTGCTACTAATCAGGTTAACAATCGAATCAAGGTGGTAAATTTACGATTACCTGAACTAGTCTAAAAAGGGGAATTCATCTTTTATTTTGTGAAAATAACGGCAGACAGGACGAAGGCCACATTCAGGACATTTGGGTTTCCTGGCTACACAGATATAACGGCCATGCAGGATTAGCCAGTGATGCGCTTTATGGATCAACTCTCTGGGAATATTCTTTATCAATTCCTTTTCTACCGCTAATGGAGTAGATGCTGTTTGTGGAACCAGCCCTATCCGCTTGCTTACTCTGAACACATGTGTGTCTACTGCCATATTGGGCTGCTCATCTACAACTGAAGTAATAACATTTGCTGTTTTTCTGCCCACGCCAGGTAATTGCATCAATTCCTCAATCGTCATCGGGATCTTGCCGTCAAATTCTTTTACCACCTTTTGGGCCATGCCAATAAGATGCTTTGTTTTGTTATTGGGATAAGAAATGCTTTTGATAAAAGGAAACAGTTCATCGAAGCTGGCCCTGCTTAAAGCTTTTACATCCGGGTATTTATCAAATATGGCCGGAGTTGTCATGTTCACTCGCTTATCCGTGCATTGCGCAGAAAGGATAACAGCTACCAGTAATTGGTAGGGATTATCATAAACCAGTTCAGTTTCGGCTTCAGGTACATTTTTCTCGAAATAATCAATGACAAAACGGTAACGTTCTTTACGAGTCGGTATCATTACTACCAATTAAATCCAAATAAACTAATAGACCAATTAAAAGAAAAAAGCATCTGCCGAAGGTAGATGCTAAAGAGTTAAGAGGAACATACGGATCATTCTACTTCTTCTGCCCATTTTTCACGGGCATAAGCAAGAACGTTTAAAACAACTTCTGTCCTTGGAGTTTCACGGATCTGATCTAATCTCTCCATAGAGGTCTTCATAACAGCGAGTTTCTCCCGTAGAGTCCAATCATGTTTAAGAGCCTCTGCAATAGCAGCGGTTTCCTTGGTCGAGGTTTCTTTATACAGATACTGTAAAAGGTGCTCGGGGGTAAAATTTGTCATTGGCAACCCATTGATGTCCAAAATGTTAAGTGTCCAGATGGTAATGTAATGTCCAATATAAAAACGCCAGTCTAAAGAGGATATTGTGCTGATTTAGCCTAATTATTGGGCTTTTCCGAGACAATGAAAAGATCCTCATTTTCACGCTTCATAAGGTACTTTTCCCGGGCATAACGCTCTACGGTTCCGGGATTTGACCGGAGATTGTCAAGCTCCTTCTGCTCGGAGGCAATATGGGCCGTATAATAAGTTTTGCTCTCCTGGAGCTGTTTTAATTGCCGGGTCCTGGCCATTTGTGTGAACAGGTCATTCTTGTCAAAAAACAGAATAATAGCGGCAAAAACGCAAACTGCCACCAGGTACTTATTTTTTAGCCAGGAAGATATTTGAAGCAATATTTTCATTCAGAAAGTGGGGTAAAACTAGTTTAAATTAATGAAACCTTATAGCCAAAACATTGCCTTACCCTGTTAATTGGTGGAAAAAATTATTCACTGGTCTGAATAACTCATCTTTTGAAGTCTCTGTTTTACGGTTGGCCATTCATCATCTACTATACTGAAGAAGACCGTGTCCTTTGCTGTGCCATCCGGACGAAATCCATGTTTTCGTAAAACCCCTTCCCTGATCCCACCTATTTTTTCAACTGCTTTTTGAGAACGGATATTCTGTCCGACAACGGTAAATTCAACCCGGCAAACTCCTGTTTCTTCAAATGCATATTGCAACATCAGCAGCTTGCATTCTTTATTGTATACCTTACCCCATACTGAAGGAATATACCATGTATACCCGATTGCCAGTCTTTTTTCAGCTTTTTCATATTCATAAAAGCGGCTCATACCAATGATCTGGTCACTGGCTGTTTCATGAATGACAAAAGTTTGTTGAATTCCACGCCCGTTTGGATCCAGGGCGTTGTCGAAATAGGCATCGAATTGCTGATCGTAGGTATCATCAATCGTAAAGCGACGAGTAAACTCCCAGATCCGATCATCTTTCGCCAGGGGGCGAATTAATTCTTTATAAGCAGGCACGAGTTTTTGGAGATAAACGTGCCTGCCTTTTAATTTTTCAATTTCAATATTCACAAAATAATCCTCTTTCTTATTTGCCGAAGCGGATCTTGCCTTTGGGGTAAACTGCAGAATCGCCCAACTGCTCTTCAATCCGGATCAACTGATTGTATTTGGCTATTCTGTCTGTACGGGATGCAGATCCGGTTTTGATCTGACCACAATTCAATGCCACTGCGAGGTCAGCAATTGTTGTATCCTCGGTTTCACCACTGCGGTGGCTCATAATGGTATTGTATCCGTTATGCTGTGCAAGCGTCACTGCATTAATGGTTTCTGTTAGCGTACCGATCTGGTTTACCTTCACCAACAGGCCATTTGCAATGCCCTTGTCAATACCCTGCTGCAAGCGGGTTACATTAGTTACATACAGGTCATCTCCAACCAGCTGGCATTTCTTGCCTACAGCCTTTGTAAGATTAGCCCATCCTTCCCAATCATCTTCAGCCATACCATCTTCAATGGATGCAATTGGGTATTCCTTCACCCATTTTTCCCAGAACTTCACCAGCTGATCACTGCTTATTTCCTTGCCGGAACTTTTATGGAATATATATTTCTTCTTTTTTGAATCCCATAACTCGGTATTGGCAGCGTCCATGGCGATCATGATCTGTGAACCTGCTTTATAGCCAGCTGCTTCAATAGCAGTTAATACAGTTTCAATTGCTTCCTCATTGCTTTGAATATTCGGGGCAAATCCTCCTTCATCACCCACATTTGTACTGAACCCTTTTTTCTTCAATACTGATTTAAGTGCATGGAAGATCTCTACACCCCAGCGCAAACCATCACTAAAGCCTGAAGCGCCAATGGGCATTACCATGAATTCCTGAAAATCGATCTTATTGTCGGCATGTGCACCACCATTGAGGATATTCATCATGGGAATGGGCAATACTTTGGCATTGGTACCACCGATATAACGATATAAGGGAAGCGCAGCTTCTTCGGCAGCAGCTTTTGCTACAGCCATACTAACTGCCAGAATAGCATTGGCTCCCAACTTTGCTTTATTAGGCGTTCCATCCAGTTCAATCATCATTTGATCAATGCCTGTCTGATCAGCCACATCATAACCGAGCAGTGCCGGTGCAATGATATCATTTGCATTCTTCACTGCTTTGAGAACACCTTTGCCAGCATATTTCTTTTTATCTCCATCCCGCATTTCAACGGCTTCATGCGCACCTGTGCTTGCCCCGCTTGGTACAGCGGCACGGCCCAACGCTCCTTCATCTGTTAATACGTCTACTTCTACTGTGGGGTTGCCGCGACTGTCCAATATTTGCCGGGCAAAGATTTCTGAAATGTAACTCATAACTTTTTTGTTAGTTTTTGTTTTTGGAGTTTACTTATATGTGGCAAGCATATGTACTGTTAGTTATTCACTGGGTTATTTGTCAGGCTTCGGAAGACTTCTTCGAGGCTCTGTTTTTCGTTTTGCAAAGAAACGACGTCGAGACTATGTCGCAATTCCAAATCGCGAATTTGTTTACGCAATAAGTCCGGATCATCTGTAGCTAACTGCCAGTTGTTAGGGTCCGAATTATATATGGAATTAACAGCGGTTAATTCTTTTAACTGAGCTTCTGTAACCACCTGTTTGAACTCCACCTTGACAATATTAGTGGAACTCCCTTTGCGGAGATTGGTCAGGGTATCATTTGCTACCAGGTTTCCTTTATTGATGATAATTACCCGGTCGCAGATGGCTTCCACTTCCTGAAGGATATGTGAAGAAAATAATACCGTTTTGTTTTTCCCCTGCTTTTTGATGACATCCCTGATCTCGATGATCTGGTTTGGGTCAAGCCCTGAAGTTGGCTCATCCAGTATCAATACTTCCGGATCATGGATCAATGCCGCAGCCAGGCCAACGCGTTGCTTGTATCCTTTTGATAATTGCCCTATCTTTTTTTTGCTTTCCACTGTAAGGCCTGTCAGTTCAATTGCATTATTAATCTTATCCTTTGGATTCTGGATCTTATGTGTTTCTGCAATAAAGCCCAGGTATTCCTTTACATACATCTCGTAGTATAAAGCATTCAGTTCGGGCAGGTATCCAATCTTCTTTTTGGTAGCCAGTGGATCTGCTGCCACATTGATACCGCAAACAAACGCTTCACCGGCGCTGGCATGGAGATACCCCGTAATGATCTTCATGGTGGTGGATTTTCCTGCCCCATTTGGTCCCAGGAAACCTACAATTTCACCCTTGTTTACGCTGAAGGAAATATTATTGACCGCTTTTTGTTCCCCGTAAACCTTGAGAAGGTTTTTTACTTCAATGGACATACTGCAAACCTACTTAAAATTCACAGTATTACATTTGTATATGCCAGGCACGCTAATCCCTGCCTTACAGTATTGCTGGGTTCGGATTGAGTCTGTCAGACAGGGTCCATAAAAGATCGCCAAATGCTATTATCCATTTCAATTCTGTTTATCCTGGGTTATGTTGCCATTGTGATGGAACATCCCCTCCGTATCAATAAAGCCGCTACTGCACTTATCACGGGAGTTCTTTGCTGGACGGTGTATTCATTTTTTGCTGAATCACGGGAAACTGTAACTGAAGAATTAACTGGATACCTGGGTGAGGTAGCGGGCATTCTTTTCTTTCTCCTGGGTGCTATGGTGGTGGTTGAATTGATCGATGCACATGATGGTTTTGAAGTGATCACTGACCGCATTAAAACAACGGATAAGCGAAAGCTTATCTGGCTGACTGGTATTTTGGCTTTTCTTCTATCGGCAGTATTGGATAATTTGACCACTACCATTGTAATGGTTTCTCTGTTGAGAAAGATTGTACCCAATCACCGGGAACGATTGTTATTTGCTGGTCTCGTGGTCATTGCCGCAAATTCCGGAGGTGCCTGGTCACCTATTGGTGATGTAACTACTACCATGTTATGGATCGGTGGGCAGATCACAACATCTTCTATTATTGTAAAAACCTTTTTGCCCTCTCTCGCAAGTTTTGCCGTTCCTGCATTCATAATTAGCAGACAGCTGAAAGGAAATTTTGAATCGGTTGAAAATACAAAACAAACTGTTTCAACCCCGCGCTGGCAGCGCAATGCTGTTTTTGCAATCGGAGTGTGTTTGTTGCTGTTTGTTCCATTCTTCAAAACTATTACCCACCTGCCGCCTTTTATGGGAATATTATTTGGATTGGGTATTATGTGGATGGCTACCGAAATGATCCATAGTGGAAAAGATGAAGGGGAGAGAGGAGTATTATCTGTTAACCATGCATTGCGCAAAATTGATACGCCCAGCATTCTTTTCTTTCTGGGGATCCTGATCAGTATTTCAGCATTGCAGGCAACAGGGATTCTGATGCAGGTATCCGGATGGATGGATCAGCAAATCGGGAACATTAACCTGATCACGATTACTATAGGATTTCTTTCCGCAATAGTCGACAATGTTCCATTGGTGGCGGCAGCGCAAGGCATGTATCCATTGGATCATTTTCCGACCGACCATTATTTCTGGACATTCCTGGCTTACTGTGCCGGTACTGGTGGTAGTATTTTAATCGTAGGTTCTGCAGCAGGAGTGGCAGCTATGGGAATGGAAAAAATAAATTTCCTCTGGTATCTTAAAAAGATATCCTGGCTGGCATTGATCGGTTATTTGGCAGGAGCTGGAGTATTTATATTGCAGGAATACCTTTGAGGTATGAAGTTGAGACGGTCTGCCTGCCTCAACTTCATAACACATCAAAGGTCATCATATTCATAAAGGGAATCTATATGCGTTCCGGCATTCATTTCACATACCGGTTTGATCAATCCATCTTTTAGTCCATATACCCATCCGTGAAGATGAGGTCTTTTTTCATGTTTCCAGGCACGCTGGATGATGGATGTCTTTGCGAGATTAAATACCTGCTCCTGTACATTTAATTCAACCAGTCGGTCACATTTCTTTTCTTCATCTTTTATGCCATCCAGTTCACTTCGGTGAATGCGATAAACATCCTTGATATTGCGCAGCCACATGTTCAATACGGCCTTGAAATCATGATTGGTAATAGAAGCTTTAACCCCACCACATCCATAATGACCGCAAACAATCACATGTTTTACTTTCAGGTGATTGACAGCATAATCCAGCACGCTCAACAGGTTTACATCTGTATTGATGACCAGGTTGGCAACATTGCGATGCACAAATATTTCACCCGGTGTTGTACCTGTGATCTCATTGGCTGGAACACGGCTATCACTACAGCCGATCCACAGAAATTCAGGTGACTGCACTTCCGCCAGCCGGTTAAAATAGGCTGGATCATCCGAAACTTTTTCCGCTGCCCAGGCCTTATTTTCCAGTAATAATTTTTCGTATGAATGCATAATTCAATTTTAAACGTTCAAATAATCAATTTGCTGATGCAACAGCAATTTCCTTTTCGTGTGTACGGATGAGATCAGCTGTTCCATTCATATCTGCTTTTATTCTTTTTGAAAAACCCTGGTCTCTTGTTCTGCTATATTTTAATTCTACCCGTATGTTTTTCAACGGTGCATGTAACATAAAATCTTCAATTGTTTCAATCACATCCTTGTCGATAAAATCAGCTCGCGAAGCATCAATTAATACGGATGAATTTGCTGGCACCAGTTCCAGTTTGTTTTTGATGATCGGTTTATTCAGGAAAGATATGTCTTTGCGTAGCCTGAATAAGAACTTATTGTCATCATTCACTACAAATACGGCCGTCTTAAAATTGCTTCTGAGTACAAAGAAAAGGCCTACACCGATACCAATGATCACTCCCTTCAACAAATCCGTAAGAAGGATAGCTGTAATAGTAATGACAAAGGGTAAAAACTGGTCCCAGCCCTTCTTATAAAAGGCCTTGAACAGGCTGGGCTTTGCCAGTTTATAACCAGTAAATATAAGAACAGCGGCAAGCGCTGCTTTAGGTATCAGGTTCAATACAAAAGGAATGAAGGCAACACTTAACAGCAGAAACAACCCATGATAAATAGTTGACATTTTTGTTTTCGCACCCGCATTTACATTGGCAGATGAGCGCACGATCACACTGGTTACCGGTAATCCTCCAATTAATCCTGAAATTATATTGCCCAATCCCTGCGCTTTTAATTCACGGTTGGTTGGTGTAACCCGCTGGTAGGGGTCAAGGTCATCTACTGCTTCAATACTCAATAAACTTTCCAAACTTGCTACCAGTGCCAATACCAGACCGGTTACCAGTACCTGCTGATTGAAAAGATGATTAAAGTCAGGTCTCGTAAAAAAGGAAAAGAACTCATTGGCCGAGTTAGCTACAGGAATAGATACGAGGTGATTATTGCTTAATGAATTTGCCGGATCAGATTGCCTGAACAGCATATGAATACCAACTCCCATTAAAACCACGATCAGTGGCGCAGGTATCATTTTGACAAATCCTTTTTTACCAGCAATTAATTTCTCCCAGATAAAATGAAATGCCAGTCCACTGCCACCAATCAATAACGCTACGGGTGTGATATGTGCAAAGGCATTGATGAAATTGGAAAAGATATTTCCTTTGTCAGACTGTTTGATAGACTCATCCACTTCAAATTTTGAGTCATCGCCCAATAAATGTGGCACCTGGTTTAGGATCAATATGAGACCGATGGCAGCAAGCATACCCTTGATGACTGCACTGGGAACATAATCGCCGATAATACCGGCTTTTAAAAAGCCAAGGATAAGCTGAATCACGCCGCCAATCACAACAGCCACCAGGAATGCTTCAAAGGAAGGCAGTGTTACCACTGCAACAGAAACAATAGCTGTAAGACCAGCTGCAGGGCCGCTTACACTTAAATGCGACCGGCTAGCCAGTCCTACAACAATACCGCCCACTACACCAGCAATCAATCCGCTGAACAGCGGGGCATTTGACGCGAGGGCTACTCCCAGACAAAGAGGAAGCGCCACAAGAAATACCACTATTGAAGATGGTAAATCATATCGCAGGCCCAAGAGATAGTCTTTTGCACCGGGACGAGCTTTTACAGAAATCTTTTTACTCATAAATAAATTTTTAACGGTTACGAATAGCAATGCCAGTTCGTATTACGCGAACAATCGTTATCAGGGGATTAAAAACGGGCTTCCGATAGCAACCGGAATTAATTTGGCAATGCGTGCATACGTATCCCGTAGAGAATTGTTTGCAGCAATGAACAGCTTGACAGTCATTTGCTGCAATAACAAAAAATGAAAACGGGAATTAGAGTAAAAAAGAATCTGGTGGGGGAGAAAGCAATTCACCATAGAATGCTACATAAACATCATAGCTGTGGTGATGAGAGTGACTTAATTTATCGGTAGAACAGGGTAAGGGTTCTTCCTGGTGATGAAGAAATTCTTCTGTGAGATTTACATTAGTGGGTACTTTTTCCTCGGTGGTGTTAGCAAATGGATTGCTTTCATCCTCCGGTACCCCTTTAGACTCTTTGGCCATACTGATTTTTTCCCTGGCCAATATTTGCTGGGCAGCATATACGTAAGGCAAACTGATGGTAAGCCAGATCAGCGCCAGTATCATTACCACGCTGGAAATTAAATGCTTTATGGACCAGTTTGCTTTTTTCACTGGTTGCAAAAGTACTAAATAAGCACTTAATTTAAAAGTCAGAGCTCGGTTGATTTTTCAGGCAAATGATCGTATTCACCTTTTATTGCATACCAGCCAAAGATCATTAGTCCAATGGCAATAGGAGTAAATATTAAAATAATGATTATCCAGATAACCGGGTTATTGATATCTTTTTTACCGGCAGGATCAATATGTGTAATGGCACCGCTTACAAGGAAATAAATCACAACAGGTGCAAGTAGCAGCCAGACAATGCCTAATATTTTCTTAATACTGTTCATTTCGTTTGGTTTAATCGGTTACGTCTTTGTCAATCTTGTTTGTCAGATACAGGCACCCAATGATAAAACAAAGGGAAGCAACACCAATTGGATACCATAGACCCACTAACGGATCCTTTGAATAGGTAGTGGTAAGTAATAGACCTATAAATGGAACCAGCCCTCCAAATACACCATTACCAATATGATAAGGCAAAGACATTGAGGTGTACCTTATTTTAGTGGGAAACATTTCAACCAGGAAAGCGGCTATTGGACCATATACCATTGTAACGTATAACACAAGAAAGAATATCAGTCCAACGAATTTCCAATAGGTGCCCTGATCAAGGTGCACGTTTGTAAATGTTACTTTGGCGGGTTTGGTGATTGTATTAAGTGCCTCTACTATTACCGTATCAGATTTATTCTCCACGTAACTTCTGCCATCTGCAAAAACGATTGTGCGTGTTGATTTTTCAACAATATTATTAATCCCTTTTATGTTTAAGGTGTCAGATTTAATAACTTCCCCTCCTGGCGTAAAGGACATACCGGCATTCCATTGTTTAATATCAGTTTTTTCCAGGAAATAACTGAAGATTGGTCGGTATGTTAAGATGCCCAGCAACATACCGGCCATCATGATCCACTTTCTTCCAATTTTGTCACTCAGCCAACCAAAGAAGAGAAAGAAGGGTGTTGCAAAAACAATACCCCATAACAGGATGGTTCGGCTTTGGCCAAATTCAATAAAGCATTTATTTTCCAGGAAACTTTGTGCATAGAACTGGCTGGTATACCAGATCACTCCCTGTCCCATTACCGCACCAAATAATGCAAGTAACACCATTTTAAAATTTGCCTTGTGCGAAAAGCTTTCTTTTAATGGATTGGATGAAGTCTTCCCTTCTGTTTTAAGTTTGGAAAACAAGGGAGATTCTTTCATCTTTAATCTGATGTAGATCGAAATTCCAACAAGCAATATTGATATCCAGAATGGGTACCGCCATCCACCCCAGGGCTCATTGAATTGGGCATCAGTCATATTCAACTTGACCAGCATGATTATTCCCAGTGCAATAAATAAACCGATGGTGGCAGTTGTCTGTATCCAGCTTGTATAAAACCCTCTTTTATTCGCCGGTGCGTGTTCTGCAACATAGGTTGCTGCTCCGCCATATTCTCCGCCTACAGCGAGGCCCTGTATCAATCGAAGCAGTAATACCAGCAATGGAGCTGCAATTCCAATTGATTTATAACCCGGAACAAGGCCGATCAGAAAGGTGGAACCACCCATCAATACAAGAGTTAACAGGAATGTGTATTTACGGCCGATCAGATCACCCAGTCTTCCAAATACAAGTGCACCAAAGGGTCGGATAATAAAACCTGCAGCAAAAATGGCTAGTGTACTTAGCAATGCTGCTGTTGAATTCCCTTCTGGAAAGAACTGACTGGAGATGGTTTTGGCAAGCATACCAAAAATGTAAAAGTCATACCATTCAATCATCGTTCCAATTGATGATGCAGTAATGACTTTACGGATAGTGTTGGTTTCGTTCATGCGATTAAAATACGAATTGTTAGCCATTTCTTTCATCCTGTCGTACATTTAAGGCCCAAAAGAAAGATAGTTTATGTCATATCCTTACCAGATTACAAGTATGGACCAGTACGAGATGGCCTATCGTGTGAGTGTGACAAATCCTGAGGAATACTGGGCATCGGTAGCCCAGCATTTTAGCTGGAGAAAGAAATGGGAAAAGGTATTAGAATGGAATTTTAAAGAACCGAACGTTAAATGGTTCCAGGGCGCCAAGCTTAATATCACAGAGAACTGCCTTGACAGGCATCTGGGAGAAAAAGGGGATCAGCCCGCTATCATCTGGGAGCCGAATGATCCATCTGAAAACAGCAGGATACTTACCTATAAAAAACTTCATCAAAGGGTTTGCCAGTTTGCCCAGGTATTAAGAAACAATGGAGTAAAAAAGGGGGACAGGGTCTGTATTTATATGGGTATGATCCCGGAGCTGGCAATTGCAGTATTAGCCACTGCCCGCATTGGCGCCATTCATTCTGTAATATTTGGTGGATTTTCTGCTCAAAGCATTGCTGATCGCCTGGAAGATGCACAGGCAACATTCATCGTTACCTGTGATGGTGCATTCAGGGGCGGAAAAGATATTCCATTGAAGAGTGTAATTGATGATGCTCTGATAGGGAACAAAACAATTAAACGTGTGATCGTTTATACGCGTACACGAACAGCTGTTTCCATGATCAAAGGCCGCGATGTATGGTGGGAAGATGAAATGCTGAAGGTCACTGAAGGTCCGGGCAATCCTGTTAACGTGGTAGCGGAAGTGATGGATGCAGAAGATCCTTTATTTATTTTATATACTTCCGGCTCTACCGGCAAGCCAAAAGGGGTGGTGCATTCCTGTGCCGGATATATGATTTGGACAACGTATACTTTTGTCAATGTATTTCAATATAATCCCGGCGATATTCATTTCTGTACCGCAGATATTGGCTGGATAACCGGGCATAGCTATATTGTTTATGGACCATTGAGTGCAGGAGCCACATCATTGATGTTTGAAGGAATCCCTACCTGGCCTGATGCTGGCCGTTTCTGGGATATAGTAGATAAGCACAAAGTAAATATTCTTTATACAGCTCCAACAGCCATTCGCAGCCTCATGGGCTTTGGACTGGATCCATTAAAGGGCAAAAATTTATCCTCTTTAAAAATACTGGGCACTGTAGGTGAACCCATCAATGAAGAAGCCTGGCATTGGTACGATGAACATATTGGAAAGAAAAAGTGCCCAATCGTAGATACCTGGTGGCAAACAGAGACAGGGGGCGTATTGATATCTAACCTTGCCGGTGTAACTCCTGCAAAACCTTCCTGGGCTACCTTGCCGATGCCTGGTGTGCAACCGATACTGGTTGATGAAAACGGGAGGGAGGTGACTCAAAAAGATGAGGATGGCTTATTAAAAGGAAATTTATGCATCAAAGCGCCATGGCCGTCTATATTACGAACAACCTATGGTGATCATGAACGTTGCCGCAAGAATTATTTTGCCACCTATGAGAATCTTTATTTTACAGGAGATGGTGCGTTGAAGGATGATAATGGGTTTTACCGAATCACCGGCCGTGTGGATGATGTATTAAATGTGAGTGGCCATCGCATTGGAACCGCTGAAGTGGAAAATGCGCTGAACATGCATGCCGGCGTGGTGGAAAGTGCAGTAGTAGGTTATCCGCATAACATTAAAGGTCAGGGCATCTATGCATATGTGATTTTTAGCGGCAACAAAAAAGATGAAGAACTTACCCGTAAAGATATTCTTTCAACTGTTTCCCGCGTAATTGGTCCCATTGCCAAACCAGACAAGATCCAGTTTGTAAATGGTCTTCCCAAAACTAGAAGCGGAAAGATCATGCGTCGCATATTGCGAAAGATCGCGGAGGGAGAAACAGAGAACCTGGGGGATATTAGCACATTACTGGATCCCGGAGTAGTGGAAGAAATAAAAAATGGCAAATTATAATATGGAAGGCTGTAGTATTCAGGACCAGGCCCATGAATAAACGAAAGTTTATAAGAATTCTCCGATGGCTGGGCTGGATATTGATCATCCAGTTTGTATTACTGAATATCAGTGCGGCATTCTATGCCAGCAAATTCACTCATTTACATACGCCTGAAGAAAAGGAAGTGATGATAAAAAATCCACCATCACAAAACTTTTTTGCCAAAACATGGCGGCTTTTTTCAGGGTACCGGTTTTATAAGGAGAGAACAGAGGATTACCCTGATTTTCCTTTTACGACACTTCATTTTACCACCCGTGATAGTTTGAAAATAGAATTCTGGTACAGTCAACTGGATTCTACCCGTGGAACTGTTATTCTATTTCATGGATTAATGGGCAATAAAAGCTTTGTGTTAGACCAGGCAAAGGAATTTGTAAAGCGGGGATATAATGTATTAATGCCTGATACAAGAAACCATGGAGAAAGTAGCGGCAACAGTACCAGCTATGGTTATTATGAATCCGAAGAAGTGAAGCTAAGTTTTGACCTTTTGAAAAGCTGGGGCGAGCAAAATATCTATTTCTGGGGTATATCAATGGGTGCGGTTGAGATCATGAAAGCTATGGCTGATTACAATTTACCCGCAAAAGGCATTGTCCTTGAAATGCCATTTGGCTCTTTGCAATCCCATGTAAAATCCAGGCTGCACAATATGGGTTTTCCGCGTCAGCCCTTTGGCTTTTTAGTTACCTGCTGGATTGGAATTGAAAGTGGGTTCAATAGTCTGGGGTTTAAGAGTACCCAATATGCAAAATCAATACATTGTCCCGTATTGCTGCAATATGGAACAAAAGATCAACTCGTCAGCAGGAAAGAGATAGATGATATTTATAATGCAATCCCTTCTGTGAATAAGGAACTTGTTGTTTATCCGGGCGCATATCATGAGCCATTGATCCAGCGTGATCCGGTACGCTGGAATAAAGAGATAAATGAATTTTTGGGAATTAAATGATCAGGGCCTGATCGTCACAGTGGTTCCAACACCAGTATACGTGTATAAATCCTGCACATCATTGTTCTTCATAGATACGCAGCCATTTGTCCAGTTCTTATACCGGTCAATAACAAAATCTTCATGCGGCCAGGTGCCATGGATACCAACGCCACCGCCAATGCTGGCTGAAGCTGGTATTTCACCATTTGCTTTACTTTTTCTGAACTTTTCCCAACTTTCCTTATTAGGATAATCAAGCATCATGAAGCGGAACCATTTATCGTGAACTTTTTTACCAACAATATGGAAAGTGCCTTCCGGTGTGTTTTTATCACCTTCCATTTTTTTATCCTCCAGGCTATTATTGCCAAAAACCACCGGATAAGTAGCATACCATCCTTTGTCGTCATATACACTCAAAGAATAATCTGACTTATCAACAATGATCGAAATAATGCCAACAGGTCCTGCAGCAGTATTACCCTGATCACGTTTATACGAAGTTGTTAAATGCTCCTTCACGGAAGGAGTGGAAGGAGTTGTAGCAACCAGTAAGCTGCTCCCCAGCAACACAGAAGAGATAATAAGTAAATTTTTCATGGCTTTGTCGTCCGTCAGCTTTCAAACGGTACTTTGGATTTATTTATTTTTCTGTGTCAGGGTTTTAACGATTGCTTTACAATGCTAAAATTATCAACAAAAATGGTGCAAAAAAATCCCTCCCCTTAATGTAAAGGGAGGGATGTGGAAAAGAAATTATACGATGTTGTTTTTACGGAAGGTATTTTACCAATTGCTGAAACGGAAACCCACATTATAAGGGGTCATTTCAAGGCCCTTTTCAAAAAGTGGCTTCAGGGCGTATGATCCATAAAGCCTTACGGGTCCGAGTGTAAGTTCACCTACATATGATAATTTCCACGTACGCAGGTCAAAATCCCCTTTCGTCTTATCTACTTTACCGTCCTTTATTTTTTGGCGGGCACTATATAATAACCCTGCACTTATGCCTGCGCTAAAGCCAAAGCTTTCATTATTGTCCCTCTTGGGAGTGAAATTGAAATTGAGCATCAGTGGAGCTGTAAGATAATCAGCAGCCAGTTTGTTTTTGTGTAATCCAGAATAGGTTTGAGTTAACAGCGTTGGATTTTTATTGAACCTGAGGCGCCTGTCTTCAAAATGATAGTTGTTCAATTCAAGACCAAGACCGTATTTAAGATTTACTACATGCTCGGCAAGATTTAATTTCTGCATCACAAACCAGATATTCACGCTTCTTGATTTACCAGTGCGGAGTTTAAACCAGTCTTCATTACTGCCCGGTGCGATTGCCTGAGCGGCTACAGTAGTGTAATCAGTCTTATCGTTGTAATTGGAAAAACCAAGATCAAAGATCCACCAGTTGGTGCTGACATTAGATTCTTTGCTTTTACGGCGGGAACTTATCTGGATGCTTCTGCTACGCTTGGTCCCATTATCTTCTTTACTACCAGGTTCACGAATGATGGTCATACCACCGATGTTGAT
>JAJKIP010000234.1 GCA_021154405.1 Segetibacter sp. | reverse complement strand
TCATCGAAGCTCCTCATCAGAATAGTCATTGATCAGTTATCCTTTCGCTGCTTTCTCCAGATCAGCAATAACAATCTTTTTCATCTTCATCATCGCCTGCATTACTCTGTTCGCTTTTTCTTTGTCCCTGTCATTCATTAACTGGATCAATTGCTTTGGGATCACCTGCCAGTACATCCCATATTTATCTGACACCCATCCGCACATTGATTCTTTTCCGCCATCTTTAATAAACCTGTTCCAGTAATAATCCACTTCTTCCTGGTCAGCACAATCAATATAAAATGAAACAGACATGGTAAACTCGGCCTTTGGTCCATTCAGTGCAACGAACCTTTCATTTTCCAGCTCAAATGTTACAGCCATTGGATTGCTATTGATGATCTTCGAATTCTTAAATACAGATGTGTAATAAGTAGCGGCTTCCTCTGCATTTCCATCGTATGTGAGAAATGGGAAGATCTTGTGTTCTTTAGAAGTTTGTATAGGCATAATTGAGGTTTTAGAAAAAATGATTTGATTACCACACAAAGATGAAAAGACCAGGTCAAAAATCAGGGCGGCAAATATGTCAGATTTAGGGGTCGGTTGCGACATTAGCTAACTCCCACCCGTCCTGTGAATTTATTCAGCCTGTGGCGAACCAAATAAAGGGAACTTCGTTGATAGGATATACTTTCAATTGTCAAAACCAAATTATATGAACACAAAAGACGGACTCTTCGTAAAAATGGTCATGAATTCCTGGCAGGCCACTCAGAAATCGATCAATAAAAAAATAGCCAGTCTGAGTGAAGAAGAATTGAATTCTCCAATATTACCGGGCAAGAATACACCCGCATGGATCATTGGTCATCTTGCAACGGTTAATGATAATATTGCCACCCTGCTGGAGCTAGGTCCAAAACTCAAACCCGAATATGAAAAAGCATTGATCCATCCGGATGGAACTGTTAAAGCACCTGCCGCCGCTGAAATGATAAAATACTGGCATGATTCAAATGCCTATATTAATGAGAAGATGGCTTCCTTATCAATTGAAGATTGGTTCAGCAGGCATACTGCTGTCTCAGCTGAAGACTTTGCGAAAGAACCACACCGCAACAAGCTGAATGTATTGATGTCACGAACCAACCATCTATCCCATCATCTGGGGCAACTGGTATTAATTAAAAATAAGGTTGAAGCATAAATAAACCGGCC
Organism: Segetibacter sp.; assembly: GCA_021154405.1. GTDB lineage: Bacteria > Bacteroidota > Bacteroidia > Chitinophagales > Chitinophagaceae > JAJKIP01. Next base: position 20,625 of record JAJKIP010000234.1, on the reverse strand, counting down.
CCGATAGTGATCGGGGCCGGTTTATTATTTTATCAGTAATAATTTATCCTGATTATTCTATACAGGCTTTCGTGTTTCCGGTTTAATATATTTTCGGAGGAACTCCTTTTTAGAATCCTTGTAGGAAGAGACTGCTCTTATTTTGTGCATGCAATAAATGTATATCCAGGCAAGGTCCAGCTGGTAAGGAAGAAACCCTGCACGTGCGCTTCCAGGAAAAAGATGATGATTGTTATGCCATTCGCCGGTAAACATTCCAGGCCTCGTTTGATTCACTGCAAGATTGCTACGATCGAAATCCAGTCCGTCAACATGTTTTTCTTTACCTTTTCCATGACCGGTATAATTGAATGCGCGAACAAGAACAAACCAGAACATGGCACTTGTAAATATGGCACAGGCCAGGCCAGGGCCACCAATCAGGTACAACACCGTAAACCAGAAGGCCCAGTTGACAAACCAGAGAGCAACAGTATAAAACGGCCTTGCAAGCGATCCCCACTTCCTGTATTGCTCAAAATTGTTCAATTGAACTCCAGTATGTGCCATAAAATGATATGCCCGCTTATAATCCTCTTCAGACAGATCTTTCTTTATGCGTTGATGGTTAACATCGGAAAGCATGCAATACATAAAACCGGCTCTTGAATTATAGGGATCACCAGGCTGATCTGATTTGGCATGATGTACATGGTGTGACACCACATAAATTTCTTCAGGGAATGTCTTGATTACAAGATTTTGAGTTATAATTCTCCATATGGGGTGACTAAACTTGTAAGCTTTGTGGGTACAATACCGGTGAAACCAGATGGTACCATGCGTCCCCATAATGATAATACTATAGAATACTGTTACAATAAGTAATTGCCAGGAAAAATATCGTGTAAGAAACAGAATGAAGAATGGAACAAGGCACGCTGCCATTAACCAGCTGATCATGGTTATCCAGTTCTTCCGGCATTTCAATATATTAATATTGGAAAAAGCCTGCTTCCATAACTGTTTTGTAGTAGGGACGATCAACTCTCCCTTTTCATCTGCCCAACCGTAAGACGGCTTTTCCAGGATATAATCAATAAATGCCATTAGATGGATTTAAAAATGGACACGAATATGTATTAGCACAGTGGCCAAACCACTCGTCGGACCAAAGGCAACTAGTAAAAAAAATTAAATTGCAGAATTACCGAGCAGGATAATGATAATTACTAAATGCGAAGGTATTAATCTAAAGATAGCTTATTTAAACGGAAAAGCGAAGGATTTATTGGGCATACCGTTCGTTTACCCAATTTCTTAACATATAACACAAATAAGAACATCAAAGGTCCCTGTAAGCCAGTGACCGAAATGAATGTCTGGAACAATAGAATAATAGAATGGAACGAATTATTGCACTAATTCCAGCCTTGTAAATTCATTGCAATTAAATATACTGGCCAGATTCTCGTTCTTTGTCTGCTTGTAAGAATCAACATGGGTTTCTGTAACAATACGCCAAAGATTCTTCCGGCTCAGTTCATGGTAATCGGGAGTTTGAATAAAAATGCCCCTGATAGCGCTCCTTGTTTTGAAACTTATCTGAACTGTAGGATGCTTTGCAATTTGCTTGTTTATGACTTTTTCAATGTCTTCGTATTTCATATCCGTTTTATTTAAATGGAGCAATTACTTATTAATTGGGCGTGGATGTCTCTACTATGAAAGTGGTATCCAGCAAATGTACTACTCCATTGGAACCCTGTCGGTCCCTGGCCAATATCTTGGCACCATTCAGGTGAATATCTCCGTTTTTTACTTCAACAGTAACCTGGTTCCCGCCAAGCGAAGCTATCTTTTGGTTATTCCGGAAATCCAGTAATAGTTTTTTGCCTGTGAGGACATAGTCCGACAAAAAATCAATGAGTTTACTCTTATTCCCAGGCTGTAACAGGGTCTCATAGAGCTCGCCCATGCGACCAAAGGCCAGGTTTACAGGTCCCAGAATTGTAAAAGGCCCAAAGCCATTCAGTTTCTCTTCCAAACCAGCCAGTTTGATTCCTTTACTAAACTGGCTAAGATTCCTGTCCGCATTCGAAATCTGTATGATTGTAGGCATCCTGTTTTTTAGATTGAACTAACCCGCACGTTCTTTAGAACTTTCTTCTGTCGCTGCGGTTTTCCCTTTCTTTAGCCACTGATACGGAAAGCGCTCTTCCGTCCATCTCTTTGCCGTTCAGTTTGCTTATAGCTGTGTTGGCATCCTTTTCAGAATCCATTTCTACGAAACCGAAACCACGGCTACGGCCAGATTCGCGGTCAGTAATAATTTTGGCAGAAGATACCTGGCCATAACCTTCAAACAATTTACGAAGGTCATTGTCAGAGACGTTAAATCCCAGATTAGAGACATACAAATTCATAATAGAACTTTTAGATTGATTAATGCCTGATAAAAAAAACAGCAGCAAGGAGAGAAGAGAAGAAAAAACTGTTACTGGTCCGAAGAGTAATAATAATTGCCGATCCTGCCTGAATGTTGAAGTAATTTTATCTGAATTGATGAAGGTAGGCCTTTATCGTGGTAATACGAAATCAATTTTGGAAGACTTCCGCCATCTGATTAAAAGAAAAGCCAGCCAGATACTTAATACAATAATAACAGTTTCAAATAGCAGCAATGCATTGATAATCCCAAAATGATCGGCAAAATATCCGAGAAAAACTGCCGGGATTCCAAAGCCGATGTATCCAACAAACATATAACCCGCAACCGCCCTGGCTTTTTGAATTCCTCCCAGATTTGTTACCAGTGCCAGACCACCCAGAAATGAAAAACCATAAGCTGCAAGTCCAATTGTTGCCGTTCCCAATAATACAATAATGATCTGTCCGTAATTACATCCAAGTATGACTAAAGCAAATCCAACTGGCGCCAGCAATAATCCAATTTTTACTGATTTAAGTGGATTCATATTCCGGATGGCAGGTTGAATAAACCCACCGGTCCAGTTAACCAGCACCAGACATACACCCGCATATGGCGTCAATCCGAATTTGGCAAGTTGTGTGGGAATGATCGCAATTACAATACCCGTTGCACCCCAGCAAATGCCTATCGCAGTATTTAAGGGAAGTGATCCATGTGGGAAATAAGGCAACCTGATCATCTTGCCGCCAATCGGTTTCAATGCTGGCAATCGAATTAATAAAACCAGCCCAATCAGGGTTACGATCAACAATAGATAATAGGTTACCGGCAGTAAGGTAAAGCTGATCAACAGCGCAATGCTTGTTGCCAATGCACCTCCTCCAAATCCGAATGCAGTATATAATGAAGCTAGTCCTGCCGCCCTGCTAGCCGCCGCGCCATCAGGAAATAATAATTCGCTCATATAAGCGGTGCCCGCGCCCATGCCCAATGCCACTCCTACTCCCTGGAAAAATCTCGCGAATATCAATGCATATACATTCGGCCAAATCGTTATCGTTGCTGTAGCCAGTAAGGCAGATACCAATGCAATGATCATGACCTGCTTTCTTCCCACCCGATCAGATAAACCACCTAAAAAGATATAACAGGGCAACATACCCAGGATATAAGCTGCAAATACCAGTGAGGTCTGCCCGTTCGTTAAATTGGCTGCAGCAGCATACACTCTGAATAAAGGCATAGACACATTCACTGCAAGTGTAATTAGCAGCAGACTAATGGCAACAATGATGTAAGGAGGAATTTTTTTTGATTTACTCATCAGCAGGAACAACATTCAATCCTGCAAATTTCCGGAAATAAGATCAGAAATAAGTAGAGAATCCGAATTGAATACCTCCTGATCTGAAAGGAGGATTACCTAAAATATCCTTTTGCCGGTTTATGCGGTAGTTTAATCGCAATACAGTTTGCGAACCGGGCCTCCAGCTGATCGCAGGCACCACAGACCATAGTTCATCAGCTATCTTATCACCAGTCGAAATAAATCTTCCTTTGTTCCAGTCAACATATTCCAGTCGCACTGCCACATTCACTACCGACTTTTCAAATCCAAAAATGGATCGCTTCAAGACTGGTTGCACAAGATCAACAAAGCCTCCCTGCTGTTTTCTTCCAAACTGTTCGGTATAGGTTGGTGGTACATTCACCTTTACCCAGGCCCATTCACCGTTAATATAGGTATTGCTGCCTGGTAAAGTAGAATTGAAATCAATGGCAAATATGTCAACGCGCCGTTTTCTGTCGAGCGTCAATCCATCGTCCTTATATTTGTTATACACTCCACCCATATAAGACACCCCCAGTTCTCCAATCTTATTATTCCGAACGGCAAATTTACCTGTCAGCAATGGACTCCCATTAAAACTCTCTTCAAATCGCTCCGGGTTTTCTTTAGCAGCTGGTAAAAAGGTTTTGTTTTCCTGATTGGAAATAATGGAAGCATCAAAGCCATTGGTGAAATAGGCTTCATATCCATAGACCCAGTTATTCGTGTATTTTTTTCCGTACACACCAAAACCCACATTGCTCCAGGTATCGGGCAACATTTGTGTACTGGAGAAGGGCCGGTCTACAAACTCCCATTTTGGCCCATCGTGATTCTGATTGAAAGAACCTATGGGATTTATTACTACCCCGCCACGGAAATTCAATAATGGCGCGAATTCAAAATCTACTGAAGCAAATTCTATATTAATTTCTTTTGTACCATCTTCAAACTCTATTTCTGAAAGAAATTTTATACGCTTCGCGATGGAGGAAGAAACAAACAGACTTAATCTTCGCATCTGGAACTGATGGCCTTCACTGATGCCATTTTCTCCAAGGTACTGGTAGTTCGCTTCCACATAACCACCTATTGCTACTGGTAATTTTCCAACCTGGATAAAAGGGCGACCATACACCGCATCCATATTGAGTTGGCGGCGACTGGTATCACGAGTCGGATCACGCAACAGTTCGGGATCTATCTGCGCAGTAGCGAGATGATGTATGCATAACAATAAACCGAGTATTACAATCTTCTTCATGACTACTTTCTGAGATCAATGAATAGTTCGTTATTGGAAATAGTTACCGGAAAGGTGCGCAGGCTGGTATTAGCGGGACCGCTACGGATATGTCCCCTGTTATTGAATTCACTTCCATGGGCAGGACATTGTAATACATCACCCGAAGCCTGCAGCTCCGCTCCCTGGTGTGTGCACTGCATCCATAGCGCTGAATATTCTGTATCATTGATCCGGTAAACACAGACAGGAAATTTAAGCGCATCATTCCGTACAATAATAAATGAGCGATAGGCCGTATTACCTTTTTGCATGATCTTAAATTCATCGCGGCTCAGTATCAGTCCATCCTTATTCAGTGTTCCGGATATATAGTGACTCAGAGTACAGCTACCCAATAAAGCAGCCATTCCGGTTGCAGAAGCACATAAAGCGCAGGTATTCACAATAAAATCTTTCCGGGTCATCAGACTGATTTATAATGATTCAAGGAATTTTAAAAGGCGGACTTTATCAGTTGCATTGAGTTGTTTAAAACTGCTTTTACTTTGATTGGCTTCACCTCCATGTAACAGGATAGCATCTTCAATGCCCCTGGCTCTTCCATCATGCAGCAGGAAATAGTTACCACCCTGCGAGTTCTTGCTCAAACCTAATCCCCAAAGAGCAGGCGTGCGCCATTCAGCAGTGGAAGCGGATCCTTCCGTATATCCATCATCCAAACCGGTTCCCATATCATGTAATAACAGATCAGTATAGGGAAAGAAAGTTTTATTGGCTATGGCAGCAATGGAAGAAGGACCAGATTGCAATTGCGGTGTGTGACATTTGCTACAGGAAATCGAAACAAATAATTGTTTACCGGTAATTACATCCGGATCACTTTGATTACGCTGAACAGGCGCTTTTAATGTTCGCAGATAAAAAATAACATCCAGCACTGTTTTGTTGGATATTTCAGGGTCAGTTTCCAATCCGGTATACGTATCATAATGTTCATAGGTGGAACTAACACCCATATCCTGGTTATAGGCATTGGCAGTTTGCTGCATCAGGTCATACACCGCGGCCTTTTTTCCAAAACGGCCAATGTATTTACCATTTCTTTCAATAGTTCCGGGTCTGTATATAATATAAGAAGCAGAAGGAATCCAGTTCGGTCTGCCCGAAATGCCATCGCCATTGACATCATTGGGGTCTGCCAGTGCCAGTAGTGTTGCATCAGGTACGGCATCAAGGAAACCAAGTCCAGTATTGGCCGGTGGCATAAACCGGGAAAAAGTAGCACCTGCAGGTATGGATTCAAACTGGTATCCGGGAATAGCGCGATGTTGTAATTGAGGGCCTCCGAGGTGCAGGAATTTATTGCCTGTTGAATCAGTCTGCCCAAAGCGCGTCAGCATTGTGAAGGGATGCCCTTTGCCGTCACCAGCGTGACAGCTGCCACAGGAGGTAGCAACGAATAAGGGGCCCAGTCCTGTTTGCGCAGTAAAGACCTCATCATTAAAAGCGATATCACCCCTGAGGAAAATGGCATTCTGTTCAGGAGTAAGCCCATCTACAGGCCCATCCAGTATCTCATCGTTTCCCGGCGCTTTGGGAATGATCTTCTCGCAGGCGATGATACCTGCGACCAGTAAAAAGACAAAACCCAGGATTACGATCTTCTTCATGTCCGTTAAAACTTAGATAAACGAAAATAATAAATTAGACCGATCTAATTTTATATTTCTGCCAGTTTATTTTACCTGTTCGCAGGGGCTTTACCGCAGAATAATGTCCACCTATGTATTATCTTAGCAGAATGAGTACATCCTATACCGAAGAGAACTACCTGAAAGCCATCTATAAACTGCAGGAAAGTAATGGAGAAACTGTAGCCACTTCTACCCTTGCCCAGGTAATGGGTGTGCATGCCCCTTCGGTAACTGACATGCTGAAACGCATGGCAGGGAAAAAACTGATCAGCTATCAGAAGTCAAAAGGATTCAAGCTCACCGAAAAGGGCAAACAGGTGGCGGTTGATATCATACGCAGGCACCGGTTATGGGAAGTATTCCTGGTAGATAAATTGGGCTTCCGCTGGGATGAGGTACATACCATTGCTGAAGAACTGGAACATATACAGAGTTCTCCACTGGTTGATAAACTCGATGCGTATCTCGGTTATCCCAAGGCTGATCCGCATGGCGATCCTATTCCGGATGCCAATGGTGTGTTGCCAAAATCGAGATCGGTATTATTATCTTCTCTCAAGGCCGGCAAGGCTGGAAAGTTCACGGGCGTTTCTGATCACTCAGTATCCTTTCTGAATTATCTGGATAAGATGGGCATCTCATTAGGTGACACGATTAAAATAAAGCACGTAGAAGACTTTGATAAAACCTATACACTGGAGCTGAAAGGCAAGAAACCGGCAGTTGTGAGCCATAAGGTGGCAAACAGTTTATTGGTGATTGAGCAATAGGTCTTCTCAGTCACTGCCGTTGGTTGCTCAGGACACGGCCTACGGATGTACTGAAAGAAAATGACTGTCTGAGCAACTCACGATATATAGTCCGCATCTTCTCCCATAATAACAACCCGGCTTCAGGGGCTTACACAATCGAAAAATTGTTAATAATTGCCGATAAGCCGTTATTTAGGAATTTCTTAGAAATTAGGTAAATTACATTTACCGTATGAACTAAAACTATAAGTATGAAAACAACAATTCTACGTGCCTTCCTGATCACCTTCTGCCTGATATTGATAATGGATGGCCTGCAGGCGCAATGGGGACGAGGACACGGACATGGCAATCACAGTTACAACAGATATTATTCTTATTCACGTCCGAGAGTTTCAATTGGAATTTATTCACCTGGGTATTACCGTTCACCGCGGTACTACTCTCCGGGATATTATCATTCCCCAGGATATTATCGTCCATCCATTGGATTTTATGGTAGCTGGGTCCGCCCAAGGATTGGCATTCATGTAAGTGTATTGCCTCGGGGATACTGGGGCTTTTATATGGGACCTACACCCTACTACTATTATGGAGGCGCTTATTACCGGCCTGGACCAAGACCTGGGGATTATGAAGTAACTGATGCACCATTAGGAGCTTCCGTTCCTGAACTCCCACAGGGTGCAAAGGTGGTTGTCATTAATGAGCAGAAATTCTATGAATTGGAGGGCACTTATTATAAAGAAGATATCCGTGATAATAATGAGATCTGGTATACGGTAGTTGGAAAGAATGGAAAGGTAGATACTGATTACCTGCCAGCTCCGGATAATGGTCCAAGGGAAGGTGATGTTGTAGATAAATTACCGGAAGGAAGCAGAAAAGTAACATTGAATGGAAAAACATATTATGTATCTCCGGATGATGTGTATTATGAAGAAACCATGGAACATAATTCAGTTAAATACAGAGTAGCAGGTCAATAAAAAGTTTTGTCAACAGATTGTAAGCTGCAGTGTTCACACACTGCAGCTTTTTTTTTCATAAATATTTTCTTATATAAATAGTTGAAAATATTACTTATCTCGTAGTCTTTATACTACACAAATACCGCGATGAAGAAATTTATTCAACATATCTAACCGGTATTTCATTAACAAGACATTGTGATATCAACGATACATCGGTTGAAACTACTCACACTAAGTAGTTTAAGGTTCAACAAAAATCATCATGGATTTTAATCAATGATTCGCGGCACAATGATTGAATGCAACGGGAAAAATTACAATACTTATGACGCAAAACCGGTCGTTGCTAACAAGCAACAGGAGCCTTATGCTTGCCATGCTGATAGGTATCAGCATCCTTGCAGGTTGTCAGAAAAAGCCCGATGCTCTTTCTGCAGACAATGAAGTTACAGCAGCCGAAAGAAGGCGAAGAACACAGCCACCAACCACCACACCTACAGATTCAACAACCACAACTACACCCACTACTGGAGGAACAACAGTTACATTTACCGAGATTCCTTTCTCCAATACCGATCTGATCAATCCCGGAAGAGGAGTTGAACAATGGCATAATGCCAATGAAGTAAATGTGCCAACAGAGGGTGTTAATACTCAGCGACTGGATATGTATTACCGCTTCTCATGGGTACAGTTTGAAGGAGCCACACAGGGTTCTTACAATTTCAGCACTTTCGATAATACCATCAATGCTGCAATTGCAAAAAAACAGAAATTCTCTTTTGGTATCATGCCGTTGAATCCTGATGGTGGCGGTACATCTTATGCAGGTGGTAGCTCTTACTATCCGCAATACCTCCACAATCTCATGCAGTCTGAGTCTGTAAAAGATTTCATGAAAAATGGCGTATGGGTACCGAACTACAACAGCCAGTACTATTACGCTCGCCTGCTGGCGCTTCACCAGGCAATCAATGCTCACCTTGAATCAGGTTCTTACAATGGAGTCCGTTACAAAGACGTGATCAACTATATCGACGTCCGTGGATATGGTAGCTGGGGTGAATGGCATCATGGCTCACTGGTTAGCAACATGAATGAATTCCCCGCAGGTACAATGCCAACATCAGCATCACTGAAAAAGATTATTGATGCACACTTATTGGGATTCCCCAATTACCGGCTGGTTGCAATGATTGCGGGCTACGATGCAGGATCAACTTATATTCCGCTATTTTATAGCCCCGCAGATGTTGCCTACTATCTGCTGACAGCTAAAAATAATGCGGGTGAAATTGGTCTCCGCAGAGATCAGTGGGGTGCAACAGATTCATACTTGTCAGGTCTTTTGGAAAACAATACAGCCAGCTATAATGGAGTTGCGCTGAAAAGCCTGATCATGAGTAAATGGCAGAAGGCACCGGTAGTAGGTGAACCACCATCATGGAATGACAACAATTTCGCTGCTCTGGAAAGCCAGGTGCGTTTGTATCATGCTACATCCTTCGGAAATGGCAACTATGGTGTTGCAGTTAACTCAACTATTTCAAACAATGTAAGAGCAGCATCTAAAGCAGCAGGTTATAGAATTAAGATCTCAACTGCAGAAGCGCCAACTTCTATCACGCGTGGTACAGCATTTGCCACCAAGGCAACCTGGGTGAATGTAGGTATCGCACCTACTTATGAAGACTGGGATATAGCCTATGAATTACAGAACAGTGCTGGTACTGCAGTATGGTCTGGAACCTCTACAATGAAACTGAAACTATTCCTGCCTTCTTCTTCAGGTACTGCCATTACTGATAATTTCACAGTGCCCACAACGGTTGCTGCTGGAACATACAAGCTGGTTGTTCGCGTAAAAGATCCGAAGAACTACAGACCCAACATGCTGTTGGCAATTAATGGAAAGAATACAGATAATAGTTATACAATACAGGGAAGTGTAGCCGTGAAATAAAATGCAGCACTTCTCTTATTAAAGGCTGCGGAGTTAGTCTCCGCTGCTTTTATGAGGACTATCAGGCCGCGGAATTATTCCGCGGCTTTTTTATTTACGGCAGGCAATTTGCGGTCAAACGGGCATATTTATTAAAGCTAAACCCCTGCATTATGCCAAACATTCATCAGGAACTAATAATAGAAGCCACCGCAGAAAAAATATATGATGCCATAACCACCGCAGAAGGGTTATCCAGCTGGTGGACTCCCGGTTCCATTGCCATCCCTAAAGTTGATAGCATTGCCATGTTTCCATTTGGACCAACCTACCATAAGGAAATGAAAATAGAAAAACTTTCTCCTTCAAAGCAGGTAAAATGGAATTGCATCGCAGGTGCAGAAGAATGGATCGGCACTTCCCTTTCATTTACTATTCATCCGGAGGATAACAAATCTTTGCTGGATTCCCACCCGGAAATACTGGGACAATTACAACAACAAAAAGATTTTGAAAAAGGAGCGCTATTGGTATTTCGTCATGATGACTGGAAAGAGTACACTCACATGTTTGCCGAATGCAGTTATACCTGGGGACAATTCCTGAGAAGCCTGAAATTATACTGTGAAACTGGCAAAGGCCGTCCATGGCCCTATCAGCATAGTGTGGAAAAAGATTATCTTCATGCATGACATTTCAAAAACAAAATCAACCGATATGACTTATTCCAAATCCCAAAACCTTTCTTTGTTTATTCTCCGGCTGATAATTGCTTCCATATTTGTCGCGGCCGGTTATGCAAAATTTCCCATGTGGACAAGTAACCCTTATAACCTTGGAAGTTTTGATCTCAACCTGACGAGATTCCTTTCCATTGCAGAACTCCTGGGTGCATTGGGTGTTCTATTGGGTATATTCACAAGACTGGCGGCTGCCTGTCTTGCAATAGTGATGGCGGGAGCCATCTATTATTGCGTGGTAGTTTATAAACTTGGCTTCTTCCCTGCCGGTTCAGCTGGATGGAGTTTTCCCTTATGTATCATGGGAGGCTGTATAATCCTTGCAACTTTTGGTGCGGGTAGCTGGTCAGTTGATGCCTCGCGGGGAAAAAAATAACGCTTCAGTAAATAGAGTAACGAAAAGACCCCCAGTTACGGGGGTCTTTTTCATTAAACATTAACTGTTTAATCTATGAACATTTCCCAGGCAGGCATACTGGCGGGCAGGTCTTCGGACACTCTTTGGAGCATTCCGTGGGACATACCTTTTCAGTAGTTGCTTTCTTTTTGTTCTTTTTGGCTTTTGCGTCGCCATTGGCGTAAGCTACAGCACTACACAACAACATAGAAGTAGTAGCCAATACAAAAATCTTTTTCATATTGTTATTTTGAATGAATTAAAAATTGTGAAAATTAAATAGAAATCCAATTAACCCATATTGGGCGGCTTCCATGCAGAAGAGAGATATTTATACCGGTATCCGGCTATAAATATTGAATAGGGACTTCTATCAGTTTTTGATGGAACAGGAGAAGATTGAGAAGACGGAATTGTTGCAGAATAAAAGAGTGGGCAATTAAAGCAATCTCTTGCTCCGGGACTACATGGCTTCTTTGATTTTGGACATTGTTGCTTTTGCTCCTTCTTTGCCTGCATTGCGCAACTCATTTTCGAAGGGCAAACCTTAGCAGGGGATTCATTCATGCTTACAGATAGCGCAAGAATTTCAGCCGTATAAGCAAAGTAAAAAACAACTAGTATGATTGCCTTTATCTTCATCTGATCCAATATACAGAAAATGTATTGTTAATTCAATGCTGTTAATCACAACTTTTGAATTCCGGAACGCTTATATGTGTACACTTTTTTTTAAAGAATCCACTAAGTCCTTTACTTTGCTCTCGATTAAATTCCTCACCTTTCTAAATTCTTCCGCATCCATATCTCGTGGATCAGGGATTTGCCAGTCAACAAATTGTTTTGCCGGCATCCAGGGACAGGCATCCCCACATCCCATTGTGACAACTACATCAAAAGGAGCCCTTTCTTTCACTTCATCCAGTGTTTTTGAATGATGAGTGGTCAAATCATAATCTAACTCCTTCATGGCGGCAATTGCTTTCGGATTAATTTTCCCGCTTGGCTTTGACCCAGCACTGTAAGCCTCAATTGCTTCACCACCATGAATTTTTGCAAAGGCCTGAGCCATCTGGCTCCTGTTGGAGTTTTCTATACAAACGAACAGAACTTTTTTATTTGATTCCATCAATTATTTTTTTCGTTTAAGTATTTCCATACCGGAATTGCCAATATCGCTCCTATTGTCGTGGCAGTTAAATAAATCCATAAATGTTCTAAATGTCCCGAAATAACAGCCGGAGCCAGTGAGCGTGCCGGATTCATGGATGCGCCACTAATTGGACCGGCAAACATTGCCTCCAACAAAACAGTAGATCCTATTGCCAGACCGGCAAACATGCCCTGCTCCTTACTTCCTGTAGCTACATTAATTATAACCAGCATTAGAAAGAATGTCAAAACAAGTTCGAGGATAAAAGATTGCCAATCACTCCCAAATGGGATAGTAACACCTAACAGGTTATTATGCGGAAACAATACCTTTAAAATAAGGCTTGCTACAAATGCGCCGGCAAGTTGGCTCAAGATGTATGGAATTAGCTGTTTTAGAGGAAACCTGGCTGAGATTGCAAAGGCAATACTTACAGCAGGATTCAAGTGAGCGCCTGAAATATGCCCGAGTGCATATATCATTGCCATAATAATCAAACCGAACGTGAACGCTATTCCCGTATGGGATACGGCACCTCTTGTTTCCTCATTAATTATAATAGCCCCTGTTCCACAAAATACCAAAGCAAAAGTTCCAACTGCTTCAGCTATATATTTCCTCATAAATCTTTTTTTATAAAGAAATTCCGGAGATTAACTGACAAATCCTCCACTGGCAATGTTTCAGATTGCAAAAGGCCCATAACGGACTCTCTTTAATTGGCACCAACTGCAGTTATGGTGATGGCATTTTGCATAAGCTGAACTTAACAGCATCCATTTCCAGGTTCACAGCAATTCCTTTCATCTTTTGAAGGCTTTTCCGCATAAACAGTAATACTTTTTATTCTGCTATTGTCGGCTTTATAGATGGCTATTTCTTCCTGGCTGAAATAATTTCCTAACATATCTTCTGGTAAAATAATTTCTTTTTCTTTCTGGATGCTTATATTGGTAAATCCTGCTTCCTCAATAATGGCCAGGTAATCCGCTTTCTGAATAGCGCCGCTGATACAACCTGCGTACAATTCTGCTACTTCCTTCCAGTTACCAGGTAATGCACCTTCCAGAACTATATCAGAAATAGAAAAATGGGCTCCAGGCTTTAATACGCGGAATATTTCACTAAATACTTTATGCTTGTTGGGAACAAGGTTTAATACACAGTTACTGACGATCACATCCGCCTTATTGCTGGTAACCGGCATGCTTTCAATATCTCCCTGCCTGAATTCAACATTATTGAAGTTTAATTTCTCAGCATTTTGTCTTGCCTTCTCAATCATCTTTTCTGTAAAATCAATTCCTATAACCTTTCCTTCCTCCCCTGCTATTGCCCTTGCAACAAAGCAGTCGTTCCCCGCCCCACTTCCCAGATCAATTACCGTATCACCGTTTTTTATTTTAGCGAATGCAGTGGGTAGTCCACATCCGAGGCCAAGATCCGCATCTGGATTATATCCTTTCATGGAAGTATACTCATCCGCCATCAGGTTCACTATATCATTATCACAACAGGCGGTAGCGCCACAGCAGGAGGAAGCATTCTGAGATTTCGACTGGTCAGCTATGCTGCCGTATTTCTGTTTAACAAGATCCTTAATTTCAGATTCTGATTTCATAAAACCAATGTTTATTGTAATATTACGATGAATAAGAGCAAAAAAATTAACAGCAGTCGTCCTTGTTCACATAAGTAACAAAAAACGATTCAAAGGCTGACCGGTACTGATTCCACACTTTCCCATCAATACAATAACAGACACTTGTACCTTCAATAGTTCCCTTTATCAATCCCACATTTTTTAATTCCTTCAAATGTTGTGAAATGGTAGCCTGGGCCAGTCCCAGTTCTTCCACAAGGTCTCCACATACGCAGGCCTGTGATTTAACCAGCTGCTGAATAATTGCAATACGTGCAGGATGAGCAAGCGCCTTCATCATTTGCGCCAGCCTGTTCTGCCTGTCAGAGAATATTTCCGTTTTTGTTAATCCCATTCCATCGCAATATTACGATGATAGGTTCGTATGTCCAAATAAATTTTCTAGACCACATTAATTCAGGTGCTTTTTGATGACAGGATGCTGGAATACATTTCTATAGCTACTGCGTGGTTTTTTTTATTTCCTTAAACTAAACTTAATACAGCCACTTATCTTTATCAAAATATAATCCATGAAATGGATCACGCGTGAGCGCCCGAAGATCGACAGACTTGCCTGTCCTTGGCTGATAAAACGTTTTATCGACAAAGATGCGGAGATCCTTTATGTTCCTTTTGAGAAAGTTAAAGAACAGGCCAAACGGCTAAACGCCATTCCTTTTGATATACCCGAAGTTGAGTATACTCATTATAATGACCAATGCACTTTTGATTATTTTATTAAAAAGCATGAGCTGAGTGATCCTGCCCTGACTAAAATGGCTGCTGTGGTAAGAGGAGCTGATACTGACCGGCATGATCTGGCCACTCAATGTTCGGGCCTGTGGGCTATCTCGGCAGGACTTGCCTACAATTTCAAAAACGATACTGATCTTTTGAAACAGGGAATGCTAATTTATGATGCGCTGTATAGCTGGGCAAAATATTTGCAAAAAGAAAAACACACGCAGCAACCTGATGAATCCCTGCTACTCGATACCTTTAATAAATTCCTGAAAAGCAAACAAAAGACAGGAAAGAAAATGCCTTCCTGGGCAAAAGAGCTTAAGGAAATGATCCAGGATCATATTGACACCAACCTTACACTTAAGGAACTATCCAGGAACCTGGATATTAATCCATCTTACCTCTCAAGAGAATTTTCCAAGCATTTCGACAATCTTGGATTTGGAGATTATATCCGTAAACAGCGTATTGAAAAAGCAATCGAGCTAATGGCTATACCATCAAACACCTTAACCGATATCGCCTACCTCACCGGATTTTCTGATCAAAGCCATTTTACCCGCATTTTTAAAAGACACACGGGCACCAGCCCTTTAGATTACCGAAAGAAACTGAAGAAAAAGTAAGTTTTATTCAAGTAGTAATTTCTGTTCTATTTCAATTCTTTATTTGTTCATAGGATTGCGGTTCTATTGGAATAATTACAGATCCTTTTATTACATACCTGAATGAAGAAACTATTCGCCGTAGCCCTGGCTATTCTAACAATCAGCTCATCAATTGTGGCGCAGGTTCCTGCTACTTTTCCCAGGATTGTAGCCTATGTTGGTGTTGTTCATCCATTAGTTACTTACAGCAGTAATAATAAACCCCAATATAATTTTGACGGAGTCTATATAGTGGGTCTACCAACGGGTATTAATATTTGGAAAACACCAAAAATCGGGTTCTCCATGGAATTTGTCCCCTATATCCGGTCTGCAAATGGGACGAGCAAAATGAGCAACTTTCTCTTTCATCCGGGAGCGCTATTTGGACTTGGTAAAGGTTTTACACTGGCAACAAGGGCTGCATTTGAAACCTCCGGCAGATATGGATTTACGCCTGTTTTGAATAAGATTGTCAAAAGGAATTCCCAATGCAGTTATTTTATCGCAGTGCCTGTTCCTGCCCGCTTTGGAAACGATCTTCCGGCATCACTGACTATTGGATTTCAATTCGGAATTATTTTTTGAATAAAAGTAACAATCGTTCAAACAGGTAATTTCTATTCTATTCTTCCCTACCTTTTCCAATATAATTTTGTATTCCTTTACCTGCCATGCTCCAATTTGATTTGATTAAATTCCTTCAACCAATAAATATTTAAATATGAAATGGATTACAAGGGAAAGACCCAAGATCGACAGGATAGCCTGTCCGTGGTTGATCAAACGCTTTGTAGATACTGATGCTGAATTTATTTATGTGCCAAAGGAAAGAGTTTTTGATGATGCCAAAACACTCAATGCCATTCCCTATGATATTCCAGGCGCCGAATATTCTCATTATGGAGATGAATGCACGTTCGATTTCATTGTTAAAAAGCACCAGCTTACAGACGAGGCAGTTCTAAAGATCGCTTTAATTGTGCGTGCTGCTGACACCCACCGGTTTGGAATTGCGGAAGAGTCTGCAGGCCTCTGGGCTATTTCCGCTGGCCTCTCCGTTAACTATACAGATGATCATGAACAGCTGGAAACAGGTATGAAAATATATGATGCCCTCTATAGCTGGGCCAAATATGCACAATCTGAAGTTCACACCTGGGAAAACAAAACATAACTATGAATCCATCCTATCGGCTAAAAGAGCTTGTACTATATTTCTTAAAATTGGGAACCATCGGCTTTGGAGGACCAGTTGCCCTGGTAGGCTACATGCATAGAGACCTTGTTGAAAAACGTAAATGGATACTGGAAGAAGACTATAAGGAAGGGATTGCGCTGGCGCAATTAGCGCCGGGTCCATTAGCTGCACAACTCGCTATCTATCTCGGTTATGTACATTATAGAATAATCGGCGCAACACTGGTAGGATTTGCTTTTGTGTTGCCTTCCTTTCTGATGGTCCTTGCTTTGGGGTACGCGTATGTAAGGGCCGGAGGACTTCCATGGATGCAGGCAGTTTTTTATGGAATTGGAGCTGCCGTTATTGGTATTATCGTTATCAGCAGCTACAAACTTTCAAAGAAAAGCCTGGGTAAGGACTGGCTTTTGTGGGGAATTGCCATTGTACTGGCTGCGGCAACTTTCATAACAGAAAAAGAAATACTCTGGCTCATTCTGGCAGCAGGAGTAATTGTATGGTTTTATAAGGCTCCTCCCAGGTTTAAAACCACTAATATGCTTTTTCTTTCTCCATTACTACTTCAGATAACATCGGGCATTTCAGCAAATGAACGGCTATCGCAGATCGGCTGGTTCTTCTTTAAAGCCGGTGCATTTGTTTTTGGTAGCGGACTGGCTATTGTTCCCTTTTTATATGGAGGGGTGGTCAAGGAATACCAATGGCTGAGTGAGCAGCAGTTTCTGGATGCGGTAGCTGTAGCATTGATTACTCCCGGTCCTGTAGTAATCACGGTAGGTTTCATTGGTTACCTCGTTGCCGGGATCCAGGGTGCCTGCGTTGCAGCGCTCGCCACCTTCCTGCCATGTTATCTTTTCACTATCCTTCCAGCACCTTACTTTAAAAAATATGGAAAACTGCCTGCAATAAAAGCATTTGTAGACGGTGTAACAGCTGCCGCCATCGGAGCCATCATAGGGGCGGTATTCGTGCTAGGAAAAAGACAAATAACTGACATAACTTCAGCCATAATAGCAATCATCACCATAGCTTTGCTACTCAGGTTCAAAAAAATTCAGGAGCCGCTCATAATAATTGGTGCGGCAATTGTGGGATTGCTTATCCGGTATTTTAATTAATTACATAAACTATAGATTATATGAAACAGGCCCTGGCTCTCCTTCTTGCTTCTATAACTGTGTTATCCTGTAATCAGCAGGCTACTTCAGACAGCAGTATGACAGATTCTGCTGACCACAAAAATATGGTTATTGC
The DNA here is from genome assembly GCA_021154405.1 of Segetibacter sp. GTDB lineage: Bacteria > Bacteroidota > Bacteroidia > Chitinophagales > Chitinophagaceae > JAJKIP01. The sequence continues at coordinate 2,493 of JAJKIP010000234.1, read as the reverse complement.
CTGTCCTCCTGGAACTAAACTCGATATAGCAAAGATTGAGCAGATAACTGGAATGAAGGGAACCGAGAAAAATGGAGAATATAAGATCACTGTCCCGCAGAACGATCTGAAAATTGTGGTCGACGGATTCAAAATAATTCCACCGATGGGACTCGGCAGCTGGGCCGCATTTACTTCCTGTGGGGATAGTGCAATGGTAATGGGTGATATAATTTTAACTGAAGCTGATCTGAAGCCCGTGCAGCAGGAAGTGATCCGCCAGGGCTTTGGTATTACTGCCATACATAATCACTTTATCCGAAATCGTCCGAATATAATGTATATGCATATTGATCGCACGGCAGACATCACTACCCTCTCCAATGGTGTGAAGGCGATCTTTGATAAAGTAAAGGAATCCAGGGGAGCAGATCCAAAGGCTGCAAAGCCGGACAGCGTTATCAATACTCTCAATATTGCGCAGCTGGATTCAATTATGGGATATAAAGGAGAATTAGCCAAAGGCGTATATAAATATACCATCGGCAGGCCCGATGTTAAACTCCAGGAACATGGTATCGCTGTAAGTACCTTCATGGGATTTAATACCTGGGCCGCCTGGCAGGGTACTCCTGAACACGCAGCGGTTTGTGGCGACTTCACCATGCTGGAAAACGAAGTAGCTTCGGTGATAAAGGATCTTGTTGAAAATGGCATTGAAGTAGTTGCTGTGCATAATCATATGGTTCACGAAGAACCTAAAATATTCTTCCTCCATTACTGGGGCACAGGCAATGTTCAACAACTGGCCAAAGGATTGAAGGCAGCATTAAACGAAACGGGGAAAAAATAGCTGAAGTGAAGGAAGAAATGCCCAGGATCAGATCTTGTCAAGCGACTTCCGGTTATTGATGGGGTGTTTTTTAATCTGGCTGGGGGTAAAGCCGGTTACTTTCTTAAACTGAGCGGATAAATGGGCCACACTACTGTAACCGAGCTTCCAGGCAATTTCACTTAAGGTAAGTTCATTATAAGCGATCAACTCTTTTACCTTTTCAATTTTCTGATGAATAAAGAACTGCTCGATGGTTACACCTTCCACTTCCGAAAACAACCGGCTTAATTGTGAGTAGTCCTTATTAAATGTCCGGCCAATAAAATCTGAAAGAATGAAATGCTCTTCAATTTCACCCGACTGGATTTTATCGATCAATAGCGTCCTGATCTTTTCAATCAGCTTTTGTTTTTGATCATCCAGAATTTCAAAGCCCAGTTGTTGCAAAGTAGTGCTAATATTTTCCAGTTGAACTGAGGATGGTTTTTCAGGCAATTCAACCTCTCCCATTTTCACTGCATCGGGTTTCAATCCTGCTTTTTCAAATTCCTGAGCTACAACCATTATACATCGGTTGCAAACCATATTTTTTATATAAATACTTTCCTTCATTGTGTGGTTTGCACCAAAGTTACGATGTAAAAAAAATAGTTTTAAGCGTATGTCTGACACTTAAATTCCCTATATTTATACCCCTGATTGCACCTGTTGTCATACGAGGAATAGTATGACTAATTTATTCTTTTAAAAGTAATAAGTATGAAGGTGCATGCCCTTTTGATCCTGCTGTTCTATTCTGTTATTTCTACTGGCATTCAAGCCCAAACCCCGAGATTGACATTGGATCTTACAAAACCCGGCGCCAGTGTGAGCCCGATGCTGTATGGCCTGATGACAGAAGAGATCAATCACTCTTATGACGGAGGCTTATATGCCGAGCTGATACGTAATCGCATATTTAAAGATAATCCTGCCAAACCGGATGGATGGAGCCTTGTGCAGGAAGACACGAATACTTCCAAAGCTTCCATGAAAATCATCGCAGCATCGCAGGACAATGTTCCATTTGATGAACGTCGTAATGCCATCACTGGTGCCTTGCAAAGCTGTTTACGACTTACTGTTGAAAAGGCAAATACCAGAGTTGGTATTGTCAATGAAGGATACTGGGGCATACCGGTTAAACCGAACACAAGTTATAAGGCCTCCTTTTATCTGAAAGGAACCGCCAGCATTCAACCGTTCCGCAGACCAGGGGCACCACAGCCAACTCAACCAGCCGCACCGGTAATTGAGGATAACACTGCCGGTCCTATAACCGTAACGATTGAAAGCAACGATGGTAAAACTGTTTATGCATCCGGAACAGTAAACCTTGTCAAGAGTGCATTCTGGAAAAAATATGAATTGACACTCACCACTGCTGCCAATGTTAAACCAACTACCGATGCCAGGTTTGTGATCTCCACCAACCGCACTGGTCTTTATTACTTCAACCTCGTTTCATTATTTCCTCCTACTTATAAGAACCGAAACAATGGCAACCGAATAGACCTGATGAAGATGATGGTTGACATGAAACCGAAATTCTTACGCTTCCCCGGTGGCAATTTTCTGGAAGGACCCTTGCTCACTGATGCATTTCCATGGAAACAAACATTGGGACCATTGGAAAACAG
>JAJKIP010000233.1 GCA_021154405.1 Segetibacter sp. | reverse complement strand
ATATACCTGAGGGTTATCGGACCGATTAATCCCTCTACCGGGATTTATTGCGATTAATCGCCTGAAATTGATAGCATCAACTTCATTTGCTTTCACTTTTAATATGGATGGGTTTGCGGGAAACAGGGATTCTCCCTCGAGTGATTCTTCAAAAAACTGGACAAAGTATTGACTTAAAAAATTGGTACACATCAAATCACACAATGTGTAACTTGGAATAATGTAAAGATATCCCGCTTCTAATTTTAATTTTTTTTCCGAATCAGACAATTGTCCTTCGCCATCATCTATGTAATATATGCGATGATAAGGACTGATCACTCCTTGATAATTCCATTTACTATTTAGTTTTACATAGTCCACGTTCAAAAGAGAGAAGCTATGCCTTAAAACTCTGCGGACTAACATGAGGCAAATTCTATTAATATCATTTATGAATATTAGTTCGACCTCTTCAAATTTTATAATTTGAAGTAAAGGTCTTATACGCAATATACAATAACAGACTTTTATTGACAAATGGGGCTGCAGACAACTTACGCAGCTGCCTTATCGCAAGTGCGCTATTTTTTTATCGAAATGAACACACCTGTCAAAACCAGTGCTCCGCCAAAAACCTGCCACAGGGTTAAATGTTCGCCCAAAAAAATTACAGCTGTACTTACCCCAATTACAGGCATGAGATTTAAAAAGCTGGCTGTTTGACTTGCTTCAAGATATTTTAATGACCGATTATAAAGCAATAGGCCGATAGAAGTCGATATAGCCCCCAGGTAAATGGCGCTCAGCCACGATTGGCTTGAAAGTTTCGGAAATGGTTTGCCGGATAATTCGATAAACGCCACAGGAATAAGGAATAATGTTCCCAAAGCAATGCTATAGGCAGTAACCATAATTGGGTCAATATGCGCTACCCGCTTGGCGAGAATCGTATAAGTTGCCCAGATGAAAACGGACGCTAACATCAGCAGATTGCCAAGCAATGGATTTTTTGCTTTCCCTGAGGGTGCCGCCATAAAAATGATGAATAGAACTCCGGCTATTGAAATTCCAATCCCCACCAGTTTCTTTACGGATACAGGTTCCTTAAGAAAAATAAAAGCAAGAATCACCGTCACAACAGGGATAAAACTTTGGATCAACGCGCCCATTGACGCCATTGTATAAACCATTGCCGTGTTGAAGCAGATATAATAAAGACAGGTGCCGGTAAGGCCCATCAGAAGGATAATCATCCAGGGAATTGGACGCGGTATTTTTGAAATTCCTCCCCTGGTCTGTGCCGCAATCAAAAGTATAACTGAAGCGATAGACATGCGCACCAATGCAAAGAATATGGGAGGGACATTATTTACTGATTCTTTGGTAACGGCAAAGGAACTTCCCCAAATAATCATCACCGTTATAAGAAGCAAAATGGACGAAACCTGATTCTTCATAAACGAAACTAAAGCTAAAAGATTACATCTTCCTTTCTCTGCAAAATTTACTTCAGGAATTCATTTATTATATCCACAATGTAATGCTGGGTCCATTTTTCCTCACCCAGGTATTCAACTGCACCGATATAAACCCCATGCTTACCAGGAAGAACGGCGAGTTGTGAATTTGGTATAGTTCGAAACATTTCCACTGCATGCTCTACACTTCCAACGTCATTGTTACCATTAATGATTAAGGTCGGCGATTTAATTGATTTAATCTGCTCATCACTCCAGCCTTTAAAAACTTTCATTTTCTGTACATCCTTATTAAACATGTTCAAAAGAGCTTCCTGATCATTATTCACTTTTAAGAAACCATCTTTTAATGCCTTTGGCATTACATCGATTGTTGCAGAACCAAAGCCTTCCCAAAATTGGGGGACTACAGCACTGCGTTTATAAAATGCTGATGCGATAATTGCATTGTCTACAATATTGGGATGCCTAAGAAGAATTTCTATCAGGGTATGGCCACCATTACTATAACCTAAAAAATCCGCTTTTGTAATTTTTAAACTGGCCAGCAAGTTTGCAACATCATCTGCGTCCTGTTCAAAACTCAGGTCAGCAGGCCGGTCGCCGGTACGTCCATGTGCCTGTAAATCCATAGCAACAATTTGTCTCCTTTTCGAAAGCAATGGGATGATATTACCATAAGTAGTCTGGATGGTTGAACCTCCTCCATGGATTAATACTAATGGTTTTCCCTGACCATATATTTCATAATACATGTTAAGTCCACCGACGTTTACATAGCCGTTTTTAAAATTGTTACTATCCATGTTAAAATCTTTTGTCAAAGGTGAGGATAAAACCCGAAAATCAATGGTCGTGAGGACGTCAATTAAGGAGGTGAATTACGACATAGAAAAAGCTATGAGAAGAACTGTGGTTTCTTTGATTCAGAAGCAAATAATAAGCTCCGGGCGGGTCTCACCCTGATCGAAAGTAGGATTGCCCTGAAGTTATTTTTTGTCCTTTAATATTTTTATTGCACTGTAATTTTGGGGATTCAGGGCTACTGATTTTTTAAATGCCTTTAGGCCTTCTTTTTTTCTATTGAGTTTGAGCAGGCATTCACCATAACTGTCAAATGTGTTGTATGCTTTCGGATAAAGTTTCGTATTTAGCTTAAATATTTTTAATGCCTCTTCATTTTTATTAGAATGCATTAATTCATATGCAAAATTATTGATCCCGCTTTCGCTAACGTTATACTCTGATTGGTTTCCTTTCTTAAATTCGGATTTAATAAGTTGTATGGTTTTGTCAATTGAGTTTGGTTTGGAATAATAGGTGCTAACAGAAAGCAAATTCATATTATGTTCTTTAATTCGCTGTTCCGCAAGCGTTTCTACCTTATAATATTTTCTTTCAGCGTCGGTTACCTGTGTTGTGTCAATTTTACATCTTTCCCATTTTGCGTTCTGTCCCATTTTTATATACTGTGTTCCATATATTTGGGGATTGCCTCTTCTCATTAAATCCCGGTCAATGGCGGCAGCTAATAGCCATTTATTAACTGTAGAGTCAAGCTCAATGGCCATTTTCATTTGTTTTACAGCCATACCGGAAGCAACCGTATCCCTGCCGTGCTGGAAGATCATAGCCGAGTTATAATAGTCTTTCCCGGTAATAATTTTCTCTTCTTTAATTAGTTCATAAACTCTAATTTCTCTTAAACTGTCTTGTTTGGATAATATTATCCAATTAATATTTGAAACGGATCTTGCACTTTGATCTTCGTCATACATTTTTTGCAATTCAGCATTGTCTTTCGCCTGGGCAACCGTTGTTAAAGTGAAAAGTTGCATAAGTGCTACCTGCCAAAATTTTATTTTTATCATGCTCTTCTCATTTTACGGTTGATCGTGTAGATAATTTACCTGGCTAAATTATTAATCTTCAAATTGATCAGCTACCTGTAAATAGTTAAAGTTTACATGCTTTTTAAAAATCGTTGGTTTTGTAATAGTGAATAAGGCCTTCAAATCGTGGATTTGAAGGCCTTATTAATTCGAAAATGTCCTATCGGAGAATATCATGCTGTTCAGTGGCCTGCATCAAATTAATGCTCTTCTTATTTATTCAATACACCACTATTACTTACAAAAGCAATACGCTTGCTATCTGGACTCCAGGATGGGGTATTGATTGTTCCCTGGCCTCCATATAGATAAGCGATCACTCTTATCGGCCCACCGCTTACGGGCATCATTCGTAACATCACTCTTTTATAGAATGGATGGTCGTCTGAAACAACAGTTGTAGGAAAGGAGATAAAAATGATCCATTTATTATCGGGTGAAATATGGGGGAACCAGTCATTGTATTCATCAAAGGTGAGCTGCTCCTGCGCACTGCCATCCGGTTTCATTCTCCATATCTGATTGGTTCCGGAATAGTCTGCATTAAAATAGATCCATTTCCCATCAGGAGAATATTCCGGACCATCTGCACGGCCCACTTCAGAAAATGTAAGCTGTACTTCAGGACCTCCATTAATTGGCTTTTTACGAATTTGATAAATGGGGCTTTGACTAATGCGCTGCCCGGTATATACCACTTCTTTACCATTGGTGCTCCATCCGTGCAAATAGGAAGGTGTGCTGTCCACCAGCATTTTTGGTTCACCTCCGGTGATTGGTACATAATATATAGTGGAACCAGCATTAGGCCGGGAGCTGCTAATGCCAAGCCATTTTCCATCAAAAGAGATCACATGGTCATTGTTACTTCTTGATACTTCGCCTGTATTAAGCTTTTCAGGATTACCACCTTCTACGGGAATTGTATAAATGCTGCCACTCTGGTTGAACAACAATCTTTTCCCGTCAGGCATCCAGTTAGGCGCTTCAAATCTTGTTGTTTCATCTTCATGCATGATCATTCTTTTGCCGGTGAAAACATCCATTGTTTCCATCCGGTTGGCCAAGGTGCCGTCGCGATATCCGTTATAATTTTCGGGAACTGTTTTTTCAATACGAACATTCCATGCTGTAGCTTCTTCTGTCTGATCGGCATTATGACTACAAACAAATATTCCAGCCATTACCGAGTCGGGTAGCTCTACTGCCTCTGTTCTGGCTATTTCCTGGAGGGGTTCACCGGGATTGGCAATTCGCATAATGTAAGCCTTGCCCAGTCTTTCCAATTGAATGATCTGTATATTCTTTTTTACGCCCTTGATCTCATTTGTGTTTGGAAGCATCCATGCGCCACGTAGCGGTCTCCATTGCAATTCATTACTTCCGTCTCCATGCAGGGTAGCGCTGATATGCGCCGCATCGTCCTGTTGGGAGGTACGAACCATCCAGCCTATTTTGCGATGCTCTTCTTTTCCGACTCCAGCTAATTTTACATTAGCAGTAAGAATGAAATTCCCCTTCAGCGTTATATAAGCGTAATGAAATTCATCACGATTGCCCCAGATATTATATCCGCCGCCTTTTAGCCTATAACTTTGATCAGCTGGATTGAATATGGTTTCGCCTTTTAATTTGGGGTTGCCAATATCAATATGATTGGTAAGGGGATTTGCAGATTTCTGTGCGATTGCAAATAAACCAATTAAGAAAAAAGCGACAAGCAATGTTAGTTTCATAAACTGTTGTTTGGTTGGTGAGGTATATTAAATGGTAAAAGGCATTATCAATTATCGATCGATAAATCAAAAGCCGATGGCGAACAAAGTTTATGAAGCAGGATAAATTTGTCCGTGTGTTATTGCCTACTGATGTCAGATAAAGATAATTTTTTGAAATGAAATAACCGCATTGTATATGGCTGTTATCTAAAATTCCTTGTGTAAGGAATCCTTTGCCCTGATAAGTGGAAAGACCCCGGCAAACGCCAGGGTCTTATTATTTTAAAAGCGCGGCGAAGGCTATTTTATATTTTTCTCCAGCTTATCAAGACTTTGATTCCAACCATCCACACAGTCGTCATGTGCCTCTTCCGGTATGCCCTCGTGGCGGAGATATAATTTTGTGGCCCCATCCGCT
>JAJKIP010000232.1 GCA_021154405.1 Segetibacter sp. | reverse complement strand
CCACTCATGAATTTAACCTTCATCATTGACTCACTCACAATGGTGCCGATATGCAGCCGATGACGCATGGCAAGACGCCTGCTTTTTATTTTATAGATACCATCCTCTATCTCAATCTTTTTATAATCATCATACTGATGCAATGCTCCACCGGAAGAAAGGAAATGAAGTATCTGTTCCCATTCACTGCGTGCCAGATCACGATAGCAATACGTTGTGATCAGCTCCTTATAAATTACTTCAGGCATGAAACCATCAGAGATGGCAAGAGTATTCAAATATTGGATCAATACATCATAGCACAAAAGCATTGGTGGGCGGCTCTCGATGAGCTTTTCGCGAATGGCCTGTTTCAAAGCTGCCGCTTCTGCCAATTCAAGCGAATGTGTGGGGAGAAAATATATTTTACTGATGGCATCCGGGCTATGACCACTTCGGCCAGCGCGTTGTAAGAATCGGGCTACACCTTTGGGTGACCCAACCTGTATAACGGTTTCCACTGGTCTGAAATCAACGCCAAGATCAAGACTGGCAGTACATACCACCGCTTTCAGATTACCCGTATGCAGATTCTCTTCTACCCATGTGCGAAGTTCCATATCAATTGAACCGTGATGTAGGGCAATGGAGCCAGCCAGTTCCGGGCAGATATCCAGTATTTTCTGGTACCAGATCTCACTCATGCCTCTTGTATTGATAAAGATCAGCGTGGTGCGGCTCTGCATGATGATAGGGATCACCTTATGCGCCAGCTTGATGCCGAGATGCCCTGCCCAGGGATATTTTTCAATTTCATCAGGTAATACAGATTCCACTTCAATAACCTTGTCCATATTTGCCTTTACAATAATGCCATCCAGTTTTAATGGTGACATTAAAACATTCTTTGCCTCATCAAGGTTTCCAATAGTCGCAGAGATACCCCAAATGGAAAGCCTGTTATCGTCCGGAATAATATTTACGATCCTCGAAATTGCCAGCTCTACCTGCACGCCACGTTTACTGCCCAGCAATTCATGCCATTCATCAACCGCAATAATTTTCAATTGGCGAAATACTTCGGTATATCCTTTTTGTCCCAGTAATAAATGCAGACTTTCAGGAGTAATGATCAGCACTTCCGGCATCTGTTTTTTCTGACGTGCCCGCTCGGTCATATCGGTATCGCCATTACGGATGCCCACCTGCCAGCTCATTCCCAATCCTTCAATAGCTTCTTCCATGGCGCGACCAATGTCCTTTGCCAGTGCACGCAAAGGTGTCACCCACAATAATTGAAGGCCATTCTTTTTTTTGAGCTTATAATCGTTGGGATGTTGATTGATGAACTGGATCAAGGCGCCAAGAAATACAGAAAATGTTTTTCCGCAACCAGTAGGGGCATTAACCAGTCCGCTTTCCTGCTGAATGATATGTTGCCAGGCCTGTTGCTGAAAAAGAAAGGGCTTTCTGTTATAAGCCGCCAGCCAGTCCACAATCACCGTGTATCCTATTGACTCTTCCAGTTGTTTCACTTACCGTAAATCTCCAGCATTTTTTTCAAATCCCCGATAGTATTGATCTCATCCGGTTTTTTGTCCTTTCTCCACCGGTTTATGCGGGGGAAACGAAGGGCTACACCGGATTTATGACGATTGCTGGCAGCAATGCCTTCAAAAGCTATTTCAAACACCAGTTCCGGCTTTACCGTGCGGACCGGTCCGAATTTTTCCAGGCTATTTCTTTTCACAAATGCATCCACTTCTGCAAACTCTTTATCAGTGAGGCCAGAATAGGCCTTTGTGAAGCTGACCAGCTTTTCGCCGTCTTTCACGGCAAAGGTATAATCTGTATACAAATTACTTCTTCTTCCGCTTCCCTTTTGTGCATAGATCATTACGGCGTCAATCACAAGGGGATCAATCTTCCATTTCCACCAATCGCCACGCTTGCGGCCTACCTGATAAATGGAATCTTTTTTCTTTAACATCAATCCTTCCGCACCCTGGTTCCTGGAACCTGAACGTAATTCAGCCAGCGCTGACCAATCATTAAAATTTACAATAGCAGAGATCTGAAGGGCAGGATGTGAAACAGTTGCTACTACCTCTTCCAGTTTTTTCCTGCGGGTACTTAAAGGAGTATTCCTGTAGTCCTCATATTCAAATTCCAAAAGATCATAACTGAAAAAGGACATGGGCACTTCCTGTAATTGTTTTTTGGTAATGTTTTTCCGGCCTATACGTGTTTGCAATAAAGCAAAAGGTAGCGGTTTGCCATCTACGGCAGGAATGATCTCCCCATCCAGCACAATTCCATCAGGCAGCAGATCTTTTAATACAGTGTATTCAGGAAACTTACCGGTCAATAATTCTTCACCCCGGCTCCAGACAAAGAGTTCATTATTTCGTTTGATAAGTTGTCCTCGTATTCCGTCCCATTTCCACTCTGCCTGCCATTCATCCGGTTCTCCAAGTGATGATGGTTCATCTTCCAGGGCATAAGCCAGATAGAAAGGATAAGGTTTGGAGGAATCAGTTGTAACTGCGGATTCGCTTAGCAATTCTTCAAATGAAATGGTAGCGGGATCCCAGTTGCCGCTTATCCGGTGGGCAATAACACTCGGTTCCAGCTTAACAGTTTTAGCCAGTGCATTCACCATGAGCTTTTGTGATACCCCAATCCTGAATGCTCCAGACAGGAGCTTATTAAATACAAAACGTTCAACGGGATTAGCCAGTTCCCGCCAGGATTGTATCATGAATTCTTTTCTTTTTTCCTCTTCTGCCTTTGCCAATTCCACGAATTTTTCTACATAATAATGTAAGGGTCTGGGTTCAGCATTTTTTATGGTGAGCGTATCAGGAATAAGTAATGCCACTGTTTCCGACAGATCGCCCACGGTATGATACGATTCTTCAAATAACCACAATGGAAGATCTACCAGTTCAGAACACCAAAGCTGAATGAGAGAACCAGAGATGGTGCGCTTGGGACGTCGACCACTGAATAATGCAATCACCCATACCTTGTCTTTGTCATTGGCGGAAGCGAAATAGTCCGACAAAGCATTTAGCTTGTCGTTGGTCTTTGTGGAAGTACCCAAAATCGTTACAAGTTCTGCAAACTGTTTCATGATTGCGGTTCTGGTTCTATCAACTCTTCTTCATCAATACCATATTCTGTTTTCACTTCTGCTGAATAAATACCCGTCTCATTGAGGTAACGGCTAAAAGCTGCCTGGAATCCATGCGTTACATATACTTTCTCTGCGCCCGTATCTTTTACGGCAGACAGCAATCCATTCCAATCAGCATGATCACTTAATACAAAACCAGCATCTGCATTTCTTCTTCTAACATTACCTCTCACCTGCATCCATCCACTACAAACACCCACACTATAAGGAGAGAATCGTTTCATCCAGGGGGAGCCATCAGCACTTCCAGGTGCGATCACCACATTTCCTTTAAATGTTTCTTTTGGCATATCCGGTTCCACCCTCCGGGCTGCTGGCAGCTTAATTCCGGCACCCAGCAATGCCTGGTGAATATTATAGACAGCACCATGAAGAAAAATGGGGAGACCGGTAGCTTCAATACACGGTAGTAATCGCTGTGCCTTCCCAAGGCTATAGGCCATTAGAACAGAAGTTTTCCCTTCTGCATTGTTATTTAGTATCCAGTTTTGAATGGTAGAAAAAATCTCATCCTGAGGCTTCCAGTTGTAGATGGGAAGCCCGAATGTAGATTCTGTAATGAAGCTGTGACATTTTATAGGTTCAAACTGACCGCTCAAACCATCATTTTCCAATTTGTAATCCCCGCTCACTACACAAACTTCTCCATTGTGTTCAATGCGCACCTGTGAAGAGCCAATAATATGACCGGCAGGATGGAGGGAAACATTTACCCCATTAATAGTTATGGGTTCATTCCATTCAATCGCCTGAATGGAATTAGGGCCCAGTCTTAATTCCAGTAAAGGTTTTGTAAGCCTGTGGCACAGGTAAGAACCATTTCCAGAGCGGGCATGGTCACTATGTGCATGCGTGATGACAGCCTTGTCAACCGGTTGCCAGGGATCTATGAAGAAATTTCCCGCTTTGCAATAGAGACCTTTATTTGTGAATTCAATCAGCAATTTGCTTTACCATTGATAATAAGTAACAGCAAACAGGAACAAATGGTTTGCCACAAAAGGCTAGTTGGCTACATTCACCAGGCCATCTTTCCATTTAATAAAGTACAGCTTCTTGTTTTCAAAATACTCAAGGGAGGTTGTGGTGCGGTTGATAACCGGCTGTATATCATAATTTGTGAATACCGTGTATTGTTTGCTGGTTAGATTGGATGCCAGATCCTTGCGGTATTGTAATAGCAGCTTGGCGAATTTCCAGGTGGCTTCATACCCTCGAAATACCATATCGCTGGGCCTCGCATACATTATATCATTGAAATAGTTAGTGATGTTTACGCTGACGGGATTGGTCTTTGAATTATAGAACGGTGTACTATAAATGATCTCAATGCCTCTGTATTCAGGGCGGGAAAAATCCCTGGCGATAGTTTCCCAGGTGGGCATACCGATAGCCGTGATCTTATTGGATTTAGTAATGGAAGCCAGTTGCTGAACCAGTCTGCGACCAAAATTGGCATCCAGACTGCCGGCAAGACAAACTGTTTTTTTGTTAGTATCAATCTGTGCCATCAATTGATTTACGGTAAAGCTGTCCGCAAGGGTAACATACCTCATCTTTAACGGAATGGACATGGTATTCTTGCTGAACTCATCAAAAATGGTCTTTATCATGTCATCACTGCTGGCTTTCTTTCGGAACACTACTAATGGTTCCAATGAATAATAGCGTTGAATGAATCGATAGATACCTTCACATTGCGTTTTAAGAGTGGGATTGAGCAAAACAAAATAGGGATTGGAAGTTATGCCCACATCACTGGGTACTGTGGAGTTGATAAAAGGAATGCCTTTTGACTGTGCGAACTGGGCAAAAGGATGTACTTCATTTGGCGTGCAATTGGCAATTACCAGGTCCGCATCAGCAATTTCAGGTTT
>JAJKIP010000231.1 GCA_021154405.1 Segetibacter sp. | reverse complement strand
GCGATAGATGAAAAAGTTCCAAGATTTTTTCGCTTTCCGGTTTTAGGGTCTTTTTTTCTGGAATAGATCCTGTATCCTGATTTTAATTTTCGTATCATAATCGTTGTTTTATGATAAAGGCGCAAGAGCTGTGCCAGTGGTACTATTTATTAACAAGCTTCAAAGCGCCCTCGCTATAGCGCTTTCCGGTATCCGGGTATTTTCTCAATAGTGCTTCAATTTCCTGCAATTCAGTTTCAGATAACCGGATATTAACCGCTTCGGCATTTTCAACAAGGTATTTGCGCTGTTTGGTACCGGGAATTGGAATAATGTCTTCTCCCTGGGTTAAAAGCCATGCCAGTGCTAATTGTGCCGGAGAGCAATTTTTTGCATTGGCTAAGTTCGTAAACTCATTTACCAGATTTGTATTGTTTTGCCAGTGTTCTTCCTTGAAGCGTGGTATTACCCGTCTGTAATCATCCTTTTCCAGTTGATTGGTATCTTTTACCGTTGCTGTGATCAGGGCTCGGGCGAGCGGACTATAAGCGACCAGCGATATTCCGAGCTCTCGTATTGTGTCCAGTACTTCACCTTCAATATCCCGGGTAAGCAGGGAATATTCAGTTTGTAACGCAGCAATGGGATGAACAGCTTGTGCTTTTCGAATGGAACCGATAGACGCTTCTGATAAGCCCAGATAACGAATCTTGCCTTCCTTAACAAGCGCTGCCATAGCGCCAACTGTATCCTCAATAGGTATTTTTGGATCAACCCTGTGTGCATAATAAAGGTCAATGGTCTCAATACCCAAACGCTTTAAGCTTTTTTCAACAGCCGTCCTGATATAAGCGGGTGAGCCGTCAATATAGGTTGCGCCCGTACCAGGTAAATTTTTGTCATCCGGCTCTGCCTGCCGAAACCCGAATTTGGTAGCAATAAAGATTTTCTTCCGATTGGGAACAAGCACTTTTGATATCAACTCTTCGTTGTGTCCAGATCCATACATGTCTGCCGTGTCCCAGAAATTAATACCCAGTTCCAGCGCTTTATTCAGCGTGGCAATCGATTCTTCATCGTTCCGTTGACCATAGGCAAAGCTCATACCCATGCAACCCAAACCAATGGCGGAGATCTTTTCTCCCGTGCTACCCAGACTTCTGTATTTCATGATCAGCTTTTTTAAAAATTAGGAAGGGATATGATGCCCAACAACCAGGAACAGGTTTGGTTCAGGAACTCAATCTGTTGATGGCAATTCTTCGTGAAAATAATTAACCCTCCTGTAGAAACAGGAGGGTTAATATAATAGCAATGTAAATACATTGCTACTTTACTTTAGCCGTCCAATCAGGATCATTGGTATTACATTTAATAAGATAAATCAGAGTTGGGGTGCAAGGAGGTATATTCAGAAAACGTGTGACAAATCTCGGTAACGATGAATTGTATTATAAAACAATTTTAGAAATTAATGATTAATCCATTAGAAACGTAGGGAATAACTCTTAAAAATGGGGGAATTGCAGGCTGAATTATCAGTCCCTGAATGCAGAATTGACGGCTAACTACAATTCTTATTGAGCCATTTCACATGAATAACTGCTTACAAAGCATTACAGGTCACAAATAGCTTAACCACCATTGTTGATGTGTTCTCTTATACCTGTCGTACCATTTACAAAGGAAATAAAGAATCGTCACTATGGAAGCCCACACCAGGTAAGTAACACCCAGGGAAAATCCATAACCTTTAAGTTTCGGTTCAAAATCAATCCATGCTGTCAGCACCATATCATTTGGTGTGTGACCGCAGAAATAAGTCGCAAAAAATGCTAGGATATGGATGATGTATAAATGGATCAGATAGTAAAACATTGGCACGCGACCAATCACCTTTATTCTTTTTGCCAGCCAGGAACGACTGTTTTCGGTTAACGAAAGAAAGACAAGAGCGGGACCAAGTGTCATCAGTATATATAAAAGTGATGGCGGATACTTTGAAACGTTCAGGAAAGACAGAAAAGTAAATACAGCTGATTTTTGGGTGCTCCAGTGAAATGAATCTCCATATTGGTTAATGTACCGTATGATAATGAACAGGGCAATGGCAGCTAACCCAAATCCCATCAGCCATTTTTTTCTTTTCGCTGCCGGAAATTCTTTGGTATATAATTTACCCAGGCAATAACCCAAAGCCATTACACCTATCCAGGGTATCATAGGGTATCCTATAAATAATGTGAAATGACCTTTAAAATAGATATTCTGCTGATGAAGCAGTGACCAGCCAATTGCATCTCCACCATCCCCTGGTACCTGAATTGTATCAAGCAGGTTATGTCCAAAGATCATTACCAGACTGATGATCAGGATAACAGGTAAAGGCAAATAAATGAAAGCTGCAAGAAAGATCATGCTTATTCCCAGCGCCCAGATCACAATAAAATCTACTACGGGAAAAGAATAATTGAAAAACCATGCGAAATTGATGATTGTCATTTCCAGAAGGATCAGCCAGAGTCCTCTTGTCAACAGAAACTTTGCCAGCGCATTCTTCCCTTTACGCAACCCAACCAGGTAGGCGGAGGTCCCTGAAAGGAACATAAATATGGGAGCACAAAAATGTGTGATCCATCTTGTAAAGAAAAGCAGCGGAGAAGTTTGCGTGAGATCAGTTGGGCTATACACCAACGCATCAGCATGGAAATAATCGCGTACATGATCAAGCGCCATTATGATCATGATGAAGCCGCGCAGGAGATCAATGGACTCAACCCGGTAAGATCGTTTTGTCTGAGGTAATGCATCGGCGGGAAGAGCTACGGCAACAGTAGATTGCATAGATAGTTTTGGTTTGGAGATGTGAACAGTGTAATCCTAAATGCTTTTAATAACGAAATAAAGTAGCATAAAGCAGATGGTCATTTTCAATAACGAACCTAACAAAAATCCTACAAATGATCCAACCGCGGCCCGAAATGACTTTTTTGAATCCTGTCCGGCTATCATTTCTCCTGCAAAAGCTCCCAGAAATGGTCCAATGATTATGCCCCAGGGGCCCATCCAGAATGCAAGAAAAAATCCAAGCATGCAACCCCAAACGCCATAGCGCGTGCCTCCGAATTTCCTGGTACCCCAGGCTGGAATAATATAATCGAGAACAAGGGTCACAACCACAATCCCAGCCCATACCCATAAAAATTTTGATGAAAAAGGGTTAGGTTCCCTTAATTGTTGCAATAACACACCTGCGTAAGCAATTGGAGGACCTGGCAGGATGGGAAGAATGCTTCCAGCAATCCCGATCAATACGAGGATAATTCCCAAGGTGATCCACAGCCAGTCCATAAGTAAATGTAAAGAATTTGAAACTGTAACAGTTTTCAAGGTACTGAACAACGGGCCATAGCTTTTGTTAATTTTAACTCCAATACAGACTAATATGGCCGACAAGAATCGAATTAATCCCTTTTCCAAAGCGAACAATGATACCGGTTTTGGTACTAATGCATCAAGCTATGGCGGAAGATTTATTAACCGGGATGGAACTTATAATCTTCGAAAAGAAGGGGCTTCCTTCTGGGACAGATTCAGTGTGTTCCACACCATGTTGAATATGCCTGCCTGGAAATTCATTACAGTTATCGTTTTATTCTTTCTCTGTATCAATGTTATTTATACGGTTATTTATTTATTGATAGGACTTTCAGGATTCACAGGAATTGTTGGTACAACCGAATGGAAAAGGATCGAGGAAATTTATTTCTTCAGTACTGAAACGTTTACCACTGTAGGATATGGCCGTGTTAATCCGGTTGGAACAGGCGTCAACATGGTTGCTGCGATTGAAGCCATGAGCGGTTTCCTTTCGTTTGCAGTAGCTACTGGTTTGATCTATGGACGTTTTGCAAAACCCAAATCCTATATTGCCTTTAGTGAAAAGGCCCTGATCGCTCCCTACAAGGATAAAACTGCATTGATGTTCCGGATTGTCACCTATAAGGATAACCACAATCTAACCAATGCAGAGATCAAGGTAAATGCAGCCCTGCAGACAAACGAGAATGGAAATAGCACCTACAAGTTTTATGAGCTGGATCTGGAAAGAGCTAAAGTGGATACCCTGATGATGAACTGGACAGTAGTACATCCCATTGATGAACGAAGTCCGTTGCTTGGGTTAACCGAAGATGATTTCAGGAATGCAGACCTTGAGGTTTATGTAATGGTTAGGGGATATGATGATGTTTATTCAACTACAGTTATCCGGCGCACTTCCTATGTGTTTGATGAGATCATTTTCGATGCAAAATTTGTGACCATGTATCACGAAAGCGAAGATGGAAAAACAACTATTGTTGAACTGGATAAATTAAGCGCCTACGAGAAAATGCGTCCCTGATCTATTTTGAACCAGTGGATTTGCTCCCTTTATTTGGCGTATCCCGATTAAAAACCTTTATTGCCTGTCTTATTTTCCTGATGGTACCATGAATTTCTTTTTCTTCCCGCCTCAGCAGGGCTTCCATTTTCTTCGCAGCAAGGTCAAAGTAACGATTGGCTTCCGCAAGATGAGTATTGAACTGCGCAGACTGTTCATCCAGTCTTTCCAGTAATTCTTTAAAACTTTCCTTTTTTTTCATATCGTTAAAGGCAACAAATTTTAAGCCGGTGTCAATCAGTTATGAACCCTTTCTGTCCACCTCTTTAAATGAGGCAGGATACCTCTTTTCCCGCCTAAAAGATGTACCTTTGCCCATCTTAAAAAAGCAATCCTTTCAGGAGAGAATGGGTCAATGAAGAATATCCGTAATTTTTGCATCATCGCACACATAGACCATGGTAAATCCACCCTGGCAGACAGGCTGTTACAAAGCACCGGCACCATTAGTGACAGGGACATGATGGACCAGGTCCTGGATGATATGGACCTTGAGCGGGAGAAGGGTATTACCATCAAAAGTCACGCTATCCAGATCAATTATAAGCATAAAGACGGTAAGGAGTACATTCTGAACCTGATCGATACACCCGGTCACGTTGACTTCAGTTATGAAGTAAGCCGGGCCCTGGCTGCCTGTGAAGGCTGCCTTTTGCTGGTTGACGCCTCCCAGGGCATCCAGGCACAAACCATCAGCAATCTTTACCTGGCCATTGACAATGACCTGGAGATCATTCCTGTCATCAATAAGATCGATATGGAAGTGGTCATGGATGAAGAGGTAAAAGATCAGATCATCGACCTTATTGGCTGCAAACCGGAAGAAATACTGTTGGCCAGTGCACGTACTGGTGTTGGCGTGGAAGATATTCTTGAAGCTATTGTCAAACGTATCCCGGCTCCCAAGGGTAAACAGGATGCGCCTCTGCAGGCATTGATCTTTGATAGTGTATTCAACAGCTTCCGGGGTATCATCGTTTATTACCGGATCATCAATGGCTCTATCAAAAAAGGTGATATCGTAAAATTCGTCAGCACAGATCAGGAATATGGAGCGGATGAAGTTGGCATTCTGAAATTAAAAATGACCCCGAAAGATCAGGTTAATTGCGGGGATGTGGGATATATCATCACAGGTATCAAAAATGCGAAAGAAGTTAAAGTGGGTGATACCATTACTACTTCTGCCAACCCTACACAGGAAATTATCAAAGGCTTCCAGGAAGTAAAGCCCATGGTATTTGCGGGAATTTTTCCTGTTAATACAGAAGATTTTGAAGAGCTGAGGGATTGCATGGATAAACTGCAATTGAATGATGCCTCACTTACTTATGAACTGGAAACTTCACAAGCCCTTGGCTTCGGTTTCCGTTGCGGATTTTTGGGCCTGCTTCACATGGAGATCATCCAGGAACGTCTGGAAAGGGAATTCAATCAAACGGTAATCACCACGGTGCCCAACGTAAGCTTTATAGGCTATACCACAAAGGGAGAAACCATTATAGTCAATAACCCTACAGAATTTCCCGATCCGGTTAAGACGGATCATATTGATGAACCTTTTATCAAAGCACAGATCATTACCAAGCCGGAATATATCGGAAATATCATGACGCTTTGCCTTGGTAAACGTGGTATTCTTACCAATCAGAGTTATCTCACCACAACAAGAGTTGAGCTGATTTTCGAAATGCCATTGACGGAGATCGTATTTGACTTTTACGACAAGTTAAAAAGCCAGACCAGAGGGTATGCATCTTTTGATTATCATCCCATAGGTTACCGTGAGGCTGATATCGTGAAAATGGATATTCTGCTCAATAACGATAAGGTGGATGCATTGAGCGCACTTATTCATCGGGGCCGTGCCCAGGAATTTGGAAGAAAACTTTGCGAAAAATTAAAGGAATTATTACCCAGGCAGCAATTCCAGATTGCAATACAGGCTGCCATTGGTGCCAAGGTGGTAGCAAGGGAAAATATATCAGCGATGCGGAAAGATGTTACAGCCAAATGTTATGGTGGTGATATCAGCCGTAAACGCAAACTGCTGGAAAAACAGAAGGAAGGGAAGAAGCGTATGCGCCAGATCGGTAACGTAGAAGTTCCACAGGAAGCATTCCTGGCTGTGTTGAAGCTGGATGATTAATTGCTTACTCTATTTTGATCACCTCTTTTGTAAGTCTGCTTCCATTAATGGCAAATACCACGAAGTACGTGCCCGGACTTATTCGCATTTTCCCTGCATCAAGCGTATAGGTATATCGCCCCGGTAATTGACCTTTTTGTTCATACCGGCTGATCCGCCTTCCTTCAACTGTTAAAAATTCTACGGATACATTTGCTTTCTTTTCCAGTTCATATTTAACTATTATGTCACGAACGGCAGGATTGGGGAATACCTGCAAATTGGCCCTGAATAATTGTGGATCCGATATGCCGGTAAGCCGGCTGATATTCCATTGCGTGTTATATGTATGAATGGAGATATGATCGTCAGCTTTACTGAGCAGGGATGTATCGATCACAGTAGCAACCAATATATGGTTGGTAACTGAAAGATCAGCTCCATTGATTGTAATGGTATCAACATTGTTGCCAATTACATTTCCATCCAGCTTCCAGGTAACTTTTAGTGTATTGGGTAAAGGCGTTATGAGGTCTAGTTTGAAACCGAACTGACTACCGTCCAAACTTAATGGAACTGCAGCCACTG
>JAJKIP010000230.1 GCA_021154405.1 Segetibacter sp. | reverse complement strand
TACCGGTTAAACTACTGGAAGAAACCAATGAACTTACGATGGTAGCGGAGAACCTGGGTTCTATTCCTCCCAATACATCTTATATGATCGCTTTGGTGGGTGATAAACGATATGATGCAAGGCTGGAAAGTACTGAGGGTAGTAGTGCAATGGTACGGTTTGTGAAAGTACCACCAGCCTCTCAATAATCGGTTATACTACCACATTCACCATTTTGCCTTTGACATATATGATCTTTTTGGGAGCCTTTCCTTCCAGCCATTTCTTTATTACTTCATTTTCCAATACGATCTTTTCTACGTCCATCTGTGCCGCATCCAGTGAGATATTAAGAGTAGTGCGCGTTTTGCCATTTACGGAAATGGGATATTCCTTGCTGGACTCTATTACGTATTTCCCTTCAAATAATGGATAACGTGCATCCAGTACAGTTGATTGGTGCCCCAATTGATGCCAGAGTTCTTCGGCAATATGTGGTGCATAGGGAGCCAGCAGTATCAATAATGATTCCAGTACCTGTTTTTTATTGCATTTCAGATCAGTCAACTCATTTACGGCGATCATGAAGCTGCTCACGCCGGTATTGAAGCTGAATCGTTCTGTATCATCTTCAATTTTTTTAATAGCACGATGCAGGACTTTCAGTTCCGCATCAGTAGCTTTTTCATCGGTCCAGACCTTTCCTTTTACATCATCAAAGAAGAGTCGCCATAATTTCTTTAAAAAGCGATGCACGCCTTCAATTCCTTTTGTATCCCAAGGTTTTGACATTTCCACAGGACCAAGGAACATTTCATACATGCGGAAGGTATCTGCTCCGTATTTTGCTACCAGATCATCCGGATTATCAACATTAAATTTAGACTTAGACATTTTCTCTGACACTTCCTCAACATAAATGAATTCTTCTTCACCTTCTTTTTCCCATTGAATGTCTAAATTCGGATCTTCTATTAATTCTTCACTCAGTCCCTTTTCAAATATCTTTCTAAACAGGCGTCCATCGTTATCGACAAATCGATGTCCATATTTAAATCTTTGACTAATATTAGCCGGATTTTTTTTGTTATAAGAAGAAATATGACGTTTGACCTTATTGATATCTATATTATCTTCTGTATACACGCTAAAAAAATAAGATTTCCCTGTTATCATACCTTGGTTTAGCAATTTCTTATACGGCTCATCAAAACCGATATAGTCAAGATCATACAAAACCTTTGTCCACATACGACTGTATAGCAAATGCCCCACCGCATGTTCGGTCCCGCCGATATATAAGTCTACCTGGTTCCAGTAATCAGATATTTTGCGATCGCAGAATGTTTTATTATTATGCGGATCCATATAACGAAGGAAATACCAGCTGCTGCCAGCATAGCCAGGCATGGTGTTCGTCTCCAGGTGACGATCAGTCCAGGATTTTATATTAGCCAGTGGCCCCTCTCCTTCTGGTCCGGGTTTATAAGAATCAACATGGGGAAGTTCCAAAGGCAGTTCTTTTTCATCTAAAGGATATGCCACTCCATCGATCCATTTTATTGGGAACGGTTCACCCCAATAACGCTGGCGACTGAATGCAGCATCCCGCATTTTGAAATTCACTTTGCGCATGCCGATACCCGTCTCTTCAATTTTCCGGATAACTATCTCAATCGCTTCCTTCATTACAATGCCATTGAGAAAATCAGAGTTCTCCAGGATGGCCTCCTTAGTGGGATTGGCTTCCACACCATCATAATACTTACCGATAATATTGGTGATGGGAATATTGAAGAACTTTGCGAATTTATGGTCGCGCTCATCACCACAGGGCACTGCCATGATAGCACCTGTCCCATAACCTGCCAGTACATACTCAGATATCCAGATGGGTATCTTTTTTTGATTGAACGGATTCAGGGCATAGGCGCCGGTAAACACACCACTGATCTTCTTTTCAGCCATGCGTTCCCTTTCACTTCTGCTTTTTACATAAGTAATATAATCATCAACTGCCTGTTGCTGCCCTGCCGTAGTTATAGATGCCACCAGGTCATGCTCAGGCGCGATCACCATAAAGTCTACTCCAAAAATGGTATCTGGTCGGGTTGTGTAAACCCTGAGTTTATCAGCACTTTCACCAATGGCAAAATCAATTTCAGCACCGGATGATTTACCGATCCAGTTGGTCTGCATTTCCTTCATTGCATCACTGAAATCCACTTTCTCCAACCCTTCCAGCAAACGATCCGCATATTCTGTAATACGGAGATACCATTGACGCAGTTTCTTTTTTACTACGGGATAGCCACCCCTTTCACTTAATCCATTGATCACTTCATCATTGGCCAGTACCGTACCCAGTGCTTCACACCAGTTCACTTCTCCATAGCCACAATATGCCAAACGATATTGCATTAAAATATCCATCCTTCTCGCTTCATCAAAATTCTCCCATTCATCAGCTGTAAACTTAAGAGTGGGATCACCAGGACAGGCATGTGTTTTATTACCTTCTTTTTCAAACGCATTTACCAGCACTGATATCCGTTCCGCTTTTTTATTTTTCCGGTTAAAGAAACTATCGAACAACTGAAGAAAGATCCATTGGGTCCATTTGTAGTAGGAAGGATCAGAAGTGCGAAACTCCCGGCTCCAGTCAAATGAAAATCCCACATTATCCATCTGCTTCCGGAAATTGTTGATATTCTGTTCCGTGCTTACTGCAGGATGAATGCCGTGTTCTATTGCATACTGTTCCGCAGGCAAACCAAAAGCATCATAGCCCATGGTATGGAGTACATTGAATCCTTTGAGCCTTTTATAACGAGCATAGATATCACTGGCGATATAGCCGAGTGGATGGCCCACATGCAAACCCACACCACTGGGATAGGGAAACATGTCAAGCACATAACATTTGGGCTTGAGGGCTTCGCCCGCCGAAGTCGACGCAGTCGACGTAGGCGGATTCTGGACTTCGTATACCTTATCCTCTTTCCACTGTTCTTTCCAGTGTTGCTCTATTTTTCTGAAATTATATTCCATGATTTTATACTACAGCAATTTTCAGTCAACCTGCACCGGCTATAATATGATATATAATAATAGCCTCCTGATGGCGTTAGATGGAGTCCGCTAATGGCGGGACAGGTGCAAAAATACGGATTGGACTGCTAAATTGGCTATTTTTGCGATACCCTACCAATTCAAAATCAATAGCATGGCTGAATCCAGAAAGGCTTCTATCAGACGTGGAAAACCATCTTACTTCATGACTATCGTGGGCGTGACGCTTATATTATTCCTCCTCGGAATAATAGGCTGGCTGGTAATCAACGCCAACAAACTGGCCAATTATTTTAAGGAAAGCGTGGAAGTAAGGGTATATATACGGGGTAATCCCGTTCCTGCAGATAGTGCCGCCCTGATGGATTATATTTCCTCCAAGCCTTATGTAAAGTCAATTGATTATGTGACCAGGGAAAGGGCAAAAGAGATCATGAATGCCGAGGATAATGAGGACTGGGACAAGATCCTTACTGAGAATCCACTTCCCAATAGCATTTTCTTCAAGGTAAAAAGCCAGTATTTAAATACCGATTCCCTCAGGGCTATCAAAAACGATATTACAGCAAAGCAAACCCTTGTTACCGAAGTAAAATATCCGGAACAGCTGATCGACAAAATGAATGACAATCTTCGTAATATCAGCATTGTTTTTTTAGCAATTGCAATTCTCCTGTCAATAGTGGTGATTTTCCTGATTGACAATACTATCAGGCTGGCCATGTTCAGCAACAGGTTCCTGATAAAGACCATGCAGATGGTGGGAGCAACGCGTAATTTCATTGTTCGCCCCATCAATAACCGGGCGATTATTTACGGGGCCTTGAGTGGAGTTCTGGCCTCAGTTGCGGTTTTCCTGGTTGTAGTGCTATTGGAAAATCGCATACCAGGGTTGATGGCAATCCGGGATAATTTCCTTCTTTCGGTTCTGTTTTTATCCCTTATTCTCATTGGCGTTTTCATTACCCTCTTCAGTACTCATAGAAGTGTTATTAAATACCTGAAAATGAAGCTGGATGACCTTTATTGAGGCTGATTCGATATATGATAGCTTAACATCCTGTATTTACCTGAAATCCTTATCTTGCTGACCCAAATCCCGAATAATGGCAGAAAAGAAGACGACGAACACCCCCATCGAAAAAAAGACTACCGCTACCGTTGTATCGAATAATTCCATCTTTACAAAGGATAATTACCGATGGATGCTGATCGGTATTATAGTGATCGCGATCGGCATGTTCCTGATGAGTGGTGGCGCAAGCAAAGACCCCAGTGTGTTCAACAAGGATGAGGTATATAGCTTCCGCCGTATTACGCTGGCTCCAATACTAATTATGGCGGGACTGGTGCTCGAGATCTATGCAATATTCAAACGGCCAAAACCTACCGTATAATCTTCCTGACTGAATGAACTTATTTGAAGCAGTTATTCTCGCGATCGTTGAAGGGGTAACCGAATTTCTTCCTATTTCTTCTACGGGTCATATGGTTATTACCAGCTCTTTGCTGGGAATACATAAAGAAGAGTTCACCAAATTATTTGAAGTTGCCATCCAGTTTGGCGCCATCCTGGCCGTAGTCTTTTTATACGCGCGTAAATTTTTTCAGTTCAGTCGCTGGCAGTTCTATTTAAGATTGCTGGTTGGGGTGATACCTGCACTGGTACTGGGTTATTTATTTTCCGATAAGATTGATGCAATGCTGGAAAGCCCATTGATAGTATCTATCACCATGCTGGCAGGAGGATTTATCTTATTATTTATCGATAACGTATTTAAAAACCCTACACTTAAAAAGGACGACCAGATCACTTATGGTAAATCATTCCTGGTAGGTATCTGGCAATGTCTGGCATTGATACCTGGCGTAAGCAGAAGCGCTGCTTCCATTATTGGAGGCATGCAACAGAAATTTACCCGGCAACTGGCTGCAGAGTTCTCCTTTTTCCTGGCCGTTCCAACCATGTTTGCCGCCACTGCCCATTCGATTTTTCTGAAAAAATGGGAAATAGGAGGCGTACAAGAAAAAGGTTATGAGATCATAATGGCTAACAGGGACAATACCATTTCATTTATTGTGGGCAACCTGGTAGCATTTTTTGTAGCCATACTGGCTATCCGGTTTTTTATCAACTTCCTTAAGCAATATGGCTTTAAAGTATTTGGCTGGTACCGTATTATTGTAGGCGCTTTATTGCTAATTCTATTACTTACCGGAACCCTGAAAAGCTGATCATAGTAATTGTAACTAACCTGTTACGTTACCTTCGTAACAATATAGTTACCCCCGAACGAACCAACTTTTTCAGTTATGCAAACAGCTTCAAAGAAGATTGTAAATGCCTGGGCCATGTATGACTGGGCCAACTCAGCTTACAACCTGGTAATCACTTCCACTATTTTTCCCGCCTACTATGTGGGTATTACCTCAGCTTCCAAATCATCTGAACAATCCTATGTATATTTCTTTGGAAGAAGATTTGTGAATACTGCCCTTGAGAATTATACCCTGGCAGCTGTGTTTTTGCTGGTTGCGCTCACTTCACCAATTCTTAGTTCAATAGCAGATTATCGACGAAATAAAAAGATCTGGCTTCGCTGGTTCTGTTATATCGGGTCTGCAGCCTGTATTGCTCTTTTCTTCTTCGGACCAGATAAGAATAAAGATATTAATATTGAATACGGCATGTTTACATTTGGCATTGCCGCATTGGGATACTGGAGCAGCCTGGTATTTTATAACTCTTACCTGCCGGATATTGCAGCACCGGCGGACCAGGACAGGATCAGCGCCAAAGGATATTCTCTTGGTTATATTGGCAGCGTTATCCTGCAGATCATTGCTTTTGTAGTGATATTGAAACCAGGCTGGTTTGGCCTGGATGAGGCAGATAAATATATCGGGCCAAAGATGTCTTTCCTGTTGACCGGCCTTTGGTGGTTTGGTTTTGCCCAGATCACATTACGTGCATTGCCAGTCAGCAGCAGGGCGGAACGCAAATCAAAAAAGAATGTACTGGCGAATGGATTTATTGAATTGAAAAAAGTCTGGAATCAGCTGCGACATATGCCTGCACTCTCCCGTTTTTTATTCAGCTTCTTTTTGTACAGCAGTGGAGTGCAAACCGTGATGCTGGTAGCTGCCGGTTTTGGAAAGAAAGAAATATTTCCGGACGAGAAGGATGAACCCAAATTGCTGATGACCATTATCATTATCCAGCTGGTAGCCATCATCGGTGCGGTTTTGATGAGCCGGTTGAGCAAAAAGATCGGAAACTGGTGGGTTATTACCATAGCGGTATTTATCTGGATCCTTGTATGTGTGGCTGGATATAATGTGAGATCGCAAACAGCTTTTTATTTGCTGGCCGCACTGGTAGGATTGGTTATGGGAGGAATACAGAGTATGAGCAGAAGTACATACAGTAAATTATTACCTGAAACACAGGATACCACTTCTTTCTTCAGTTTTTATGACGTAACTGAAAAGATCGCCATCGTATTGGGCATATTCACATTTGGTTACCTGGAAGAACTCACCGGAAGCATGCGTAACAGCATTATTGCGCTTGGTGTATTTTTTGTAGCAGCTCTGGTGGCATTATTATATGCCAAATCTGCGTATGATAAGCGCATGAAAGAGGTGAATGGATAATTCAAGACAATTAGCATGACAAAACTTTATTCTATCAATACCGGGTTCTTTAAGCTGGACGGTGGCGCAATGTTTGGAGTGGTACCCAAATCAATCTGGAACAAGATCAACCCGGCCGATGAAAACAATTTATGTTCCTGGGCACTGCGTTGTTTGCTGATACAGGATGGCAACCGACTGATCCTTGTGGATAATGGCAATGGCGACAAGCAGGATGCGAAATTTTTCAGCCATTACCATTTACACGGTTATGATACCCTGGATAAGTCACTCGCGAAATACGGATTTTCCCGGAATGATATTACCGATGTTTTCCTGAGTCATTTGCATTTTGATCATTGCGGAGGAAGTATTGTGCGGGAGGGCGATAAGCTGGTACCTGGTTTTAAGAATGCAACCTTCTGGAGCAATAAAGAGCACTGGGATTGGGCAGTTAACCCGAATGAACGGGAGAAGGCATCTTTTTTGAAAGAAAACATATTGCCAATTGAGGAAAGCGGCAAACTGAGGTTCATCCCGACAGGTATCGGGACAGATGGGAAACTCGGAAAAACGTCTTTTACCGAAAATATAGACGTACGATTTGCCAATGGTCACACACAGGCCATGATGTTACCACAGATAAAATATAATGGGAAGACCATAGTATTTATGGCCGACCTTCTGCCTTCACAAGGGCATATCCCCCTGCCCTATATAATGGGATATGATATGTTCCCGTTAACTACATTACAGGAGAAGAAAGCATTTTTAAAAGAAGCTGTTGAAGGTGAGTATATCCTCTTCTTTGAACATGATCCTCAATATGAATGCTGCACATTGAAGCACACGGAAAGAGGGATAAAACCGAATAAATTCTTTAAGCTGGAAGAGATTATTTCCTCCTGATGAGTGCGCTCATTGGATAGCGGATATTCTCATAGCTCATCATGTCGATCTTCACTTTGCCCACTACAATGGGGCTTTCAATGCGGACAGGGATATGGTTCTCATCATCGGTAACCCATACGGTCATTTTTTCACCGCCATCAAATATGGTTCCTTTTATCAGAAGAGGTTTGAACTTGATTGCATTGAACTTTCCAAACTTGGTTTTGATAGTTTCCTTACCAAGGTAACGGATATACATATCGTTCACCTCATTGTCCAGGAATAAACTGAATGCAATCTTATCATTGGGGCGTAATTTGGAAAAATCAATATTGCGGGCATAGAACACGGAGCTTACTACATCCTGCACACAGGCTGGCACTTTGAAGATGCCGTCAGTGGTAAGTGCAGTATTAGCCGTTTTATTGAAAGTAACATTCTGGTAGATCTTGTGGCCACCTTCGTTCACATTTCGCACAAACTTATAGGTCTGCAGCGTGCCGGTATCTATATAGGTTTCATACCTGTCGCGAACCTTATAGAGGAAATCGTAAGAAGAATTGGTAGCGCCATCACCCACAATATGGTAAACAGGCTTGCCATTCATGGTTTCAAGGGTATTGGTAAAAGTGGCGGTGCCTGCATTTACATAAATACCTGCTACGGCATAATAAACGGTGAAAACTACTTTTTCACCGGCGCTGAACGCGGTATTCCTGATACCGCACATTTCCTGGTCAGGGGTTCCCGGTGGGGTGGTGAAAGCCATTAATGCAATGAGCGATACAGCCAACAGTTTCAAAGTTCCTTTCATCAGAATAGTATTGTTTTATGGGTCACCCAGATTCTTCAGGTAAAAAGGCTTATTGCATAATAATCTTCTTATTCCTGTTGTTCACTTTTATTAAGTAATATTTTTTTAATGCTCAAAATTAACAAGCTGCCCGCTAACGCCGGAATTATTAAATTGATCACCCAGATATTCACCGAAGTAAACCATATACCGAGGTGATTCTCACTGAACATTCCCACCAGCTTCAAACTGACTTCCCACCGGAGACTCAGATCTGTAAACAAAGCAATGGTTGGAATTACCGCCATAACGAGGAAGGATACGCTCACAGTCCACAATGTTTGTTCCCACGAAACCTCCACACCAAAAAAGCGGAACAGCAAATAATACTGCGCTATAAAAACCAGGAAGCGCAATGCTGATAAAGACAGCAGTTGCAGCAGCAAAGTTGCATTAAATTCCTCCAGAGCGCGGAAAAGCCATCCATACTTCCGTATCCATTTAATACGCTCGAACCACCTTGCTACCCCCGCCAGACGGAAATAAAAAAATGTTAAAATCAATAACGCAAATATGGTTCCATAGAGTATGCCATTGATCCAGAAATGGGACATCAAATGGCTGGTTTCCAATTGAGGCGCCAGGATTATCCAGCCTGCCAGGCCCATGATCAGGGTGATGATCAGTTGGCTCAGGCTGCCGGTTATGGTCAGGGAAATGGCCTTCAATCGGTTCCCCTCATCCATGTATAAGACTCTTCCAAGGTATTCCCCCACCCGGTTGGGGGTGCTTACTGCAAAAGAGACGCCCGATAAAACGGCTTTAAAGGCAGTTAAAAACCGAACCTGCTGAACCCGCTGTATGCAGATCTTCCATTTAAAAGCTTCCAGGGCCCAGTTCACTACCATCAGCAGTATAACTGCCACCAGGTATAAGATTCGGGAACTGGCAAATGAAGCCTGGATCTCCTGCCATGATCTTTCCAAACGGTCCTCTTTGATCAATTGATGGTAGATGGAATAGGAAACCCAGATGAATAACAGAGGACCCAGAAAGTAATGGATAAAGAATCGGAAATATTTTGCAGTGGTTTTCCTCTTTTGCATAATGCTTTGCTGTGATTTATCTCTGTTTTTTATCGATTCAGTGCCCAGAGATAATTCTTATCACCTGTTATCTGTAATTTGCAAACGATATACCGGCTAAACGGTTTTTTTAATCGTGTAAAAATAGTGCCCCTCTTGCACAAACCTGCCAAAATAATTCTGGGAATTGATCCGGGTACCCTCCTGATGGGTTATGGCATTATTGAAGTGACCAGTGGCAAAATGATCCTGCTCGAAATGCAGACACTTCGCCTCTCTGCCAAAAAAGATAATCACGAACGTCTTCACCTTATACATCAGAAAGTAGCCCAACTGATCATTCAGTACAAACCTCATGAATTTGCTATTGAAGCTCCCTTCTTTGGAAAGAATGTTCAGAGTATGCTGAAACTGGGCAGGGCACAGGGTGTTGCCATTGCTGCAGCTATTCATGCGGGGATTCCCGTTACGGAATATTCGCCTCGTAAAGTAAAGCAATCAATAACCGGTAATGGAAATGCTGATAAAGTACAGGTTTGGAAAATGCTGCGGTCCATATTAAACCTGCAGCAGGAACCCGATTATTATGATGCTACGGATGCACTGGCGATTGCCGTTTGCCATCATTTCCAGATGAATCCGCTAATGGAGAAAGCGGGAAAGAAATACAAAGGATGGGAAGATTTCATTAAAGACAGGAAAGTAACACTTACACAGCGTAAATGAGCTATAAATTGCCAATTATCTTCTCCTGCACCTCTTTCAACTCCGCTTCACTTAATTTCAGTTTGGGCTGATTAAAGTTAAGATCATTGGCGCTATTGATGGGTATAAGATGCAAATGCGCATGAGGTACCTCAAGTCCTACTACGCTTAATCCACAGCGATTACAATCAAAGCTCTTCTCTATTGCTTTTGCAATGGGCTGAGCGAATACCAGTAACTCTGATAAATATTCTGTTGACAGATCAAAGAATTTATCAGTTTCTGTTTTGGGAACAACCAGCACATGACCCTTACGCAAAGGAAATATATCCAGGAAGGCAAAGAATTTATCATTCTCTGCAATTCTGTAAGAAGGTATTTGCCCAGCGATTATTTTGGAGAAGATCGTCATCAGAATAAAATGGCTTAAATGCACGGGCCGGATATTTTTAGCCGGCCTGTGTACTTAAGCTACGCTGTAATATTTTCTATCTTAAACTTGATAGTACCAGCAGGTGCAACCACTTCAGCGGTATCACCCACCACTTTGCCCAGAATACCTTTGCCAATAGGAGATGTAACTGATATCTTGCCCACCTTCAGATCAGCTTCTTTTTCACTTACGATCTGGTAGGTAACCTGCTTCTTTGTATTGAGATTGGTCAATGTTACTTTAGTAAGTATGGAAACTTTGCTGGTATCAATACTGGATTCATCCAGCACCCTGATATTTGCCATTGAGCCTTCCATAGCAGCAATCTTGGCCTCCAGGATCCCCTGGGCCTCTTTTGCAGCATCGTATTCGGCATTTTCCTTGAGGTCACCTTTTTCTCTTGCTTCTGCAATGGCACGACTGGCCGCAGGACGTTCAACTCCTTTCATCCTTTGGAGCTCTGCCCTCATTTGTTCCAGCGTTTCCTTTGTAACGTATTGAAAGTTGCTCATAAATTCCTCCTTGGTTATAAAAAAGACAGCAACGCCCCAGTAGTTAACTGAAGGCGTTGCGGTACCGCAAAGATAAGAAAGAATTTGATATCCAAATCCCAGCCCCTGCCTTAATCAAGGCCCAGTTTCTCCAATATCACCTTGGCCATCTTGTAAAATGCTTCATGACTATATCCTGCAATATGAGGGGTAATGATCACATTCGGTTGTGAAAGAAGCCAATCAAGGCATTCTTTTTCAGCAATATTATAAGTTTCCAGCTTTTCATTTTCCAGCACGTCAAGCGCTGCACCCTTTATCTTCTTTTGTCTGAGGGCATCTGCCAGCTGCTGTGTATTCACCACCTTGCCGCGGGATGTATTTAAAATAAATGGTGTCTGCTGAAGATTATTGAAGAATTCAGCATTGGCCATGTGAAAGGTTTCATCTGTTAATGGAACATGAAAACTCACCACGTCCGCATATCGGCTGATCTGTTCCAGTGAGGCTTCCTTTATATAATCCCCACTGAATCCAAATTTATATTTATCATAAGCCAGCACAGTTACCTGGAAAGGTTTCAGCAGGCGCGCAAAAGCGCTGCCCGTATTACCATAACCAATAATACCTACTGTCCTTCCAGAAAGTTCCATTCCCCTGTTCTCATTCCGCTTCCATATTCCCTGCTTTACTTCCTGCCAGGATGAATGGATATTGTTCAGGAGACCTAATAACATACCCAATTCCTGTTCGGCAACCGCATTGCGGTTACCCTCCGG
>JAJKIP010000229.1 GCA_021154405.1 Segetibacter sp. | reverse complement strand
GGGAAGACATTCCAGAAATTGATCTCTATTCAGATGGAGGAGCTGAACCTAACCCTGGAAAAGGTGGGTTTGGCGTAATCATGTCTTACAAAGGAACTAAAAAGGAATTCAGTCAAGGTTTTCGTTTGACAACAAATAACCGCATGGAATTAATGGGCGTAATTTATGGACTGGAGCGATTAAAAACAAAATCGATCGTGAATGTATATAGTGATTCAAGGTATGTGATTGATGGAATTACAAAAGGCTGGGCTAAAAAGTGGAAATCAAAAAATTGGTATCGCACCAAAACAGAAAAAGCAATAAATTATGATTTATGGGAACGGCTATTGATTCTTATATCAATTCAACAGGAGGTAAAATTCAATTGGATAAGAGGACATATAGGACATTCAGAAAACGAAAGATGCGATCAACTTGCTAACACAGCTTTAAATAGTGGAGCCTTAATTGAGGACACGGTCTATGAAGAGAATTTATTTAAAGACACGGGCTTTGAATTGAATTTATCATTACCCGATCCAACAGAAAAAAACAGCTTCCAGGGCCGAAAAAATAATATTAAAATAAAAAGTGAAGGAGCCCCATGCAGAAAATGCGGTAGTGCAGTAATACTTAAGCCCAGCAAAAAAAAAGAGTTTAAACCGGGCCAGACTTATTATTTTGAATATTATTTCCTATGTCCAAAATGCAAAACTGTTTACTTTATAGAAGATGCGAAAAGATTCTTGTAAGAAAATAAAGTATTTAAAAAAGGAATACTATGGCCACATGGGGTTTTCTGCCAGCCCTAGCCATTGTGTGCCACTTAGTCTGACACAACTCTATACTTTAAATTTGATTGATTAGAATGATTTTAAAAAAAGTTTTACCATTTGAAAACTATATTTTGACAACAAAACTTTCTATTGACGAAGTTTTAAAACGAGTTGCTGACAATATCCAACAAAAGCAAAGCTTTAGCTTTTCGACTTCTAATCGCAACTATACGAAACCTTACACTGGACAAATTATTGGGATGACATTTACAATGAACAGAAACATCAATTATCGAAATTCATTTTTACCAGTCATTACAGGACAAATAACAACATATCTTGGACAGACACAGATAAATATTAAAATGCGACCCGTAATTTTCGTTTTAATATTTATTTCGTTTTGGTTGGGTATTGTTGGATTAGTTTGTCTTGGGACGTTATTGGTAGGACTTTTACAATTCAGACAAATACTACAAAATGGATTTTCACCAATGCTTCTTATTCCGTTTGGTATGTTTGCTTTTGGCTGTTTGCTGACACATTTTGCTTTTAAAGGCGAGAGTAAAAATTCTAAGGAATTTCTGGCAACGCTCTTGGAAAGTGTTGACAAGTAGCATTTCAGGATCGGCTAGACAAAATTAAGCAGCACACAACATTGAGTTATATGCTAGAGGGCCTGATCAAACTAAGTTCAGCTAATTTCAAGCCAGGCTTTGGTTCCGGCAGGACAAACTTTATTGGGCTTTTGTATTTAACTTCAACAATATAGTTTCAATCTGCAGCGGTCGCGGGCGGACACTGCAACAACTCCCCACCTGCACAAAGCCATGCTCGTAGTGCGCAACATTTATGACATTCCCTACGGATATTAAAAATCATTTAGACAAATTATTTCCAGCTATTTCTGACAGACAGGAAGTGGAGCGACTGCTACTTTCACTTTGGACAACATCTTTAAACGTTGGCGAAGAACAATTAGCAAGAAGCATATTGGTTTTGTCAGAAGGAAAAATTTTAGAGGTTAATAATATTTTCAACTCAGACTTTATGGGCGACCCAAGAGATGTGATAATGAGTGCTGAAGCAAAAGCACACAATCCCGGACATTACTTTAGTGACCCTCTTTTTGAGACCGACATAATAGAGCCAGCACTAGAACTTGACGGAGCAAAAGTAATTAAATGGGCATGGTCAGGACACAAACCATTTGGAATTGTTGGTAATGAAGATTACGCAGAAAGAGAAAGTATCTATGGAGTTGCAATTTGTTCGTATGGTGACCATGAAGGTATTTATCGTTTTAGTTATGACAAGGATTGGAAAGTTGTTCAGGATGAGTATTACAATACAATAGACCAAGCACTTGACCAACTTCCTGATCTATATAAAAATGTAGAAGCTAATTGGCAGACAAGATAAGGCATGCACACAACAGTCCAGTTTTACGAATGAGGCGACGAATAAAATCCTCATCGGCAGTATTATGATGCAGAAAAGCAGACGATTAATTTAATTCAAGTTCGCGACAATAAAATAGTAGGGTATCTCAAACTATGACGACAGCCTGTAGGCAACATCGGGTTTTCTGCTACGCTGTCTGACGAATGAGTACTAACCGTCTCATCCGCTTATGATCTACAGTCCTGGCTAGACGAATAGACCTGCAGAATATAACATCAACTGTATTAACTTTACTCTCTTTGTTTCGGATTTACGAATCACGGAATACCAGTGCAGCAGAAGGCCTTGGCCGTTGAGCGCATGCTTGTGACATACCCAAAAAAGCTTAGAAATTTCAAATTAAATGATTGACTTTAAAGAATTACCTGAAGACGGGATAAAATTCGAGCAATTAATAAGAGAACTATTAGTGCTTGAAGGATTTGATACACATTGGACCGGGGTTGGGCAAGACGGTGGAAGAGATTTGGTTGTAACTGAAAAGCTAATAGGTGATTTATCAGAATATGAAAGAAAATGGCTTATTAGCTGTAAACACTCTGCTGTTTCTGGTAAGTCTTTAGGGCGAGAAAAGGCTGGAAATATAACAGAGGATTGCAGAGCTATTGGCGCAGAAGGTTACATACTAGTCACGTCAACTCAACCTACGGCAAGTCTGATTACTCGACTAGAAGACATTGAACTGAAACAAAAAATAATAACTAAGTTTTGGGATTCCATAGAAATTGAAAAGCGGCTCTTAAAGCCGAATACTTTTAGCCTTATTCACACTTTCTTTCCAGAAAGTTCAAAGAACTATATGTGGCGTATTTATAATGCCTTCTCACCTGCTTTTTGGGCTGCAAACTATAAAGACTACTTTTTTTATTTGAGCTGTAGGCATTCAAATACATATCCTTATCTGGAAAGTATAGAAACAATCGTGTCACTGATTGAAAAAGTTCCAATACATAAAGACAAAGAAACTGGCTGGGACTCTCATTTCTTGAGACTTCGTGCAGTCTTTTATGACGACAAGCATTGTACACACACTGCTTATGTAGATTACATTTATCCCAAAGAGAGTAGAAAAGATAATATCATCCAACCAAAAGAATTAAGAGACATACTTTTTAAGGCATTCACAAAGAAAGAGCATAAAGTAATGAATATGCCCGATTGGGATTTCTTGTATGTACCTGAATACACTGGTAGCGACAGCTTTCAATTAGACCATAAACGATATTACGAGCAATATTTAAATGAATTTGCGACAGGTATGGCTAGAAAGAATTTTTTGCACGACTGGGTCTTTCAAATTGAACAGCTTGAAGCATTGGAAAAAGAATCAAGGATAAATGCTGCAAAAAGAGAAGCAAAGAAGAAAGCCTAACGCCCAACATTGCATTGTCAATATGGCGAGACGACGAATATGCTCAACTTCGGTTTCGGCAGACGAATAACGCCGAGCAGCAGAATAAACGATGAGGTTTTGTATCTTTTAATCAGCAGCGGCACCAGGCTGGACGTTCAATGAATATGGCTACATCGCTAATGCTTTAACGTTGGCTGCGATTAGTGGAATTTATGCAAATTGCCTGATTTTTAATTTCGATATCAAAAATTTATTGTTTATGACAGAAAGTGATTTACAGGGTATTTTATGGAATAAAATTGCCTTTATGCAAGAAGATGAAAGTCGTGTTCTCCTGCTAGAATGTCAAAGTGAAGAGCAAGCTAAAAAATTATTAAAATTATTAACCACTAATGAATTTATATTGCGGGTGATTGAAAATGAAAAAAGCAAAACATACTCTTTCGAAATTGAGTTTACGAATTCGGAATATGGAATAAGAAATAATTTAGGACTCACAAAAGAACAATATCCACAACTTGCTTGGCTTCACAATCAGCAAGTAACTCATATTACAACTGGATATCGTAATGGAGCCAAAAAACTCCAGTTTTTACCAGATTTTCATCCTTTAGATAGCGAAATAAAATTGAACTAAATCATCGGGAAGTTGGAAAATTATTTACATCCGAGACGCTAAAAAGAACGGAAAATTTAATCCGATTTTCAGCCTTCTCTTCCGTTGCTTTTTTTGTATTTCCACCAACATCTATAACTTTTATTGAGAGACCTGCTTTTCCGCCCGTTTCCGAGTTACTAGTACTTGTGACAATCACGTCAAACTCAAGTCGTGAATAGCCTCCACCTGCAATAGTAATATTTGGGTCTTCTGTTGCAGTGTATTTGGAAAGCATATTCCTTTGGGACCTTACGATGCCTTCAATAACTTCATTAATAGTCTCTTCAACAAATTCTTTTAACAAGATTTCCATAACCCGGAGTTTGGACAAATTTACTTACTTAGCAGGAACAAAATATGTAAAACTTCAGCCAACATGGGGCTTTATATGCTGGCTGAAGAATATGCTCTGGCCGTTGATCGAAAGTAAATTGAACGTCAAACATGCCTGAAGGAAAATGCAGACTCTGTGGCGTACTCGGAAAGCTAACTTATGAGCATGTGCCGCCTAAAGTCACTTTCAACAAGGAAACTCGTTTTAAGATTATCG
Organism: Segetibacter sp.; assembly: GCA_021154405.1. GTDB lineage: Bacteria > Bacteroidota > Bacteroidia > Chitinophagales > Chitinophagaceae > JAJKIP01. Next base: position 13,795 of record JAJKIP010000229.1, on the reverse strand, counting down.
GCTTCATGGAGTATATAAAGGAAAAACATCCACTTGATAAAATCTTCAAAGCTAAAATTGAACAAGGCGGGATTGGTTATTATTCCTTGTGCCAGAGTTGTAATAATTTTTTGGGAACTACATATGTTCCGGCCTATCAACGATACTCAAATTCATTTATAGACTGCGCTAAAAAAAAGGACTTCAACGCTTTTGAACTGACGATACATGATTTTACTGCGTTAAAAGTTTTAAAGCAAATAATTTCGATGTTCTTTTCTTTAAATGACGAAATATTTTCCGAAAACAATCGTGACCTGGCTGAATTTGTACTTGATCCTTCATCGCAAGATTTATCAAATCGATATAGAGTTTTTAATTACATTAATACAGAAGGACAACTTAGAAATATACCTCTTATGGCTTCGGGCAGTTTAACTACAGGCAATTTGTACTGGGAACAGAGTTAGCCTTCCCACCTTTAGGACACGTTTTGACAATCGATTTTAGGGGATGTCTACCTTATCATCAGGAAATAACTTCATTTAAGAACAATGGACTGGGTGAAATAACTACTGTTGACTTCAGGATTTTTCGGTTACCAACCCACTTACCATTTCTATTGGACTATCGAGACAAATTAACAATCCAAAACTCAACTGGTGAATAAATCCTCATCGATATAATACTGCTCAGCGAAATATCAATCTAACAAATAAGGCCCAGCTATAGAATATATTTTCATCTTCATATCTTTACTTGGCATCAGTCCAAGCTGATGTAACACGGAATATCGCCATGTTGCCAAGCACTGGACGTTGGGCGGAAAGCAGGTGAGTGTTTTAATAGTCATTTTATGAAAATATTAATTTACAAGAGAACACATAAAGGAGACCCTGACAGGAATGGAATTTTTGGCAATGAAGATTGCATGGGAAGAATTAGGAATTGGGATTTTGACGCTGTAATTGGGATTGGAGGAAAATCTCCTTGGAAGCAACATGAGGGCATTAAGAAAAAAATAAATTGGATTGGGTTAGAGCCGAAAAAAATCATTGCTGAACATCTACGTGGAGCCAAGATTGTGTTCGGTCATTTTGCGCTTTTTGAAGAAAACGGTGTCGACATAGAAGATGAATATCCAAATCTATTTGATTACATGTATGGAAGTCAAAAGAGATTCGATATGTCAAGCAGCTTGCCGGAAAATGTGTTTAGGGAAGTAAAGCAGATTTTGGATTCAGTAAAACATAATCCTCCTTCTATAGCCTATGATTCTGAAGACTCAGATGTACAGGTACAAGTACATGAAAAGGTGTCAAAATGTAATGGTTGCTTTGCGAATAAAGATGTCGAATTGACAATTTTCGAGTGTTAGCTGAGAATTGAGACCACTGCGCCAAACATGGGGTTTGCTCCTATGGCACGGCGACAGTTATATCATCAGTTATATGGCAGTATCGGCAGCAGTTTTATTTTAACGTACAATCCAGGCTTTTAAGTCTTTATCTTCAACATTAAAATAGAGCTGGGCAGCGGTGGCGGAGAGAGATGTTCAATGAATTCCGCCACAGAAGTAAGCCCTATTCATTACCCACAACTAAGATGAACCTCACTCCAAAACATAATCTTATAGAATTTAACCGATTTCTGTTTAAAGAAATTGACTTAAACATTTATCAGCATAAGTTTTTAAAAGACTATGTTATTAAAGCAGCTCAAGGACACGCACCTCTCAATGAACTATCAGTAATAAACACCTCACCAAACGGGTGGGTTATGATTCTACATGGAGACATCTTGTTGGTTTATGGCGACAACTGGACTGGCAACCAAATACTAGAGATTAGTGACATTTTTTATCTAAATAAATTTACAAATTATTCCCTTGCTGGGGACAGGTGTAATGACTGACAGCGATAAACCGCAATCAAATATAGTATGTGAAAAAGTCGGTTTTAGGCCATATTATTATTACCTAATGACCAAAATAAATTGCGGCTAACAGCGCATTGGCAATATGGCGGGACGACGAATAAATTCTCGGCTGTTTGTTCGCTATTCAGCTTCGATTTCAGCAGACGAACAAGGCCGAGCTATAGAATTAGCAATGAACTTTTATATCTTTAATCAGCATTAGTTCCGGGCTGGACGTTCAATGAATGTCGCCACGTCGCCAATGCTTCAACGTTGGCTGTAATGCCTAAACAGACCATATGGACATTATGGACAGACATTACGAATTTCTTGCTAAGCTGTACATGAGACTAAAAGGCTATGTTGTTTCAAACCTTATTATTCATTCTCATCAACCGGGAAATTCGAAATCAGAGTTAGATATAATTGCCGTAAGAATGCCGTTTCATTCCCAAGAGTACAGGTGGGTAAATGTCGAAGATTATTTAGAATCTCCTAATGACAGAATTGAAATCTTAATCGGGGATGTAAAAAATAAAACAAAATTAGATGCTATTGAATTTAATGAAGGACTTCGTAAAGACCAAGAAAGCATAAAGCAATTAATAGATTGGGTTGGCATCTACAGTAATGTAAGTCAAAAGGAAATTGAAAAATTTGAATACTTTTTAAATCTTCATAGAATTAAAGATTGCGACGGGTTCTTAACTTTTGATGAAGACTTAGCAATTGGTAAGTTCCGACTAAAGTTTACTTTTTTCTGTCCCCAATTGTCTAAATGGAGTGGAAAAGGATTCAAATATATACATGGGGAAGAATTGATTGGCTTCTGTTGGGAATGCCTAAATGAAACTCAAAGAATTAAAACTTGTTCGAGACGATACAATTTTGGTGGATGGAATGAACTTACTAAATATGTGCTTTTTTTTAAAGACACGAAAGAAAAAGTGACAACTAAAGGTTTTGAAACATATTGTAAAAAACTTTTCTAATTGCACAAGAATCTGGCTGCAATAGAGAAAAAAATGGCAGAGCTGGAAGAAGATTTTTATCTGAATAGGAAAGTACCTGAAAATACCTATACACGACTAGTCACAAAGTTGCTGGAGAAAAAGCAGGAAATCCTCAAAAACTACCTCGTACTGACCTGGAGATTTCGAACCTGCAAAAATACTTTGAGGCCGGGATCACCATTTCCACGAACTCGCTGTATGAGATTCCAGCTCTATAAAGAAAGGAAAAATTCAAAAGCTGGTATTTCCACAAGGTGTTACCTATAAGCACCAAAACGGCACATTTCGAACCTGCAAAGTAAATCTTGTATTCGCGGCAATCCCGCAACTGAACAGCATGTCAGACAGCGACAAACAAAAACAGGATGGTATTAAAACCATCCTGTCAAATTCTGTCGGGAGGACAGGCCGACAACCTATCCTATACTTTGTTGTAAATCATTTGACTGTAAACTCTTTAATATCGTACTCACGGAATTACTCACGAGATTTTTGGCCATCAGCATCTACAGAATTTGATAGTTTTTGACACTATCATTGGTCGGGAAGACAGGCCGCAGCCATACCCCCCATTACATTATTTACCAACTACCTGTAGTGCTGTAAATTTTCCCACTCACGGAGTAACTCACGGGACACCTGAAATGAAGAGCTTCACTGCAAAATTAATCACTTATTCAATCCAAATAGGGGGAAATAATACATTATTTAGAATGCTCAGAGGGTCCAAACCAATCAAATTCAATCGTCCTCCCAGGTAATACAGCCATTGCTAAAACCTACTGCATTCCGCCAAAACAACAAGTTGACTGGTATCTGATCCAAAGGGATATCTTTTTCGTACCAGGTCTCAAGCACCTCAAATTCCTTAGCCTCAACTAAGCTGAATTTTGAATCAATTACAGGAGGCAGGATCGCCAGATTATTAGGTAAGTGATTCCAGGCTACACTTGGATACACAATCGCATCATAATCCCTGACATTACTACTTTCGGGGAAGCCCTGTAACATCATATCCGCAAACGTTGCACTGAAAAGATAGTCGTAACGCTTGGGATTTATTGGATCTGATTCTTTGATAAACTCCGATGCAAGAAACTCAAACATAATTTTCATCCATTCTGCCACTTGCGAATGCATTTTCTCCGCTATCATTTCAAAAGCGTAAGACGCTCGATCTGCCATTTTATTATTAATCCCGGCAGTCAAACATATAGGAAAGCAATTTAAAGGCATACCTGTTTTATTCTTCCATGACGATAGAATTATTCTGCTTCCTGTTTTGGGTTTCATTTCTCTTATAGCCACATCTTCCCGCTCCGCCGCATAAAATAACGTTCGATCCGGACCATTGGCCCTGTTAAATACGCCTCGCTGCCGCACTACTTCCAATGGAGGGTAAGACAAATAATTTGATTGCCTGAGCTTACCTTCTTCAAGAAATTTATCAACAACAATTGTGACACGGTATACTATATCGGGTGTTACATCATTAAAAATACAAGGCGAAGCGCTATAAACATACCTCAGATAATCTTTTAATCTGAAATATTGCTTATCGTTTAACGTAGTGAGATCAATTTCCTTTAGCTGCTTAAAACACGCTCTATTAAATTCAGTCGCTTCATTTAAAAGTTGTAGATCGTCTTCGCTTGGGGAAGATTCTTGAATACACCGAGAAAGAAGATTCTGCTCTTCTGTAAAGCGATCTTTGAACTGTTTAAAATATGGTATAGGCAGTAATTTGTCTATGATAGCATCGTTTTCTTCTTCGGATTTATGTAGCAAAGTCCTCCAATGGGGCTTTACTCCCCAGGTTTTAGAAAAATTAGAAGCGAATGCATCGTCAATTTTTGGTTTGATTTCCTCCATTGTCATTTTTCCAAACATCCGATGTATCACCAGGGTACTATGTGTCTGTTGCAACTCCTTATTGAATTCATCAATGTTTAAATTAACCAGGTAAAGAATTAAGCCATCAATATAATTCCTACTGTGTGAGCCATCGAATGAAAAGGTGGTACTTGTTTGAAACCTGAACCTCTCTATTCTCGAAGAAGCGTCCACTATTAGAAAAAGAGGGGCCACTTCTATCATCACTATTGTATTATCATAAGCTGGTTTAACACGTAACTCCATAACATGTACCTCTGACAGCCATTGACCCAAACAGTGAGGTGGAAGTGTGTTTCGTATTATCTTAAGAATACTGCGATCGACTTTAGGCGTCATATTCAAAATTACTTGACCAAAAATAACTATAGTTCATCAGTTGCCGGCTCTTTTGTCCCCAAAACATGCTGCGTATAATAAAAAGCAAGTGTAGGCTGGTGGAAGGTTCTCAGGAAAGTTTGAACTTTCTGTCGAATTATTTCAAGGGAAAAAATTGTCTTTAAGTAGTAAATCGTCGCATAATAATTTATCCAGAGGGGATTAAATTTGCTGTAATCAAAATCCTTCATATCCAGCAGCCAGTCATAATAGTCCGAAATACCTCTCAACTTATTTACAAAATCATCGGGTAATTGAATACCATACTTAAACACAACGTTCATAAAATTATTAAGCTCCCGGAAACCTATTGGTCCTTCCATCTCATAAAACGGGTGCTTTTGTCTATTACCTGGCTTTTGAAATAATGACATGCATTTATCAAAATAGACCCGATAATCTATTATTTCATAAATAGCTGCCATGCAATAAGTGTTTATATCAAATATTTCGGAGAGATTTTTATTAAGTTGATCAGCTAATTTCTTCCCCAACTCGGTGTCCAACAAAAAATAACAGAAATACACTACGTTCTGATGGTATTCATTGCACTTTGAACATTTTTCAACAAAATATTTTATTAATAGTTCATATTCCTCTTGACTGGAAATCACATCAAATAACCCTTTTTTTGGCAGGGCGGAAAATGCTTCAAACACATGCTCATTATGCAATTCGGCATTATTTACGCAGACATTAAAAAGTCTTTTTAACCGTTCTTTGCCAAGTGTTTTACTATTTTTTCGGATAAATAATGCCAGAAGATGTAATCGGGTAGTCTCCCTTCGCGGCAGCAATTCAAGAAAGGGAATTATACCATCGAAACACTCTATAATTATTTCTTCCCTAAATTCAACAATCGAAAGTATCACTAGCAGATTCCAATAAGAAGAATATAATAAAAGGCTGCCTTCCCATGCCTCTTTTTCCAGCTTCAAAATTAGTTCACGACCGTTTTCCAGTAAGTTTTTAGCTAAATCATCAAAGGGCTCATCAACCTGCTCCTGGGCAATCTTTCGCCTGACAAAGTTTGCATACAATTTAGACATCTGTTCCGCGTTCCCATATCGCAATAGCGTTGCCAACTCAAATTCCGTAAACTCATGAAGCCGTGATGGCTGATACTCATTAAGAGCATAGCTTAAGAATGTACCTTCGGTAAAGCTCTTGGAAATATCCAAAAAATCAGAATATTTTGTAAACGGCAAACAATTCGAAAATGTAAATTCTATAAATACAGAATAATCTGTGGATAAATTCATGTAATGGCTGTTGCTGCTAAAACTAGCCCGAAGTTGCGACTGATAATGCCCTTTTATCTTTGCCAATGTGTCGCCGATTTCTTTGTCAAAGTGACTTAGAACTTTGCCTTCATAATAGAATCGGGCAATTTCACGATCTATTGCAGGAGCTGAAGCAAAGGAGAAGAAGTCTTTTTCATTATTAAATTCCTTCACCCGGTCAACCATAACCTGCAACTGAGCATCCTTATCTGATTTTAAATAAAATCTCACCCATTCAAGTGTGTACTGAAGCTGATAAGCCAGGATCTTGTTTTTATCCTGAACTGCTCTCTCATAACAAGCGTAGTAACCCCTGAACGATTTTTCGTAAAAGCCTAACTGAAAATGAACAAAAGCGAGTTTTAAATCATCATCGCTTACATAATTTTCATCTGCCAGTTGCTTCCAATCAAATCTGGAAAATAAACAGCGAGTGCAATAACAAACAACGTCATTTTTCGGTCTTATATTCACAGAATCATTTGCCTGAAATTTCTTTATCACAAAGACAAGGTGCCGATTAAGGACTTCAAGTATGTATTTTAATTTCCGAATATTTTCATCGGAGTTTGGAAACAGTGCTTCGTTTTTGAATTTCTGTTCATCTATCTCAACATTTATAAAAAACTCAATTAACTCATCATTATTTGTATGAAGTACATACTGGCCATAGTCGGAATAATTGAAACGGGTATTGGATATTCGAAACGGCTCAATCTTGCAAAATATATGAGGCGGTATCATTCTCATTTTTTTCTGACAAACTACCAGTACTTCATATAAATAATCGAGAAAATTCATTTTTTTTCGACGCACAACTTCAATAGTTATACCTTGCTCGGCATTAGTTACATTCTGTTCATCCTTTATTTTTCCCATTGAAACAAGAATCCGTATCATTTTCTCTAAAGAGAGACTGAAAAATACTTCAAGATCTTTTTCCATTAGATCAGGCTCAAACTGATCCTTTAGATTTGGGTTACAAAAGTCTCTGTCCTTTGTTACAAAACAATATTCCTTTTCATTGATTTGCTTCAAATATTCTATTGCTGAAAAAAATATCAAACTGTCGTTATAGCTTCGGACACTGCGGAAAGGTGGTAAATTATTCATTTTGCGGTCTGAAGTTCGAATCTTAACTGCATCGCTTAATTCGATAGATATGCCATTATTAAGAAAAGCTTCAATTCGATCAGCCCTTTCATTTACAATGCGTAATTCATCTTGCAGTTGAGAATCAATTGAGCTATCATTTGAAAGCCGTTGCTTTACTTCAGAGAAATTCTTTCTAATTCTCTGTAACTCCTGCTTCCTCTTATCTTGCCATTCATTTTTTAATGTCACAGGTACCAACAATTGAAATTCCTCCAACTGAAGTAATGATTCCAGCCGATCAATAAGATACCTCTCATGAGGATCAGTAAGGAAGCCTACCAGTATATTTGTATCAAGTAATAAATACATAACAATTGAAAATATTCCAAATGTAATTGGTTTCTTTTGATTAATATTTTCCTGATATCTACGCATTTATCCCACTTTCGGCCAGGCTTAATATCCTTCCTCCAATAGCCGTTTGACATCTTCCTTGTTATAGTATATAGTACCACCTATCTTCTTGGCCCGAATCTTTCTGGATACCCGAAGCGCGACGAGCTTATTAAATGAACACCCTAAAATCTTCCGAACGTGCGCAGTTTTGTACCCTTCAATAGTTGCACTGTCCTCACTTTTTACATATTTCTCTAAGATTGCTGTAAAGTCAAGCAACAATTCTTTTCGAAATGCCTCCAAATCCTCCTTCGTCACAATTTCCACCGACATACACTAGGATTTTTGGCTAATAAATTCATATCAACTGATAAAGCCCGAAACCGGGCTTTATCTTGGGTTATCCCCACCTGCATTCTATTGCTGAAAGGTCGCTCTCCAGCGTTGCCTTTTTCCACTTCGAAATGCAGCATCTTCAATTATTTAATACTTCCACTCACCAGATCATCTTTCCATTTTATACAAGCAGATTTATAAGTTGGCGTTGCTTCATTGCCAGCCAACCTTTTGTTCATGAAATACACAACGCTTTTCAGAAAGCGATTGCATGATGGTATATACCGGATATAACCAACCTCCTACAGTTCATTCATACATTTATGATAGGTAGCCCCATGTAGGACAACCCTCACACGTTAGTTAGGATTCTTGTTTTTCTAGCCCTCGAATGATAGTAAAAGTATTGCTGCCCTGTCGAATGCTACTGGTCGCTGCTACATGATAACTTAATAACACCTCCTAAAAATATAGCTTTACTGCCTTTAACCTATAAAGCAACCCGCTCTCAGATCGTATATACGCATTTTCCACTTCAAACTCCATCTCCCTGATGCCCGCAACCTTGCTGTAATCAAAAGTGCCAAAACATCTATACATAAGGTGATCCACGTGCTCCATTACTACATTGCCGTTCGTATCATATAAGGCTGTTAATCCACCGGTCCCGGTAAATAGTTTTTGCGCGTCACCTGCCCGCTGCGTCAATTCAGCAATTTGGCTTTCGATCATTTCACTTTCTAAAGTAAGATCAAATTTCACTGACTGTTTTATAAAGAAACTATAATTGCGCTCTTTAATACTGTCGTTTAATACGAGCAGGACCCTGTCATCAATATAGTTTTCTTTTGTGCTCAGGATAAAACAGTAAAACATGTCAAATATCTTTACACCTGCAACAAGGCCCTTTCCCTCCACATTTAACAGCGCAGCAAGACAATGAAAACCCACCAACAAGGGATGCTTATTCAAAACAGTTGCCACTTCCCTTGTCAGCGAATGGTCCGGATTGATATATTCTTTTAGCTCCCTGTTCAATTCTCCCACTTGTAACATCTTTGAATAGGCTATGGCCAGCTCATCTTTGACATACCCAGCAATAAAGGCAGCCGCGGTTTCATAACCAATCTTCAGACATCCCATAATAAATGGATTATCGGATGTTATTTCATCCACAGTATACTTAAGTCCTTCCAATTTCTTTTTTTCATATCGCTCGAACTTAAATCCTGTTTCTTCCTCCAGCTTTTTTGCATATTTTTCTACCAGCTTTTCTTCGGAACCCATAAAGTTTTCCGATAGCGTTAGCCGGCCAATAGGGCCTTCATCCGTTTGCTCTATCTGCCAGTGGTGTTTTACTTCTGCCCGAAAACCGGATTCCGTCTTTCTCACAATAAACTTTTTCCCATCCTCCCCTGTATAAGTACCCCCCAATGGGTTTTTTATTGGCCTTCCCTGCCGGCTTAATCCCAGTTCATGCCGGTAAAGCAAAATCTGTTTATGGCTAACGAAAGGAGTATCAACCACTTCACCCAGGCTACTGTTACAATCACTGCAAACCAGCTTTATTACGAATCCGCCCCCAATGGTTGCAGGAAAAACATGCTCTTCGTTAAAATCAGTTTTCATTTCCCTGCAAATAATACACTCTCGACTTACAATATCTGCCGCTGCGCTACCCATGTCTGAGTCATAAGTATAAAGATGAAGCAATTCTTCGCTTTCATTGGTATAACTGTTTCCCGCTTTTTTAAATCCCATTTTCTCCAGTATATAAGGGACGTTTGCTGCCTTCGTTGTAGCGTAAAATTTTTTTTCGCCTGACTCCCTGATCAAACCCGCTACAAGCTGCTGGTGAATTCCTTTTGCCCTGAACTCGGGCATTGTAAATGCGTAGCCCATCTCGCTATTGAATCCGGGAGATAGATCTGCTACACCCGCACTTGAAAAAATTTTATTTTTATAATTTTCACCCGGTACTTTCAGCGCAGTTACTGCTACCAGCTTTGTGCCCTCATAGGCAAAACCAAGCATTCGGCATGCTTTTATTCTTCCCGGTAGACCGGCGAGATTTACCTGTTCTCCTTCACTCACCAGGTCATAAAAGGAATTTAGCTTTTCGGCTGTACACTGGCCGGGAGCCATAAAAACGAATTGCATAAGATTATTATAATATAATTATGACATATGCCGGTGAAACAGATCCAATACGGTTCGTATCAATACCAGCCCTTTCACTGCCACTTCAAGAGTAGCTTTAATTGTGCCCAGAACCGGGTTTTGTAACCGATTATCTTTTGAATTACCCCTTTTTCTTTGTCTTTTCATACCCTTCAGGTTTATGACCACAAAGAAAGGTTGGTTTAAAGGTGGTAACAATAGACAACACTTTATATCCCTTTACAGTAAAGCATTTTAAGGCTGGGATTACCGGTCAAACACCTTTTTGAGCAAGCCATCTATTTTCCTGGCTGATCGTGGCTCTCCCTTTTTATTGTCATTACGCATACCATTAAGATTCTGGTTGATGTTCTTAAACTCTTCCCCGTTTTTGTTAACAAAGTTGTTTTTGATGACCGGCCCCAGGTGATCGTACGGTCGGATCATATTGTAAAGCGGCCCTTGCAGACATCTCATTAAATAAATCAATGATCTTCCATCTGCTAACCAATGCACCATCTCGTCTTTCATAAAATTAGCCTTCACCTGCTCACTATTTTCAACAAAGCAATGAGCCGCCAGCTGCTCAAATAACTTTTCTCTTTGACTTTCTGTTCCACGCCATAACTCCGCTGCCACCGGCTTTTTCTTTTTTACTGTTACCGGTTTTGCCAACTCTTCTTTTAAAAACCCTACATAATAGGCAATAGCACCACCCAGTGCCAGCTCCTTCAGTTCAAGGATGTAGATACCATACGTACTTTCAACAGGAATACCAGCTGGAATACTTGCATTTTCCCTGATCATCAAAATCAAATCTTTTTTTGGTGGATTGTAGCCTTTGATCACCCAGCCATATCCTCTTCGCTTGTACTGTCCTGTATCTACTTTGACTTCGCGCTCAAACTCCTGGTCCCAACAAATGATGGATCCCTGATATCGCGGTATCACCGACTCATACGTTTTTATTTCTTCATTGATAAACCATTCACGGTTGGCTGCAAATTCAAGCCGCTGCAGGTAACTTTCTTTAAGCGTATGGCCATCCCCATATCGCTCAATCAGCATTTTAAAATCATTAACAGCCACCATCTTTTCAAACATGGCCTTTTCTCCGTAGCCCTTTAGTAATCGTAACCAGTGCTTATTAAATTCGCAGGTTACATACAGCATTTGCTGCGCTGAAGGCAATTGCACATTATTTTGGTCTGAAATTATCTGGAATGCTGAACCTGCATCAGCCAGGAATACATCGACAGCGTTTTTTTCTTCTATCGCTTTGTAATGCTCTGGCAAAAGAAACTTTGCCCCGTATTTTATATGACGGTACTTTTTATTATCGATAATTTTTTTCCATATTTCCTGGTGCTCAATATTGAATTTGTTAATTCTTTTTTTTTCCGTTTCTATCATCAGATCCACGTCAGCAGCGTCTTTCATTTTGGTCTCAAATTCAAGTCTCTTTATCCTTACGGAGCATTCCACTATGTAATCATACGCCTTTTGCTGCGCCTCGTGGATCTTCGCCAGTTCCTCCATTGGCAGGAACCCGGCCTTTACCAGCCCTTCATATTTTTCACTGTCATTGGCTGCTACAATTCCCGATTGATCTTTATAATTATAGAATCTTTTTTCCAGCCAATCATTGAATGTAAAATGGCTTACATCACTGGCACCCCCGGAATGTTGGTTACCTAAACGTATATCCCTTCTTATACGCAAAATAAGCCGGTTGACAGCCCGGTATTCGGCCATGTGAACTGCAATCGTGATGAAATCTTTTTTCCTTACTTCACAGTACCGCTTTACCGCACTATACAATGATTTTAAACGTTTATCTGATCGCCACGTTTCTTTGACCAGGAAAGGCACATAGTTCACTTCTCTTTTTTCTACATTATTATCGCGCATCCATTCCCTGTTCTGGATCGCCAGGTCAAGATCTCCCAGCTTTCGCAGGATTTCACTTTTGACCTCGATCGGATTTCTATGGAGCCCCTTTCGCTCTTCGTAATTCTCCTGCCGCAAAAATTGCAACTGAAAATCATTGATAAGTTCATAGAATTTATCAAAAGACAGTTCTCCAGTACTTTTTAGCTGTTCTATAATTTCTTCGGCAGTCAATTATCCCCTTTATTTATACCACTAATTTACGCCCTCTTTATCGCGTGACAATGGTTTGATTTTCTTTGATTTATCAAAAATATAGCTTATTGTTTTCCGACCTCTTTTTTTAGCCGTACCTTAATGGAAACCTGTAGTAGCCCGGAAAACCCTGATCCCCTTTAGTTGAAAACTTCGTTTTTTGTGTTTCCATGGTATAGAAAGGGCAAGCCGATAAGATGAATATTAAATTACGCAGGAATAAGGTCCACTATAGTCTTGAAGCGGAGATGAAGTGGTTAATGATCTTCGCGGAAAGGGTGCCCCCCAACGGGGTATCCTTTCTTATTATCTCCGCCAGCTTAAGACCTAGCAATACCTGCACCCAGTGCGCCGGGATGCGATTGGCAGCATTTTTCAACCTTGAATAATTATTATGGTAAACCTTATTCATACCGGACCCGACTAGGCTAACAAAATCCTTGATTCCTGGCGTCTGAATGATTATATCGTAGCCCTGTATCTCAATCCCCTCGATGCTGTCCTGGTAAAGATCCTCCGCGTAGCCGATATTCTCGATGTATCAAAATCCACCGTTCACATTTATTATACCAATAACCGGTTATCCAATGTCCTGCGAATGCTTAACGTCTGCCTTCAGGCAGTCGATCAGAATTGCATCGCTGCTTTGCCAGTCCAACAGGGGGCTGACAAACTGCGCTGGGAAAATGACCCGGATTTTCTTTTGGCTATTCAGCCCTTTAATCGGGACTATGTCACCTCACGTAACGAGAACGTATTGATAGCTTCCGTTTCCGCGATTAGGGAAGTGCACTCCAAAGAAGCGGGCAAAATTAAACCGGGTACATATAATGGGGCACCGGGTTCTGGTGATCAGCTTCCTGCATCAAAAAAGAAAATTGCAAACCTCCGAAATAAATTATTCCCAGGCTCCGATATGTAAATAAAGAATATTTATAGTATGATAACTTCAATGCCCCTATTCTTATCTTTCAGGAATTGATTGGCCACAATATCAAATACATATGCTGAATCCAATTTCAATAGCTCTGCCGTTTTTAACATTTCTTCCAGCTTCATTTTACCGATGCCATCCCCCATTAGCTGATCCATTCTTGCCTGCGTTATTCCTAAATCAATCGCCAATAGATCCCGTGGTATAAGACGTTCCAGCTCTTTAAACTCAAAGATTCTTTTATTCTTTACGTTAGCTGCAGCGGT
>JAJKIP010000228.1 GCA_021154405.1 Segetibacter sp. | reverse complement strand
CCTTCCTGTTTATAATCCATTCCGAAAAGAGGCTTACCGGTTACGATCTTTGCACCTTCAACATTTCTCTTTGAACTACGTACTATATTAAAATCCTTTACCTCCTTTAGCTTTATACCCTTAGGTATGGGAATATCTGCAGCTTTTGATGCAAAATCACCGTAGGTTCCGGACTTACCACTTTTTTCATGATAAAGTTTTCCTGCTTTCGCCGTCACTTCTTCCATGGGTACACCCCAGGTTTGGGATGCTGCCTGCATCAACATATTGCGGGCCGCCGCTCCTGCTTCACGCAGGGGTTTCCAATACATCCTTACTGAATTGCTTCCGCCAGTAAATTGCGCCCCCAGTTTCACATTGTCGTGCGGCCCCATTTCTACTATTATTTTTTCCCAGTCCACTTCCAGCTCTTCGGCTATCATCATAGGGAGCGAGGTCATCACATTCTGACCAAATTCCGGATTGGGATTGAGAATCTTTATGACATTATCCGGGGTGATTTTGATATATCCGGTGATTTCATACCACTGGTCAGGAGCATCAGGCCCGTTAACTTTATCGGTGAGGTCCAATTCTGACAACCAGCTAAAACTTATGATGAATCCGCCACCTGCAAGCGCTGAAGATTTAAGAAATGTTCGCCTGTTAATGGCCGTTTTTTGATGTGTCATTTTCGCGGAGTTATTGGTGAATTTCTAATAGCCCATTGGGTCCAAATGAAAGTTACGAATTTATTTTCTGAGTGGAGATCCCTGGTTTCATTGGCAAAAAACGATAAAAGATCCGGCCCCCTTTCTGTTGGCAGGAGATTTGGCTTGTTTTTTGAATTTCTTACCTGGCATTGAATGAATCGAATCTTTCTTCCATGCTGTTGCTAATCCTTCAGACTCACTTTTTTCTTTCCGAAACGCATCAGGGTAGTCATATTTAATCGTTAGTAACCATTTAAGTAATAATATGGATGATATTACCCGACTACCGTTTTCAGTCTTATATGATTTATTATCCTCAAAAACATTAAGCCTGCTTGATGCAATGAACAGGAAATTGGACCCTTCCGTAATACAGTCCCTGAAAGCAGAAGTTCAAAAAATACAATCCGAGATCAGGCATAGAAAAACTTCGAATCTGAAAAGCAATTTTGTTTTAAGGTTTTCAAGGAATTAATCTGTGTTCAGACTGGAAATTATGTTAAAGGAATTGAACGCTAATATGAATATCCGGATGTTTATCCGCAAAAAAATATTTCGTTGCCTGCTATTTATTTCCTGCTGTATTGCACAACTGCTTACAGGTAATATTCAGTGCGTTTCCCAATCTGTACAGGGATTTGATTCTGTGAGCGCACCCGCCAGCCTCAAATACAAACATCCTGGAATTTTAATAAGGATCGCCAATGGAAAAAACTATCGCAATGAATGGGGACAGCCGGTAAAAATGCCGCTGTTTGACATTACGAAAGAACAGGGTGGATTGACGATCACCAAATCTGGAGGCGGCCATCAAACAAAAAGTTTGAGAATGGTGTCGGCCGATAGTACAGAATGGGCGCTCAGAAGCGTTGATAAATCTGTGAGTAAACTTATCCCGAAATTATTGAAGCATACTTTCATTGAGAGATGTGCGCAGGACATGATATCTGCATCATATCCCTATGCCTGTTTAAGCATTGCTGAATTAGCCAGAGCTTCCGGAATTATTACACCAGAACCTAAATTAGTCTATCTGCCGAATGATACTTCCCTTGGACAATACCGTAATGATTTTGCAAACGAACTTTATTTTTTTGAACAGCGCCATCCTCTGCTACCAAACACGAAATCTGAGGATATGAAAGAAGTCCTGGAGAATATTCAAAAGGATAACCGAAAGATAGTATTGCAACGAGCTATGTTAAAGGCAAGACTGCTTGATATGATCACTGGAGACTGGGATCGACATCAGGGTCAGTGGCACTGGTGTAAATACGACTCATCAGGTATAACCTGGTATTATCCTGTGCCCGGCGACCGGGACCAGGCTTTCTTCCGGGCCAGGGGTATTCTCATCAAAATGATCAGTCTTGCGGCATTTCCGTTTCTTAAAGGTTTTAAGCCGGACATGAGTGGCCTGTATCAATTAAATAAAACGGCGAGAAATGTTGACCGAACATTCCTTAATGAATTATCTGCGGCCGAATGGGATCAGGCAATCGAAGAAATAAATCGTCAGCTTACCGATTCTATTATAGCTGTTGCCGGGAACAGGATGCCTGCGGAAATTTCTCAAAATAGTAAAGAAAGCATTGCCAGCACCTTGCGGAAACGAAGAGATGGCCTGCCTGCTGCCGGTATGAAGTATTTTAAGCAACTTGCAAAAAGAGCCTATGTATTCGGATCTGAAAAGGCAGAATGCTTTGAAATAAAGAACGTGGCCAACGGCCTGCAGGTAACAGTGTATGCGATTACGCCAGGGCAGGATAGCTCCAAAATATACCAGAGAGTATTCACCAGGAGGCAAACGCGACGAATATACCTTGTAAGCGTCCGTGGTGATGATAAGTTAATCCTCCCGTCTCAAAAAACCAATATCAGCGTCCGAAAGATCCTGCCTGTCAATGATCATAAATATAACCTTCGCAGAAAAATGCTGGAACGGTTAAAGGCAAAAGGTCAGGCATAATCGGTTAAAATAGAAACCCTGCATTGATTGCAAACACAGCAGTCAAATTTTTGTCGACAGCGGGAAAATAATAATCGAGAATGAATTGTGGCTGAATAAAAAATTTACCAATTGAGTATTCAGGTCGAAGATATAATGTCATCGAAAGCGGCTGAAAATTGTAATCATTTCCCAAACTGACATTTCCTCTGCTGTATTCAACTTTGCCTTCATTCCTGAATACCAAATAGGAAGCACTGGACTCATTGAAGCCATATTTCCCGGTACCTGCCGAAAATATAAGCATCGGGGAGAACCTTATGTAATCATTCCGGTTTGAAATATTGAGCCAGTAAAAACTATGGCGCACGGATGCGCTGATTGTAAAATCCGATACTGCTTCTGTAGTATTCGTTGTTGTGATAACGGGAAGAATAATTGGAGGGCCGCCATTGCCATTTCCATTGCCATTGCCATTGCCATTTCCGTTCCCATTACCGTTCCCGTTGCCATTACCGTTACCGTTTCCATTGCCGTTGCCGTTGCCATTTCCATTACCATTCCCGTTACCATTTCCGTTGGCATTACCGTTGCCGTTTCCATTGCCATTTCCTCGTTCCTTCTTTTCCCGAATTAGTTCAATAAAATCCGTTCTGCTTTCAAGATCAGAACGGCTCCCCCACCCATAATTTAGAGAAATGCCCGGTTGCAGCCAGGCCTTCCTGTATAAATAATAAGCATGAAGTTCATTTTGAAGCGGTGTAGTATAAAAAGGAAGTGAATCTTTGGTGAAATAGCGGGAATAAGAAATTCCTGCAGTCCATTTGCGGTTTTGGATAAAGTCAAATGATGGAGTTACAACATACTGATACAGGTTTAGGCCCTTGCTGCCTCCGGTAACTACTCCATTTGCCGAAAAACTAATACCAGCCCCGCTTTTATGGTAATAGCCGGCAGCAGGACTTACTATTAATTTTTTTTTAATATCAATCTTATCTACGGTACTGGTCCTGTAAGTAAAATATCCATTCGATGCAGAAACATTGAGCAAAAAATTGCTCCGTGGTGCGGTAAGTGAGTCCAGAAAATTGCCCAATTCGTCAAGCACATTATCATAATCCAGGGATGCATCTATCGCGAGTAATTTATCATTTGCAGAAAGAACCGTATCGATCCGTTTGGCCTGAGTGAGGCCTGCCTGGCAGATCAGACAGGTAAGTAAAAGGAAAAGAGATGTTTTTCCAGGCATTTGGTGACCAGGGTTTCGGTTAGTTTATTATTTTTTCCGCAATGTCTGCCAGTAATCCGTAACTAAAGCTACACATATTGTACCGGACGCAAAGCGACAATGGACCCCAAATTTTATCACTTCGTTAACTAAGGCATTATTCTTGTATCGATTTTCAGCTACCTTTCCGATCACGCAACCGTCTTTTAGAGCCGGTTTGCAGCCATCGATCAAACTCCAAGTTCACCGGGCCTCTCTCGAACATAATACCTCTTTTTTATTGGTTCAACCCATGGCCATACCAATGCTGTTGGCTATGTACCGTTCAGCTAGCCTGTAACTATTACATACTCTATTAAATATATCTCATGCAAGACTTTACTCGCATGGTTCAGTTTATTGCCTGTTCCAAAAACACGATGCGCCACACCGGCACCTCTCCCCCTTTTTATTAGCCTTCTTCCTGTTCCACCTTTTTCAAAAACTTACCCGATTAAGCTTTCATAAAAATTTCAGTATGCAAACTTCTACTTTAAAAGATACATGTTTTCAATTCCATCTCGCCAAAAGAACAATGAAGAAGCCAACGATTTATGCTTACCGTCTTTTACTCTGCTTTTTATTGTTCAATAGTGTTTTTACTTCTGATACAAAGGCGCAGCAATGTCCCTACAATATCTCGCTTGTCTCAAGAAATTATAATGCATCCACAAAACAGACAATTTTTGTGTGGAAGGTTTTCAATCCGAACCCAGGAAATGGAAATAACGGAACTGTTCAGGATCTAAGTCATTGGGGATTTATGCCAAATGCCTGCAGCAATCCTAATGAATCTCTGAGAGAAAGTGATATTGTTTCAGCAGGCATCGGCTCAAGTTCCAATGCGGCTGAACATAGTTCTAAAAAAATTGAAATAGAACGTGATCCCAGCCAGGATTGCACAGGAAACACTCCCGTGCTAAAGTTTGAAGCTGGCGGCAATGGTTCAACGCCCAAATATTACAGCCTTGTGCTTAGTGGCAACTGGGGGTACGGAGATCTGCATGCCTATTACAAATCCGGAAGCCGCACTGGTTGTGGGCTTTGCAACATTTCCGGAGCCGGCGTGGGTTGCCGTTCCACACAGGTAGAAGTTTGCGATATTTCCATTCCATTAATTTCAACAAATCCAATTTGCGCGGGCTCATCAGCCGGTATTATAACCGTTACAAATCCACAGGCTGAAGTAAAATACCAACTGCTTCGTGATGGAACTGAAATTGGCGCAGCAATCACTTATACTTCAGGTACACTTTCATTTACAGGGTTAACTGCTGGAAATTACGCTGTACGTGCAAGCATGGGAACCTGCATTCCGGTATCGTCTGTAATGCTGGCCATTACCAATATTGTTCTTCCATCGCCTGCATTTAATACCATCGGTACATTATGTCCGGGCGGAACAGCTACATTGAGTGCAACATTCCCGGCTGGCACAACCGTTTCAGGAATTAGCTGGTCAGGTACGGGCGTAAGTGGTACAACATTTACAGCACCATCAACACCTGGCAATTATACTATTACTATTAATGCTACTGTAAATGGTTGTTCGTTTACCGCTACCCGCACCATTACCGTAGCTAATACACCAGCACCCGTATTTGGTGTAATAGGGACTCTTTGTCCTGGGGCAAAAGCTACTCTTTCGGCAACCTTCCCTGCAGGCTCCACCGTCACCAATGTGGTATGGAGTGGTACTGGTGTTAGTGGAACTACATTTACTGCGCCGGCTACTGCTGGTACCTATGCAGTAAACTATAGTGCAACAGTAAATGGATGTTCTGTAACTGGCAGTCTGAACATTGTAGTTGCAGCTACTCCTTCACCCACCTTTGGAAATATTGG
>JAJKIP010000227.1 GCA_021154405.1 Segetibacter sp. | reverse complement strand
GAAGGGAATCATCGATCGTTTGATGACATTTGATGAGTACCTGGTGGATGCACGAGTGAAGGCATTGCGGGAAGAAATGTATCATTAAAATCTGCTATTTGTGGGGTGGTAAAAAGCTATCTTTCCGCTTTAAGAATTTTCTCTGTAAGAGTTTTATAATCAATTCATTAGATAGCTGAACAAAGCAGGGTATGGCTGATTCAATTTTTTAATGGGTAACTGCTTGCACCTCTTAAATTCTGTTTATATCTTAGCATCCGCAACCAAAGCTCTTGATTTATTCCATCTTCCTTCCTTCACCTGTTAATCTCACCGGGAAAAACCTAGTATCCGGGCCGGGGGTATGTTTGGCGACTGCTGAATATTCGGGCTGAAACCAACGAAGACAATACGACTACCAAAAAAGAGTTTAAGCTTCATCATTGATGAAGCTTTTTTGTTTAAGGCCACAGAGAAACGCAGAGTAATCTATACGCCGTTGTTGGTGTTTCCCGTCTGCTAAAATATTTTCCAACATAGGGAACAAGGGAGCACCAACGACCGACCTATAACCTGGATCTGATTGTAAGAAATCCTTCTACATTGTATCATTTGTCAGGACAGTCATTTTGTTGGTTGTTGGTGCTCCCTTACCTGCCTTTACAAGAAAATGATTTATGTTAGATGGGAAACACCAACAATGGCGTAAACGTCTTAAACCTTTTCCTTACCTTCCAGTAATGCCTAAAACTGCGCCCTCGCTTGTTCCCCGTATAGGATTTTGGTCTGCCACATCGGTTATAATCGGAAGTATTATCGGAGCAGGAATATTCATGAAACCATCAACCATGGCTGCCCAATTGGGATCACCCATTTGGCTGGTGCTGGTATGGATACTCGCCGGAATATTTTCTTTACTGGGAGCATTGATCTATGCAGAACTCGGTGCCATGATGCCAGAGACCGGTGGTATCTATGTTTATTTCCGAAAGATGTTTGGAGATTTTGTAGCCTTCCTGTTTGGATGGGCCGCATTCTCTGTGATCAATACTGCAGCAGTTGCAGCCATCTCATTTGTATGCGCACAATATGCAGATTACTTTTTGCATTTGCCAAGATTAAGTACTGCTGTAGAAAATAAGGTAGTGTGGACAATACCGTTTATTGGAGATTTGCATCCCTTGGAAAACATAGGAGTAAAATTATTGGCAGTTTTACTGGTAATAAGTTTAACGGCCCTCAATTATATCAGTGTAAAGGCAGGAAGCGCCTTCCAGGTCATTTCCACTTTTTTGAAAGTAGTAGTGATAGGCGCTCTGATATTCGGAATATTTTCAGCAGGAGATGGAAGCTTTCAAAATTTTATAACGGCTGATCATCCAAAGCAGGGCTGGGGCTTACTCGGGGCTATTGCAGTGGCAATGACAGGAGCTTTCTATGCCTATGACGGATGGATCAATGTTACCTATATAGCAGGTGAGATCAAACAGCCACAGAAAAATATTCCACGCAGTCTTGCAGTGGGCGTATTTCTCTGCATATTGATCTATGTACTGGTAAACCAGGCTTACCTGTATGTATTGCCTATTAATAAAGTGGCCGGTTCTTCACTGGTTGCCTCAGATGCTTTTACTATTGCGATGGGTAGTACGGGTGCTGCTATTGTGAATGCCATGATCGTGATCTGTACACTTGGAGCCATCAATGGAAATACCATGGCCACTGCCAGGGTAACCTATGCCATGGGCAGGGATGGAGTATTTCTTCCCTGGGCGGGCAAAACGCATACGCGATTTCAAACGCCTGGTAATGCATTGATACTGCACGGTGCCTGGACATGTATGTTTATCATTTCCGGATCCTTTGATATGCTGGCAGATATGTTTGTATTCATAACCTGGATCGTTTATGGGCTTGGAGCTGTAGGAATATTTTTATTGCGAAAGAAAATGCCAGATCAGCCGAGACCTTATAAGATCTGGGGTTATCCCGTAGTACCCATATTATTTATTGCTTTTACCGGCTTCTACCTTGTGTCAACCGTATACAATGATGTATCCAATTATCTTGCTCACCGTCAACCGGTGATTAACTCTTTACTGGGAATGATCATTACTGCGATTGGAATACCCTTATACTTTTACTTTAAAAGAACGCGGCGATCCAGGCTCATCCAATCATCTTCTTTATAATCTTTCCAAGCATCATCATTCCATAGTCCGCATCATTGTCCCAGGGCTTACCATAGCTGATACGAATGAAATTATCATAATTACCACTGGCTGAAAATAATTTGCCGGGCACTATCGATATTCCATGTTTCATTGCTTCTGCACGAAGTTTAAATGCATTGACCTTCTTATTTAATTCTACCCATAGAATGAATCCGCCATTTGGGCGCGATACTTTAGTATCATCCGGGAAATATTGAATGATTGCCTGCATGTACCGGAGACTTTGGGTATATAGGGCCTTTCGCATATTTTTCAGATGGTATTCATATCGGCCGTTTTGCAGAAAATGGGCCATGGCAGCCTGGGTAAGAGTAGGAGAGCTGATATTTTGCATGCGTTTGATCTGCCTCACCCGGTCCATGAATTTACCCGGCATTGCCCAGCCAATACGGTAGCCGGGAGATAATGATTTTGACAATGATGAGCAGTGCATCACCATGCCTTTGGTATCATAATGCTTGCAGGTGCGGGGGCGATGTTTACCGAAATATAATTCGCCATAAATATCATCCTCTATTAAAGGGATATTATTCTTTGTTGTAAGTTCTACCAGTCGCTTTTTATTTTCATCCGGCATGCTTCCGCCCAGTGGGTTATTGAAATTGGGAGTGGCAACGCAGGCCTTTAGAGAATACTTTTTAATAGCCCGTTCCAGTCCACCCAGGTCCATTCCATTTACAGGCGATGACTCAATCTCTACTGCTTTCAGTCCCAAACCTTCAATGGTTTGAAATAACCCGAAGTAATTAGGAGATTCCACGGCTACTGTGTCACCCGGTTTGGTGACAGCACGTAAACAGACCATCACTGCCTCCAGGCAACCAGCTGTTATGATCACTTCATCAGGTTTTATTTTTCCTCCCCAGTTAAAAGCGAGCCTGGCAACCTGTGCTCTTAATTCAGGATTACCCTGTGAATGTTCGTAATTGAGACAGGAATATTTATGATTGCGGAGCACATGCATCACGGACTTATTGATCTTGGCAATGGGCATGAGGGATGGATCCGGGACTGCCAGTGCAAAATTGATAGTGCTGGGGGCGGCAATATCATGATAGATAGAGCCGATCATTTCTTTCACACTTACATCATGTGAAATGGAAGCAGCAGGTAAAGTCTTTGGAAGATCACGAAATCGTTTATGATTGAAGCGAACATAATATCCTGATTTCGGTCTTGATTCAATCAGTCCTTTTCCTTCCAGGTGATAATAGGCTTGGAAGGCAGTGCCCATGCTGATACCGTATTCATCGCTTAGCAGCCGGACGGAAGGTAATTTATCACCGATCTTCAGAACATCGTCGGCAATCATTTTTTCCAGTCCTTCAGCAACCTGAATATACAGGTGATCATCAGAAGTAAAATCGGATCTTTTCATGGTATGCTATAAATTAAATAGTAATTCTTTTGAGAGATTTTTTAATGAGGTACCCAATCTGATCCAGTCAAAAATACAGAAACTGAATCTGTTTTATATGCAAAAAAGAGAAGAAATTTGTAGAGCAAATAAGGATTGGTATTGCCAAGGCTGCCATTCCGATAAATCAGAAACAGCATGGGATCGATTGAAATTGTAGACTACCGCCCTGAGCACCAGCCTTATTTTGAGGCTTTTAACCGTGCGTGGATAGAGGAGTTATTTGAAATGGAGCCAGTTGATGAATGGGTATTAACGAATCCGGATAAAGCAATATTGGAAGGAGGCGGAGCAATTATCATGGCGGAATATGATGGGGTTCCGGCAGGTACAGTTGCCTTGCGGAAAGTTGCCCCGGATGTATACGAGTTTACCAAAATGGCAGTTGACAGTAATTATCGAAGAAGAGGAATTGCGGAAGCGATATGCTATGCAAGTTTTCTCAAAGCAAAAGAATTGGACGCAGGCAAAGTGATCCTCTATTCAAATAAACTGAATGCAGGGGCCATCAAATTATATGAAAAGATCGGTTTTCGTCACCTGGAAGTAGAGCCTGGAGTATATAAAAGAGCGAATGTGAAGATGGAGATAGGGATTGATGAAGCTGTGAAGGCAGTCCCGATGGCGATCGGGATGGGGATAAAGCATTCATATTCCGGATGACAATAAGAATATTAATAATAAAATTATAATCCTATCCCGATAGCTATCGGGAATTAAAATTTAAAGCATCATGGAATTAGTGAGTACCATACCTGTACGTAAAACAACTCATTCAAAAATTGGAGAAGTAAACTGGAATGAACTGGTATTTGGAAAGTTTACCTCAGACCATATGCTGGTCTGTGATTACGCAGACGGCAATTGGGGCCAGCCACAGATTATACCTTTTGCCAATCTTTCCCTGAGCCCACTTACACTGGCGCTGCATTATGGACAAACAGTTTTTGAAGGGATGAAGGCCTTTCGGATGAAAGATGGTGGCGTTAATATATTCCGCCTGGAGAGGCATTATCATCGTTTCCAGAAGTCATTGGAGAGAATGTGCATGGCAGTGCCACCAAAAGAATTATTTACAGAAGGATTAATTCAATTGGTGAAAACGGATGCTGACTGGGTTCCTGAAAAGAGAGCAGCTGCGTTATATCTCCGTCCATTTGTATATGCCAGTGAACCCATGATGGGAGTAAAGGTTTCTGAACAATACCGGTTTGTGATATGTACAGGTCCCGTTCCCGAATTATTTGCCCGGCCTGTTAAGGTAAAAGTGGAAACACATTATGTACGTGCTTCAAAAGGAGGTACAGGGTTTGCCAAATGCGGAGGTAATTATGGCGCAGCATTTCTCCCGCTAAGCCTGGCCAAAAAGGAAGGATATGATCAAATATTGTGGACTGATGCAAAGGAGAATCGTTTTATTGAAGAATCTGGAACCATGAATGCAATGTTTGTGATCAACAATACACTGGTTACACCTCCATTGTCTGATTCTATTTTGGAGGGAATTACACGAGATTCCATATTAACCCTGGCAAAAGATATGGGATATGCCATCGCAGAAAGACCGATATCACTGGATGAGCTGGAGCAGAGTTTTATGGATAAAACAATTACGGAAGCGTTCGGTGCCGGTACAGCTGCAGTGGTAGCGCCGATTCAATTAATACATATGGGTGGTATAGATTATACCTTGCCAGCTTATACAACCGATAGCTTATCAAGCAGGATAAAATTGCAACTGGAAAAGATCAGAGGCGGAGAGGAAGCGGACACTTATGGGTGGAACACGATAATCTGAATGTTGTAATATAATAATGTAGAATTTATTTCCCCTGGTGAATCCCGCCCCGATAACATTGGGTGGAATTTCATTAATATATTAACCCGACCGATGTTTTGGGGCGGAACTTACTATTATTAGAATCCCGATCGTATTTACGCTCGGGATTTTACTATTTTATAGATATCCACAGCTGTGTATATTAAACCTTTTTAGCGGACAGCTGTCTGTGTAAAGGCTTTATACAACAGGTTTTGATTTAATACCCTGAAATTCATAAAGCTGGCAGACCTTTTGTCTGACCAAACGAAACATAAAACTGTACAATTATGAAAAAGAAAGCAATGATTTTGTGTTCGTCTCTATTATGTCTGGCTTTTGTTTCTACGCATGCACAAAAATCAAAATCTTCTGTGATGATCAGGGGAGGTGTGAACTTCGCCAATATCTCTATCAATGATGATGGTGATGTTGATGATACCAAATCACTGACCAGTTTTCAGGCAGGAATTGTAGGTGATGTGCATCTCGCATCGATCTTGTACCTGCAGCCCGGTGTCATTTTTACAGGGAAAGGAACAAAATCACAGGTAGGCGAGGAAACAGATGCTACCTGGTACAAATCAACTGTGCATCCTTATTACATTGAAGTACCGGTGAACCTGGTATTAAAGACTCCCGGCAAGGAAGGTGGAATCCGGTTTTTTGCAGGCGCTGGTCCATACCTGGGTATCGGTATAGCAGGTAACCGCAAGATTGAAGGATCTGTATTCAATGCAGATTTTGAATCAAAAGACAAGATCAAATGGTCTAATGATGATCCAACCACATTGAATTATGAAGAAGGTGCCGGCTTTGGCGTTCTTAAAAGATTTGATTATGGTTTGAATGGTACGTTAGGTATTGAAACCTCCAATTTGGTAATTGGTGCTAACTATGGATTGGGGCTTGCAAAATTGCAGTCGGGTTCCAATGACAATAATGGAAACAGTAACAAGCACAGGGTGATCAGCCTTACGCTTGGGTTTAAATTATAAGGAATTTAGAAGAGTTCAATCAATAGACGAATTAAGAGACGAACACAGAAATGAATAATGCCGGGTTTTTACCTGGCATTATTCATTATATACCTCAGGATATATTTGTATAGGCTCTCTGCCCATTAACTCCCTTTTACGCCGCTGTTGGTGTTCCCGTCTAATTTAGGCTTTTTTCAAGCTTAAGGCAGGCAAGGGAGCACCAACAGCATGACATCTACTCAGACATGTGTTAACCACTGACATTTACTTCGATTTCTTATCTTGCAGCCTCTTCAAACAGAAAGTGTTATTATGCGCTGGACGAAATGGCTCGGAATTGTTGCCGCTTTATTATTGGTGATTTCCTGTTTTATGGAATGGGTATTTATAGCGTCCAAAAAGATCAGTGTTACGGGTCTTGACTCAACAGGCACTGATTTTGGAAAGCCCGGAGCGCTTCATTTAGTATTATGTGGCTTATTTATTATATTCAGTCTGATCCCCAGAATTTGGGCCAAGCGGGCTAATGTACCTGTTGCCGCATTGAATATGGGTTGGGCAATAAGAAACTATCTACTGATATCCGGGTGTAGTGGGGGAGAATGTCCGGAAAAACAGTTCGCGCTTTATCTGGTAATGATTTGTTCTTTGGCAATGTTGATCGCATCCTGGTTTCCGGATGTGAAGGTTTGATAATCTAACTAGCCTTCAAATAATTTAGCTACTCCAAATGCAGCGGATGCTGCCAATGCTCCAATTAATGTAACACGTAAGGCACCTGTCCAGGGATTAACTCCTGTGATCCTGCTTTTGAAGAAACCAAAGATGAACAGGCAGACGAGGGTGAGAATTGCAGAAAGTTTAAGTCCATCAACTGGCGTAGAAGCGAAGAAATAAGGGCTTAACGGAACTAAACCACCAACTGCGTACGATAGCCCAATATTAAGTGCAGATTTAGTAGCTCGTTTAGGATCAGGTTTATCCAGACCCAATTCATACTTCATCATGAAATCCACCCACTGCTTTTTGTCTTTTGCAATTTCTTCAGTTGCTTTCACCTGCATTTCTTCACTGAGACCGATATTGGCGAAGAATTCTTTTACTTCATCTTTTTCTTTTTCGGGTACTTTCTCTACCTCATCATATTCCCGTTTCAGTTCAGTCTGGTAATGATCACTCTCTGTTTTACCAGCCAGGTATCCACCCAGACCCATGGCAATAGAGCCTGCAGCAATTTCAGCGATTCCAGCTATTACAATTATGGAGTTGGAGCTAACAGCTCCGCTTAAGCCGGCAGCTAATGCAAATGGAACGGTAAGACCGTCACTCATACCGATTACGATATCAGTGAGGAAATCACTGCTTTTCAGATGTTTTTCTTCATGGTGGAGATGAGTATCCATGCCGCGAAGATAAGGAAGCGTAGTTTCATCGTTTTTTCACTTTCAAAATCGAGCAAAACAACCATGTTTAAAATCGTATGGTTCATTCCAATGGCTTTTACCGAACCTTGTTATCAAAAACGGTAAAAACTCCATCAATTATCATCTCTATATTCTCTTAAGCACTTGGTATTTTTGGTTAGATCAGGCTGACAGACGCACCGGGTATTTTATGCATATGCCGGTTACCAATAATTATTTGTATGAGGAACATAAAAACTGCTTTTGCCTTTGTTGCTTTTCATCTGCTTCTACAATGCAGTAATGCACAATCATCAAACAAAGAAATTTTATACCTACTTCAGACCAGCGAAATGAATGATCTCATGATTCATTACCAGGCAGACCTGGAAAGTATCATGCGTTTTTATTCTGTCAATGGTATGCGACCTGAAGGTGGACGAAACCAGGGACCAGAAGCAGATATTTATAACTCTCCAGAAAGAAGGCAGCGTCTGTTGAAGTTACTTGATGACTACCATAAAAAGATGGGAGAGGTGAATTTCGATGAGATGAGCATCGACGGAAAAGTAGATTACCTCCTGTTTGACAGAAAACTCAGCGATGCCCAATTCAGACTGCAGGAAGAAGACAGGAAATACAACCAAATCGTTCAATACCTGCCATTTTCTGATCGCCTGTACACTTTGATCAGACCCAGGAAAAGAGGAGCTATAGTTAACGGACAGCTAGTGGCAAAAGAATTAAACGAAACCTGCGGGCAAATTCGGCAGTCAATCAGCGGGCTTGGAAAAGAAGATAGTCTGCCATCGAAACAGGCCAAGACTGCCTCTGACGCAATAACAGGCCTGCAAAGCGCTTTAAAAGATTATTATACCTTCTATAACGGATATGACCCTTTGTTCACCTGGTGGGTTCCAAAAACGTATTCAGAACTTGATAGCCTGCTGACCTTGTATTCAAATGAAATTACCAAAAAGAGCCGGATAGAAAGGGTACAAAAAGATGATGGCAGCGGCATTCCCGCCAATCCGGTTGGAGAAGCCGAAGTGACACGCCAGCTTAGGCTAGAATTCATCCCCTATTCTGTACAAGACCTGATTGATATTGCGACAAAAGAATTTGCCTGGTGCGATGCCGAAATGCTTAAGGCGTCGCGACAAATGGGATTCGGCGACAACTGGAAAGCTGCACAGGAAAAGGTAAAAAATTCTTATGTGGAACCTGGCAAACAGCCAGATGCCATGAACGATCTGTATACGCAATCTGTTGATTTTTTAAAGAAGTATGATCTCGTTACTATAGATCCGCTGTCTGAAGAAGACTGGCAGATGTTTATGATGAGCCCTGAACGCCAACGGACAAGCCCGTTTTTTCTTGGTGGTCAAAATCTGATTATTTCTTATCCCACCAATACAATGAGCTATGATGACAAAATGATGAGCATGCGTGGTAATAATCCTCACTTCTCAAGGTCAACAGTGCATCATGAATTAATTGGAGGTCATCATTTACAGGGCTTCATGTCAAATCGTTACAAAGCCTATCGCAATTTCAATACACCATTCTGGATAGAAGGACACGCCTTTTATTGGGAATTGTTACTATGGGATATGAATTTTCCACGTTCACCGGAAGACAGGATTGGAATGCTCTTCTGGCGTATGCACCGCTGTGCCCGCATTATTTTATCCCTGAATTATCATCTCGGTAAATGGACTCCTCAACAATGCATTGACTTTTTGGTGGACAGGGTAGGCCATGAGCGGGCCAATGCCGAATCGGAAGTGCGAGGTTATTTCAGGCGAACGGATTATGCTCTGTATCAGATTGCCTATATGATTGGCGGACTTCAGCTTTATGCATTAAAGAAGGAACTGGTTGATTCGAAGAAGATGACCATTAAGCAATACAATGATGCTATACTCCGGGAAAACGGTATGCCTATAGAAATGTTGCGCGCCATTCTCATAAAACAACCCTTGAAAAGAGCCTTTCAAACCAACTGGAGATTTTACGGAAAATAGCTCTTCATGAACTATTAAAATAACCACAATATTTACTTTTTGTCTTGGGGTAATCCCACTAAACCTCCGTCGCCGGTTACTACGATCCGCTACTAAAAAGCGCCGGTAAAATTCTATTGGCTATTTGCGGCACAAAGCGCCTTTCTCCAGGTAAAAATTTCTATGGCAATAAGTTAGGAGGTTTGATTGGGAAATAGGCGAAAGGCGGGGTTTTTCTTAATACTTTTGGTGATAATGCATTTGGAAATGGGGTTTCAAATGCAATTCAAATTATCGTTAATGAAGCAAGCAAAAACAATGAGGAACCATAATAGAATAGCAATATTTATATTTATTAGTTTTTTTTCATTTTGCGTTTTGCATGTTTTTTTGAGAAATAATGATTTAAAAAGAAATGGAATTTTATTGACAGGTAAAATTTTGTCACATACTTTCACTGCAAAGTCTTCTGTAATGAGATTCAAATATGAATTTACTTATAATGGTAAAATATTTATAAGTGACAGTCCTGCTGGTGTTACCAATTCAAGTCAATTTATTAATAAGACTTTTCCAGTTAGATTTTCTCCCAAAAGTGAAGAAAGTGAAATTTTGATTACGCCAGGAGATTTTAGAAAATATGGCTTAGGCTTTCCAGACAGTTTAGAATGGATTAAGAAATATATAATCTAAGTATAGTTTAAGATGTTTTCCTTGTTTGATACTTTTTAGTGAATAGACGCCACCACAATGCATTGACTTTTTGGTGGACATTAGACTTAGTCTCTGCTATGGTTACAGGATAAGGCAACAGCTTAATTTAAGAAACTCTACAATTGAGAATTTGATCCAGGCTCAGGTGTATAATTCATAGGCGTTACCCGCAAATCTATTTCCTGAGTCGTGATAACTATATTTTTTTCCCAATATGGTTTATATGGCTTGCTCATTTTCAGCAATTCTAGGTCTTTTTCTTCAAAAGTCCCGGCCTTTATAATTTCCATGCTGCGGTTTTCTACATCCAACCCAGGCTTATTATCCTTGCCGCATATGTAGCCTATACATAACAGCCATTGAGAAACTGGATTGGGAAGAGAAAAATTAAAGACACATTTTTTTAATTCGCCAGGGACCTGGATCCAATCAGTCCCTTGCCTGGAATGATACAGTGCCTGCTTTTTCTTTGACCAGGTGATCAACAGGACTTCGTATTGATAGCAACTTGTTTGACCAGGATGAGCTAAAGAGAAATGCCTGGTAGTACGAAGGTCTACAATAATTTCATTGTCTTGCTGAGTGACATCGTAATTATAATGTCCCCATACTTTTTCCGGATGCTTTTCATTTATTCTCATTTCTTCTGCCTGCCTTAATAGTAAATACCTGTTATCAATGGATTCTTTCCTGAATTTCTTTAGCAGACGATGATAAAAGTCTTTGCCTTTGTAATGCCCAGCATGAAGTCGTATAATATTATTTAATTCGCTGGCAAGGTTGTTGATGAAAGCAGCACGTTTGTTTTCTTTTTTTAATGTTCTCAGAGTAGCCTTTGCTGGAACAGGACGTTTACGCCAATGAAACGGATAAGTATGACTATCAACAAAAACTTTGTCTTCGTGGGTACCTTTGAAATTTAAATGGGTTGGTACAACTCTTTGCATATAGATAAGGTTTAAATGAAGGTTTTTGAGAATTCTAAGTTATTAAAAAAGATAATTAATTTAAACTAGTGTAAATACTTAATTAATAATCTATTATGGACCCTTCTACTGACCTTTTCCTGACCATATACTGATCTTCTACTGACCTTCTACTGATGTATCCCCAGCTATTCCTCAGGGTAATCCCGGTGATGGGCCTATGTAATTGGCCTAATCACTCGGAATAGTCTCTTTTTCGCTGGTAATCAAGGTGATAATATTGAGAAGGGTTGAGGAAAGCCCGACGATGGTAACTAGAGCATTCCTGGATTTGTACACAAACTCAACATGGGCACGGATTAATTATACATTCCTTGTCAGAGACTCATTTTCTTTTCGAGCCGCATTATTCTCGTCATAGTATACCCGTTCCACCTTTCCCTGACAAACTCTACATTCTCACTATTTTTTTCCATACAATCTTCAATTAATTGCCAGTACAGTGGAAGTTTGGTATCACAGGGAACTTTTTTGGTTGAGGCCCTGAATTTTCTGAAGTTATTCCTAAAGCCTTTTTCTGCTGTTTTCATAACATTAAGTTTAATAGATACAGAATAGGGAAGCTGTTTTCCTTTACCATGCTGAACTATTCTATTAAACCGGCTAATGAAACAGAAGCCAGGTATAAACTATAGGAGCGTGGGGTTTACTTACTGGTTTGAGGGGTTGGAATGCCCTACCTTGCAATAAGAACGCCCACGCTCCTTTAGCTAATAAAGCGAAAGAAATGTGAGCGTTTTACTATTTTCCTGCAGGGTGTGAAACTTCCAACTTTCAAACCAGGATCAAGCAAAACGCTTACCATTAATTACAAGTTTGTGCGATTAACTTTATGAAGTATCAAATAGATCTTTTTTCATGGCATCTTATTTAAGGATGCAATATGGGTGTAGTGAATGATTATTCAATCAGTGAAAAAACATGATTTTATGTGCTTTTACGGGTTATCTATCTGGCATCTCTTTTTATAACTTCCAATTAAGACTCACATTAAAAGAACATTTCTCTTTGGTGTTTTTCACCTTGTATATTAAATAGCTACCAATAATTTGCGCGTCATTTTAAATTGACGCCGTGCATCTGGAAACTTATAAAATAGAGCATAGTGAGGATTTTCTATCATTTACATTTTATAGCATTGGTCCTAAGGGAACAATAAAGAAGAGTGTAGAATTTACCTTAATTCCGTCCTTTGTCTACGATTGCTATAACCTGGGTTTTGGTGATGCAGATGAATATGGAGAGATAAGTAATGACATGATTATCACTAATAACAAGGATACAGAAAAAGTACTTGTAAGTGTAGCCCAAATTGCAATTATGTTTACTGAACAATTTCCTGATGCATTTATCCTGGTAGAAGCAAATACAGAATCGAAAATGCGGCTGTATCAAATGAAAATAAATAAATACTGGGATGAGATTTATATGATTTTTGAGCTATACGGTTCTATTGATGGCCTGGAATTTATTCCATATGAGCCTGGAAATAAATGCTTATTAATCGTTGGGAGAAGAAAAATAAAATAATTTTGTATTAAAATTAAATGAAATGAAGAAATATCCTGAAACTAAGATCAAACCAGACTATTCAAATTTTGTACTCAATAAGAATATGGAAACTTATCGTAATCATCCCTACTTTATCAAAAAAGCAGAAAAAGCAAAAGAAAGTTTGTTAAGAATGGGAGGAATGCCGGCAATACTGCTAGCTTTTGGGATAGAAACTTGTCCTGAGGAGAAAAGTGATATATAAAAGGAGTGATAATTATATTTTGTTCGCGAGTTCTATAATTTGCCTGATTTTGATATTTATTTCATTTAAATTCAGTAGATATTTTGCAGTTATAAACCTTATATTCTTGTTGGCTTACAGTATTGCAATTTACTATAGCCTGTTTTATAAAAGCGAAGTTGGGTCTGCGCTTGGGTGGTGGTTCTATTTAATTTGTTTAACTGCAATACAAATACTGATAGTTGGAATCTATTTGTCACTAAAAATATTTAAGAAATAAAATAACAGACTACTTTGAACCGATATACGAGTATTTTGTTTTTCTTGTTTTTCACACTTTTATATTCATGTAGAAATTCTTATCAGGACCTTTCTTTTAATCCCACCATTCCAAACCCATACCTGTTATTATCATGGGTTACCTCAGTACGATCAAAACTACATTGCTTAAACCATTTTGCAACTTCCTCCCTCGTATGATAATGCCGGTAACGAGGCGTAAACGCATCGTAGATATTAATTCGAATTTCTTCCTTTGAGCGTTTGGAGTTTTCACCTTTCCGAACGCGGGAGAGTAGATAAAAGAAATCAGTCTGCCTGTTAACAATGAATCTTTGTAGTCTTGAAGGGAAGCGACTGATAAAGAATCGGAAAAAGTCCAATGCAGCGGTAAGTATTCTTTTGAAGCCGGTTTGTTTTTTATATACCCACACATATATTTTCCCTCCCTGCTTTACCAATGATGCCAGAGCCTGAAAAGATTGGAATGTATTTTTAGTATGATGTATCGACCCATTCGCGATAATAATATCAAAACTTTCCTTCCAAAACGGCGGATCATCAAAATCACACTGTACAAACTGGCATCTATCATCCCCATTTGGTAAATGAGCCTGTTTATCTATTCCAACAACATAAGCACCAGCAGAAGCTATCGCACGCGTTAACTGGCCGTTTCCACAGCCAGCATCCAATACCAGCTTTCCAGGCAATTGAGAAGGCTCTGTTTTTGTTTCCTTAAAAAATAACTGAAGTCTTTCATCCGCTGTCCAATCCCAGGTTTTCTGCTGCCCGGTTTCTGCATGAGTAGACCATTCCTCGCTAAAACTCCAGGATTCACGATCGCCTATACCTGAAACACTCACCCAATGCCCGTCTTTAGCATGTAACTGTTCTTTCTGAACGATATCGTCAAACCAGGGTAAATTCACAATAGCCGCAAAACTCGGGTTTGTTTTATTCATCACAACCAATAGGAGAGCCGGGAGGGATTTCTTTATGAATAGTTGCTTTTGCTTTACTCGCATCCTTCATTCGTTCCTGTGCCAATAACAAATGCCCCATATAGGTTTCATCAGTTGTGCCTTTGATCTGGTTGGTCACATAGGTTTCCAGGTCCTTAAGCTTCGCCTGTATCGCTGCTTTCACCGCAAACGATGCATTGTCATTTATGCTTGTAGCTAACAAATAGGTAAGCAAAACCTGTGAGGTCTGTAACTGTATCAGTCGCTTTATCCCAGTTTCTGGTTTTGCCTTCCAGGTATGCCTGAACAGCGTATCGATCATTTCAATTACACCAAGTCCTTTACTGGTAGTCTCATATTCAGCCATCCTGTTCAATCGCTCTACATTAAATAAAAAGGAGAGGGGAAGGTCAGCGCCTGTCTCGGCTGGTGACAACACATCAAAAGCCAATCCCGTTCTTTTGCGAAATAGCTCCCTTCCGAAATCATAGCCTGCTGGCCGGGGAGGAATTAATTGAGCTATACGATCGGGTAATATCAGGAAGCCAGGGTCCATACAATCTATTACTGCGCTTAAGGCTTTTGATTGTTCCTGTTTTGAAAGAGAACGGGTCACCACCTGGTTATCTCCCCGCAAAGCATAAGAATAATACATACCTCCCACCATTTTGGTAACGGCCTCCACCTGGTAGCGATGATAGAAATATACCGGCACCAGCACGTCCTCAAGCATGGCCATTGGCATACCCGGACGAATATCATTTACTCCAAATTGACTTAAAGCCTTTGCACGCACTTTCATCACTTCCCGTAATTCTGTAACGGCATCCGCTCCATTGTCCCATAAATGGGCCTGTGGGTGCAAACCTCCCGGAGTTCGTGCATCGCGGTCTGATATGAATTGTAAACCGCGGGCTGCTTCATCTGTAAGGATCTTATTTAATGCGGTTGGTTCATCAGTGCCGGCGGGGAAATCCTGGTAACCAAATTTGATCGCTTCCCTGTCCCAGTCGC
The DNA here is from genome assembly GCA_021154405.1 of Segetibacter sp. GTDB lineage: Bacteria > Bacteroidota > Bacteroidia > Chitinophagales > Chitinophagaceae > JAJKIP01. The sequence continues at coordinate 1,260 of JAJKIP010000227.1, read as the reverse complement.
CGATCTTGTTATCGTATGCATTATCCAGGTAAATATTGCCTTCTGTATTCAGCAGCACAAGCGGGTGGGGGTAGTCCATCACACTGGCTCTATTGGATACACTGGCTGCATAGTTATGCATTAAGCCCAATGTATGCCCAACCTCATGTGCTGCCAGTTGTTTTAAACGCTCCAGTGCCATCTTCAGCATCTTGTTATCCTTGCCGTCCCGATAGGTATCGGGATCAAATGGAGCTAATAACCCAGTGGCAATCAGGTAATCCTGTCGGACTCTCAATGATCCAAGTGTAACATTTCCCTTGATAATCTCACCTGTTCGCGGATCAGTTACTGATGCGCCATAGCTCCAGCCCCTGGTAGATCGATGTACCCAATTGATAACATTATATCGCACATCCATAGGGTCGGCATCTTCCGGTAAAACTTTTACCTGGAACGCATTGATATATCCTGCTGCTTCAAATGCCTGGTTCCACCAACTGGCTCCTTCCAGCAAAGCTGATCGGATAGGTTCAGGCGTGCCATTATCCAAATAATAGATGATTGGTTTCACGGCTTCACTCCGGGCGGCAGTAGGATCTTTCTTTTGTAAACGATGTCGAACAATAAAAAACTTTTCTATCGGCTCATAGATCGGCGTACTGTAATCATAATAGGAAGTCGGAAAATATCCGGACCGTGGATCAAACATTCTTGGCTTATAATTATTGTTTGGTAGCTGGACAAAGGATTGATGCATACGTATCGTAATTGCATCAGCAGATGGGGTTACTGACTGAACATAATTACCTGCTTCTCCAGAATTGTTGGTAAACGTAACAGTTGTTTCAAACTCAGTGTTTAACGGAAAATTTTTAGTACGGGGAAGATAGATGGAAGACCGGCTTCTGTCCAGTGTATAATTTCCCTGCTGACTGGTGCGTAATTGATTGCTGACCTTCATGGCATCTCGCATAAGAAAATCAGTAGCCTCTACCAGGTAATGATCACCTGTTTCCGCTTCTACTGTAAACCCCCACAACACAGATTGCGCAAAGGATTGTTCCACCGCCCTTCGTTCTGCTGCGTCATTAGTTACTGCCCGATAACTATAATTGGGCTGGATCATCAGGATCTTTCTTCCTGTTTTCACAAACTTCACGACTGCTTCTCCTCCCAATAGTCCGCGGTCAAGTCCAATATCATTAGAACCCAATCCTGCCGGGAGTGAGGTTACATATAATAACTCGGTATCCAGCCGGTTTATCTCCAGCCATATCT
>JAJKIP010000226.1 GCA_021154405.1 Segetibacter sp. | reverse complement strand
GCCCTTCAAACGCTTTCCTACTGTTCCTCCTTTCAAAATATTGAAGGTTGACAGTGTAACGCTATTTACGAAGGACCAGCTGGCGGCTAAAAAACCGGTTTTCCTCATACTGTTCAGTCCGGAATGTGATCATTGCAAGCATGAAACGGAAGAGCTCATTAAGAATATCGATAAGTTCAAAAAGATCCAGATCGTAATGGCCACACCTATGCCATTCGACAAGATGAAGGAATTCTATACACACTACGATCTTCAACGCTTCAAAAATATTACCATGGGCCGTGATATCAGCTTTATCCTCCCACCCTTCTTTAATGTACGCACCTTGCCCTTCCTGGCCTTTTATGATAAATCCGGCAACCTGATCGATACTTTTGAAGGTTCCCTTCCGATAGAGAAAGTTTTAGAAAAATTTAAATAGAAGGTCAGCGTCAAAGTGAGAGCGAGGAAGAGAACGAAAGCGGTGAATATGGCTCTCGTTCTCTTCCTCGCTCTTTCTTATATTTGCACCCTGTTTGACAGACCCGATGCAGATAAAACCTAAAACAATTTCTCATTCCTCTAAATATTTCCATTCATGAAAATAACAGTAGTAGGCGCTGGAGCCGTAGGAGCTACCACTGCTGATAATATTGCCCGCAAAGAATTATGCGATGAACTGGTATTGCTGGACATTAAAGAAGGTATTGCCGAAGGCAAAGCACAGGACATGCAGCAGTGTGCTCATCTCCTGGGTTTTGATACGCGTATCATCGGTTCCACAAATGATTATTCAAAAACTGCTGGCAGTGAAGTCGTAGTGATCACATCCGGACTTCCTCGCAAACCTGGGATGACACGCGAAGAACTGATTGGCGTTAATGCCGGCATCGTTAAGGGTGTTGCTGAAAGTATCATAAAACATTCTCCCGATGCTATCATCATTGTGGTTAGTAATCCAATGGATACCATGACATATCATGCACTTAAATCAACCGGTATTGCAAAAAATAAGCTGATCGGTATGGGTGGTGCACTGGATAGCAGTCGTTTCAGGTACCAGCTGAGCCAGCACCTGAATTGCAGCGCCGCTGATCTGAACGCCATCGTAGTTGGCGGTCACGGTGATACTACCATGATCCCTCTTATTCGCCTTGCTACCTGGAACAGCCAGCCAGTAACGAAATTCCTCAGTAAAGAACAGCAGGATAAAATTGTTGCTGATACCATGGTGGGTGGTGCCACCCTTACCAAACTGATCGGTACTTCTGCATGGTATGCACCTGGTGCTGCTGGTGCCGCAATGGTAGAAGCTATTGTCAGAGATGAAAAGAAACTGATCAGCTGTTCTGTGGCACTGGATGGTGAATACGGACAAAAAGATATCTGTCTCGGTGTACCAGTTGTACTCGGCAGGAAAGGCTGGGAAAAGATCGTCGACTTTGATCTCAATGCTGATGAAAAAGCCTTGTTCAGCAAGAGCGCGGATGCCGTCAGGAATATGAATGATGTATTGAAGACAACAGCCTGATAAAAAATAAATAATAAAAAGGGCCCTGACAGCTGTCAGGGCCCTTTTTATTTCAAAAACTTCTGTGCCGTTTCCACTATTTTTTGATCAAATAACAATACCGGGACAGTTTGCCTTCAAAATCAAAGGGAGTTGTTGCTCTTGTTATGTTTTTTATGCTCCCGTTAGCCATCAGGATGGCTTTAATTGCAGCCTCGTCAAGAATGAATTTGGTGTAATTGGTGCTGAAGTAAAGTGTTCCACCTGGCACCATTGATTGGATGCAATCATTTATGAGTGCTACATGGTCACGCTGAATATCCAGTATATCCTCCATTCGCTGGCTATTGCTGAAGGTGGGTGGGTCCATCACAACCAGGTCGAATTGATTGGGAGATAATTCTTTCAGGTATTGTTTTACATCAGCGTGCCTGAATTTATACTTTCCCAGATCGGTAAAACCATTTAATTCCATATTCCTTTGTGCCCAGCTTAAATAGGTTTTCGACAGATCCACCGTTACCACCTCTTCCGCTCCTCCTGAAGCAGCATATACAGAAAAGGAACCGGTATAGGCAAAGAGATTGAGTACCTTCCTGCCATTACTCTGTTCCCTCACCATTTGTCGCGTGAGCCTGTGATCAAGGAACAGGCCTGTATCCAGATAATCAGTGAGGTTTACCAGGAACTTCAAACCATTTTCTTCTACCACAAATTCATGCTGTTCTTCATCCAGCCGCTGGTATTGTCCCTGCCGTCCCTGTTTGCGTTGACGCAGGCGAAAGAAAATACTTTCAATCGGAATGCCCAGGGTTTCAGCAATGGCGGCTTTACTCTGCTGGAGCCAGACTGCATGCGCTTCCTCGGTAAGTCCATGCCGGCGTCTGTATTCTGCTACATATAATTTATCACCATAATATTCGATACAGAAAGGAAACTCCGGTAAATCATGGTCATACAGGCGATAACACTGGATCTGCTGACGTTTTGCCTGTTTCCCCAAATGCTTTGCCTGTTTGACCAGCCTGTTCCTGAACATTAATATCTTATCATCGTCCATTAGCTCCGGAATTTTTACGAAATTAGTCGTCCCAATCTAATCCACGCCCGGTGAATTAACAATCACTTTATGTATGCAATCGTTGACATAGAAACTACTGGCGGATATGCCGCAGCAAATGGAATAACAGAGATCTCGATCCATGTGCTGGACGGTCACAAAGTGGTTGAGAAGTTTGAGACCCTGATCAATCCCCTTCAGCCTATTCCCCGTTATATCCAGGCCATGACCGGCATCACGGATGATATGGTTCAATCCGCCCCGCTTTTTGAAGAAGTAGCGGGGAATATCCATGCCATTCTGAAGGACCGGATATTTGTGGCCCATAATGTCAATTTCGATTACTCCTTCGTAAAGGCCCATCTTTCCCAGGCTGGTTTTGATTACAATGAAAGAAAACTTTGCACCGTACGATTAAGCCGCAGGATATTTCCAGGCTTTCCTTCCTATAGCCTCGGCAATCTTTGTCATACGCTTGGCATTACCATTAACGATCGCCATCGGGCTGGTGGAGATACAGAAGCTACCGTGAAAGTATTCCAGTTATTACTGGAAAACGATAAAGAAAATTTCATCGAGAAAAGTCTGCAGCGTAATTCAAAAGAGTTCATTCTTCCTCCCAATGTTCCCAAAGAACATTTTGATGCGCTGCCTTATACACCCGGCGTTTATTATTTCCACAATGAAAAAGGAAAGATCATTTATGTTGGTAAAGCAAAAAATATCCGTTACCGGGTAAACAGTCATTTCAGCAATAACTCGCAAAGCAGGCAAAAACAGAATTTTCTGCGACATGTTTATTCCATAAGTTTCAAAGAATGTGCTACCGACCTGATGGCCTGCATTCTGGAATCGACAGAAATAAAAAAACTATGGCCCATCTTCAACTATTCGCAGAAAAGATGGGAAGACACCTATGGCATATTTGTTTACGAGGACCGGAATGGTTACCAGCGTCTTGCTATTGAAAAGAACAAAAAACAATTGCCTGCGGTATGTACGTTTCATTATTTGACCGATGGGCACACCATTCTCCGGAAACTTATCCGCGATTTCAATCTGTGTCCAAAACTCTGTTTCATTCAGCCTGACCATGCAGATTGTGAAGGAATAAAGGAGGCTACCTGCTATGGTGCCTGCCAGCAGAAGGAGAAACCAGCAAATTATAACAGGCGGGTTGAGGAAGCTATTCAATCACTGAATGATCAACCTTCATTCGCCATTATTGAAAATGGATTGAAAGATGAAGAGCAATCCTGTGTACTGGTATGGAAGGGACAGTTTTATGGAATGGGTTATATTCCCAACGATACCCAGTTAACAGAACCTGAAGACCTGAAAGAATTACTGACTACTTATAAGGAAAGCCTGTTCATCCGCAACCTGGTGAATGGCTATGCAGCGAAATACCCCAATAGAGTGAAATCGTTTGAGCCAGTAATAGCTAACCGTTAGCACGCCGTGGTTCGTGTCTCACGAACCATACGGTCATAATGCCTTTTGTGGTTCGTGAGCCACGAACCAAGGCAGAAGAGTATTATTCTGTCCATTGAAAATCTTCAGCCCTCGGCATCGCCTCAAAGGTGGCCGCCACCACCTCATATGGGTTGGCCAGTTTTCTTTTTGCAATATCAATCCATGCGCCATCTACTGTAAGTATCGCTGCAAGGGTCCCAGGATTCTTCATCATGGTGTGACGAAAGGTCCACCTTGAATAATCCTTTCGGGATTTCACCAGTTCAACATTAATAGTTACCGGATCACCCAGCCTTATTTCCCGCTTGAAAATACATTCCTCACGGAATAAAATTGGCCCGATCTGTAATTGCTGCATCGTGGCCGTAGAGAGACCATGTTCATTCAGGAACCTTATTCGACAAAGCGCTCCCCAGTCGTAATACACTGAATGCCGGACATGTACATTCGGGTCAAGGTCAGACCACCTGACTTCAATAGGCGTAACAAATTCTTGCATTATGCGAAATTATTATGTAAAAATTGAAATTAACAGATACCGATATGAAATACGGGCTATTGCGGTTATTTTTGCACCTTAATTAAAAACAATCTATGAAGAAGTTATTTCTTTTTATCTTATCCCTATCTGTATTTGTGACGGGTTTCTCTCAAACCACTACAAAGCCAAAAACGCCAGTTAAAACCGGGACAACGGCAGCAGCTCCGATCTCTTTGAAATCCCTGAATGATTCTACCAGCTACGCAATGGGTGTTAGCATTGCAAGCTTTTACAAAGAGCAGGGCATTACCAATATAAATACCAGCATTTTGAGCCAGGCTATTAAAGATGTGCTGGCTGGAAAGAAATTGCGTTTGGATGAAGCAACCTGCAATAGCACGATGAATGCAGCTATGGGCAAGGCACAGGAAGGGAAATCAAAAGGTAACCTGGATGCGGGTGCCGCCTTTTTAGCTCAGAATAAAACAAAACCTGGCGTAAAAACTACTGCCAGTGGTTTACAGTATGAAGTGATCACTGAAGGTACTGGCGCTAAACCCGGACCTACTGATAGCGTAACCTGCAACTATAAAGGAACATTGCTGAATGGTACAGAATTCGACAATTCCTATACACGTGGCGCGCCCATTACTTTTCCTTTGAACCGCGTAATTGCAGGCTGGACAGAAGGACTTCAGTTAATGAGTGTGGGTTCCAAATACAAATTATATGTTCCGCATACGCTTGGATACGGCACCTATGATAATGGTCCTATCCCCGGTGGTTCTACATTGATCTTTGAAGTTGAATTGCTGGATGTGAAGAAAGCGCAATAAACTTATTCTATAAAAGAGATACGCCCGTTCGAATATTTTTTAAATATCGAACGGGCGTACTCATAATTAACCCTTCCTGGAAACAAATAGTTATTGCCTTCTTACTATTATCTTTTCTACCATTTGTTCTCCTGTTTCTGTTACGATCACAGACACACTATAAAACCCTGAAGCGAGATTATCTACTGTAAGATTATCACCTATCATTCCTTTCCATTTACGTACTACTCTTCCACTCGCATCGGAAATGGTAATATCATGAGAACCGCTTGCATTTTGGAAGGAAAGTGTAACCTTTCCATCACTGCTTGGATTCGGATAGATCAATATTTTGCCTGAGCTTCCCACACCGGTTACCGAACGGATCACGCTGTATTTGCTTTTTTCATCCTGATCAATTTGCCGGATCCGGTATTGACTGCCTGATTTAACCGGGTTATTGTCTTTGTAACTATACTGCAGCGTGGTTGAACTGTTTCCATCAATAGCTTTCGTTTTGGCAAATGCCAGTGTTTCCCAGGTATTGCCCGTAATCATTCGCTGTACTTCAAATCCTTTGTTGTTTGATTCGGAAGCTGTTTCCCAGACCAGGTTTACATTATTTCCTTCACGTGTGGCTGAGAATGACCTGAATTCAACTGGAAGGCCTATGCAATTACCATTCAACATCAATTGAGCCACGCTGAATGTGGTACCGCCTGCTGGAGTATAACTTACCACTACCCAATAATCACTGTGCTCGGCCGGTGCATTATCACCTGTAAAACCTACGCTTCTTCCCTGTGGGCTGGTAGCTGATGAAACTGTTATTGGATCAGAACCCGCTAGCGTTACATCCAGGTCAGTGCTTGCATCAAATGTGAGATTGCCATCACTTTTATAGATCTTGTAGGTAACGGTGATGGGTGTTGCGCTGCTGGTGCTTACTCCAAAATTGATTCTGCGTGGATCGGTACAGGTCTTAAAACCGGTAATGGCAGGATCTCCTATATTTAAAAAGATATTTGAGGTAGCACACTGCGGATTGGTACCAGATCCCAATGAACCGGAATTGGTTGACCATATATCACCTTTGATCACAACGCCCCCGGAACAGGGCACGCCTGGAATGGTGATTTGTGAAATCGTGAAATTGAATGGGGTGCTGTTATTTCCACCTCCTGACCTGGTTATGGTACTGGTAGAAAGAATGGTCACACCACTCCTGAACGGATACGTTCCGTAAGCGGTTGGAGGAGTAGTATTATTATCGATAACAATGGAGCCATATGAACCGGATAACTGCGCTGCAGTTGGCTGTCCGCAACCACCGCCACCTGCATAGCAGATGCCAGGGCTCGGATAATTGGCGCCTGACCATAAATGGATCACAATTGTTTTGTTACCATTGTTGTTCTGCATGGTAAAGCTTAGATCAAATTTGAGCGTGCAGGTACCATTGCCATTTGAAATGCGGCTTACATTAGTAATTACAGGGTTCGATACTGTACATTGTGCGTTGAGTTTGCCATGGGTACTTAATGTGAAGTACGCGATAGCCAGGAGTAATAATTTTTTCATGCTTTCAGGTTTTTAAGTTCCAGGGTGGATCCACACAATATTGTGCGGACAGGTGATGGCTGTTCCCGCAGTACTGCGGGATTGTTTTAAACCATCGATTGATGGTGAATCAGAGGTTGATTGCGGAGATTAATAGGAAGGGAAATTACTACAGGCAAAAACCTGATAAAATAACAGAGGATATGCTTAAAGATTTTGGCCTTAGTGCAGAATGGGTACTGTTGCGGCCTGTAGTTTATTTCAAGGGAGTACGGGAAAAATTGATAGAACAAGATCAATCGAATTATTGATAATCCAAACCCGTAAAGGGTCAAAATGTACCCGTAAAATCTATTTCTTGATTTTGGTCATTGCCCATTCCAGGGCAATTTTGAGCTGCTGCTCCTCTGAAACATTTGTATTATCAAGCACTTGTGCATCCTCAGCCTGGCGAAGAGGACTCACTTCCCGGTGGGAATCTATATAATCCCTCATTTCGAGGTTGTTCTTGACTTCTTCAATGGAAACATTGGGGTTCTTTTCATACAGCTCTTTAAATCTCCGCTCCACCCGAACGGCATTATCCGCAGTCATGAATATTTTCAGTTCCGCTTTTGGAAATACAACAGTGCCAATATCCCGGCCATCCATTACAATTCCCTTCTTTTTTCCCATATTCTGCTGCTGGGCTACTGCATATTCTCTTACTTCCTTAATTGCAGCTACATCACTTACTTTTTCTGCTATCACCAGGTCACGGATCACATACTCCACATTTTCATCATTCAGGTACATTTCACTGTTCTCTGTTTTTGGATTAAAGTGAAAGTCCAGGATAATCTCTCCCAGTGCCTTTTTGACTTCCTTTTTATCGGTCCAGTCAACGTGATTGCGTAAGAAATAAAGTGTAATGGCACGGTACATGGCGCCGCTGTCAACATATACATAGCCCAATGATTTAGCCAGTTGCTTTGCAAGCGTACTCTTTCCACAGCTGCTCCAGCCATCAATGGTAATGATAATTTTCCTGCTCATCCGGGATATTAATGGACTATTATTAAGTCGGTTCAAATTTACTACTTACCCTATAATTAACTATAACTAACTATAATTTGATAAATAATTACAGGATTGAATAGTATTAAAAAAAAAGAGTCCCCCGCCGGCGGCGGGGGACTCTTCGTCTATTATTTGATGAGCTTACGCTTTCGATTTCGTCTCTACCTTGCGAAAATTAAACTTTAATTTATTGTTGTCCTTATCAAGGTCGGCCTCAAGCGTATCCCCTGCTTTTACATTTAAATTGAGGATCTCTTCCGCTAGTGGATCTTCCAGGTATTTCTGGATAGCCCTGTGCAACGGACGGGCGCCAAACTGAACATCATATCCTTTATCTGCCAGGAATCCTTTGGCATCTTCTGTCAGCATAAGCGTAAATCCAAGATTGGCCAGGCGTTTCATTACACCCTTCATCAGGATATCGATAATGCTAAAGATATTGTCCTTGCTAAGGCTGTTAAAGATCACGATATCATCAATACGGTTCAGGAATTCTGGAGAGAAGGTCCTTTTCAAAGCCTTTTCAATTACGGCCTTGTTAGCTTCATCTTCATTTTCCACTCTTGCTGATGTAGCAAAGCCCACACCTGCGCCAAAGTCCTTCAGCTGACGTACCCCGATATTGGAGGTCATGATGATAAGGGTATTCTTGAAATCAACCTTTCTTCCCAGACCATCGGTCAGCTGGCCATCATCCAGCACCTGCAACAATATATTGTATATATCCGGGTGTGCTTTTTCAATTTCATCCAGCAGGATCACGCTATAAGGTTTACGGCGTACCCTTTCAGTAAGCTGTCCGCCTTCTTCGTAACCTACGTATCCGGGAGGCGCACCAATCAGCCTGCTAACCGTGAATTTCTCCATGTATTCACTCATATCGATACGAACCAGCGCATCTTCTGAATCAAACATGTACCGGGCGAGCGCTCTGGCCAACTCTGTTTTACCAACACCGGTAGGTCCCAGGAAGATGAAGGTACCGATCGGCTTCTTCGGATCTTTCAGACCAACGCGGTTACGCTGGATGGCTTTCACCACTTTTGAGATCGCTTCATCCTGTCCAATCACCATATCCTTCATATCAACAGACATCTTGCGAAGTTTCTCGGTTTCCGCCTGTACCATTCTCTTTACAGGAATGCCAGTCATCATACTCACTACTTCCGCAATAGCCTCTTCATTGATGGGATAGCGTTTATGTTTGCTTTCTTCTTCCCAGTCGATCTTTGCTTTCTCGAGGTCTTCCGCCAGTCTCTTTTCTGTATCACGCAGCGAAGCTGCTTCTTCAAACTTCTGGCTCTTCACCACTTTATTCTTCTCATTCTTCACATCCTCGATCTTCTTCTCAAGGTCAACGATGTTTTCAGGAACGTTGATATTCTTGAGGTGAACCCTTGCTCCCACTTCATCCATTACGTCAATAGCTTTATCCGGGAGAAGGCGATCTGTGATATAGCGGTCACTCAGCTTGACGCAAGCGTCAATAGCTTCATTATCGTAGATCACATTGTGGTAATCTTCGTACTTGGATTTGATATTGTTCAATATTAATATGGTATCGTCCACGCTTGGAGGATCCACCATTACTTTCTGGAACCTGCGATCCAGTGCACCATCTTTTTCAATGTACATGCGGTACTCATCCAGAGTGGATGCACCAATACATTGCAGTTCACCTCTCGCCAGAGCTGGCTTGAAGATATTGCTGGCATCCAGTGAACCACTGGCACCACCAGCTCCTACAATGGTATGCAGCTCATCAATGAACAGGATCACATCCCGGTTCTTTTCAAGTTCATTCATGATCGCTTTCATTCTTTCTTCAAACTGGCCACGGTATTTGGTACCGGCCACAAGGGCTGCCAGGTCAAGAGAAATAACGCGTTTATCAAATAAAACCCTGGAAACCTTACGCTGTACTATGCGAAGGGCAAGGCCTTCCACTATGGCTGTTTTACCTACGCCGGGTTCACCAATGAGGATCGGGTTATTCTTTTTACGACGGGAAAGTATCTGTGATACTCTTTCAATCTCAGATTCACGTCCCACAATGGGGTCTAAAGCACCCATTTCAGCCAGCTTTGTGATATCGCGGCCGAAATTATCGAGTACCGGTGTCTTGCTTTTGGCAGTGGCACCCTGTTTTGCCCCTTTTTGCTGAGAGTACTTTTTCTCGTCTTCGAAATCGTCATCATTGTCTTCTGTATAATCGGCACGGGGATCGTTTGACTTTACGATGCCCAGCTCCTGCCTGAATAGATCGTAGTCCACGTCGAATTGATTTAGAATTTGGGTAGCAATATTTTCTTTGTTCTTTAGTATTGAAAGCATCAGGTGTTCTGTCTCAACGGTAGTGCTTTTTAGGGCTTTTGCTTCGAGTACGGTCACACGGATCACTTTCTCCGCCTGCTTGGTAAGCGGCAGACTATTAATGTTTGCAATGTTCTTGCCGGTTTTATCCTTGACAGCAAGTTCAATTTCCTTTCGAAGCTCATATAGATCAACATTAAAGCTTTTCAAGATGCGAACTGCTGTATTATCTCCTTCACGTATCAGGCCGAGCAGGAGATGCTCGGTTCCGATAAAATCATTCCCAAGCCTTAATGCCTCCTCTCTGCTGAATGATATTATCTCTTTAACCTGGGCTGAAAAGTTATTATCCATCTTAGATAAATAGTTGTGTTACAATATTAACAAATAAATTCGGTTCCTGTTCTTCCCTAATTATAAACGAAACGGGGATAAATTAAGTTGTTTATCTACTTTGTTTTCTCGCACTTTACTGCAATGAATCCTAAATAGGTAATTATGGAGGTCAAAATAGATACCAAAGAGAAATTTCATGCCATCACGGTACCGGGACCCACACTTTCTGCTAGTATGACAGAGGAACTGGCCTCCTGTTTACTTCCCTACCTGCAAAATGACGTTAAAAACCTGGTGCTGATCCTCAAAGACATTGAAACCATTGATAACGCTGCCGGAGAAAAATTGGTAGAAATTCAGCAAAGCTTCTATGAAAATAACGCTTCTTTTGTGATTTGTGAAATGCAGCCTGGAGTGGAGCAATTTCTTGACCAAAGCGAACTTTTGGAACTTATGAATGTTACGCCCTCTCAAAGCGAGGCCTGGGATATTGTGCAAATGGAGGAAATTGAACGGGAATTGCTGGACGAATAACCTTATTAACCTTCTGAAATGCACTCTAACCTCAGAAGCGCTGGCAATCCAAAAAACCGTCAGGAGCACAGATTATGGCTGATTTATGCCGTTAATCGTGTTTTTCCTATTATCCCGTAAGTTATCAGGATATTGATACCGGTCGCTAATCTATTATTTCCGGATGGAATACTTCCTTAAAAGTCTTGTTAACAAATTTCCGGCCCTGCAGGGCCTTCCGGTTTCATCCATAAACCTGTCCCCGATAGGTGGCGGTTCCATCAACAATACCTATCGCCTTCTCGTCAATCAGAAATTTGCATTTTTCCTTAAAACCAATAAAGCAGACAAATTCCCCGGCCTTTTTGAGAAAGAAAAGCAGGGACTGGAATTCCTGTCCAGTCAAAATCTGATACAAATCCCGACCGTATTCTTTTGCGGAATATATGAAGATGATCAGTTATTGGTACTGGAATGGATTGAACAGGGACTTAAAACAGATAGCTTCTGGAAAAAATTTGGCGAACAGCTCGCTAATCTTCATCACTGCACACACGCTCATTTCGGATTTGAATACAATAATTACATGGGAGCTTTACCACAGCAAAATGAGCCGACTGATTCCTGGACAAAATTCTTTATCCGCCACCGGCTTATTCCCCAGATTGAAATGGCGCTGGCTAATCACCTGCTTTCAAAAAAGGAAGCTGATGGTTTTGAAAGTTTATATAAAAAACTGGATACGCTATTTAACATCGAAAAACCTTCCCTCCTTCATGGCGATCTCTGGAGCGGGAATTTTATGTGCAATAAAGATTCACTACCTGTACTCATTGACCCGGCTGTTTATTTCGGACACCGTAGCGTTGATCTTGCCATGACAACTTTATTCGGCGGGTTCGATAAAGCATTTTACGAATCGTATCACCATCATTTTCCGTTACCTCCAAACTACCAGGAACAATGGGATATATGCAATTTATTCCCCTTACTTATCCATCTTAATCTGTTTGGTCAAAGTTATTTGCACGATATAAAAATGACCTTGCACAAGTATCAATAGGATGAAGTATTTTAGCCGCATGCTCGCGGTGACGATCTTGGGTAATAATTCTGCTGTACCGGCCTTCGACAGGCACCCTACCAGCCAGGTGGTAACACTGGACGGTCAGAATTTTCTCGTGGATTGCGGAGAGGGTACCCAGATCCAGATGATCAATTATAAGATCAGAAGGGGAAAGATCTCACATATATTTATATCACACCTTCATGGCGACCACTACTATGGCCTGGTTGGACTGATCAATTCCTTTAGTTTACTCAATCACCAGCAGGAACTTCATGTGTTTGGTCCCTCTCCTTTACAGGAGATCATTGAAATTCAGCTGAAGGTGGCTGATACGCGACTTTGTTACCCGCTCCATTTTCATACTATTTCAGGTGAAGCCACCCTGGTGGATAATGAAAAGATCGAGATCAAATGTTTTCCCACCGAACACCGGATAGAATGTTATGGCTTTTCTTTCCGCGAAAAAAGAAAACCCAGGAAACTGATCATTGAAGCAATAAAAGAAAATTTCATCCCTCTCAGTTTTTATGAGAATCTCCGGATGGGAGAAGATTTTGTGACCAGCGCTGGTGAGGTAATAAAGAATGAATGGGTAACAGAAGAAGCACCCAGAGGAAGGGTATATGCCTACTGTGCAGACACCCGCTATACTGAAACAATTATACCTTATATACAGGGAGCGGACATGATCTATCATGAATCAACTTACCTGGATACACTACGTGACCGGGCAACAGAACGCTTTCACACTACTGCGAAACAGGCCGGCGAGATTGCTCAAAAAGCAGGCGTAAAGAAGCTGTTATTGGGACATTTCAGCAGTAAATATGATACGCTGGAAGAATTTGAAGTAGAAGCAAGAGAAGTTTTTCCTAATTCAGAACTGGCACTTGAAGGAGTTACCTATAAAGTTTAGTGATTTTGCATCCACCAATTGCCAAGCGTTTGCGTGGGTAATGTTCCATCAATAAGAACTGCGCGATAAAAAAACGGGAACTCAAGTCTCCACCGTGCCTCATTGTGCAAACCTCCTTCCCGGATTGCGGTCACGATCTTTCCTTTAGTTCTGCCTTGAAAACTGTCTGCTGCCTTAACCAGGTCAACAACCATCTCACCACTTTCCGCCTTTCCTCCATACAGGTAAATATAGGAGTCAGTTTTCCCCGCCTTTTTCTTTATATCAGTAAATATCTTATTATCCGTTATCCATAAAGAGGGGGAGAAAATACCGGCCTTCCCAAAAATCCCTGGATATTGCAATACTGCATACAAAGAGATCAGCCCTCCCATTGAGCTTCCGGCAATACCCGTATTCTGCATTTCAGGAAGCGTTCGAAAATTCTTATCGATATAGGGCTTCAGCGTCTTTACTAAGAAATCAACATATTTTTTTCCTTCGCCCTTACCGAATTTCTTATTATCATAAGGATTGTATTCAGTCATCCGTTTATCACCACCATGATCAATACCTACAACAATACACTGGCCTTCGGTTAAATGATCCATGTATTCATCAATGCCCCACTCTCCTGCATAACTTGTAGTATCATCAAACAGATTCTGCCCGTCCTGCATATATAATACAGGATATCGTTTGGCTGTCTCCTTTGCATAATCTTCAGGAAGGTAAATCCAGATTCTCCGGGTTCTCCCCAATTGAGGAATCAGGAATGCAGGATCGAGAATATGAACATTTTTACTTGCCGTACTGACCTTGGGTTTTGGAGGATACCTGTCTGCCCAATCTTCGATATTGATACGATTCAATTTATCCTCAGGCATTTTCAATACACGGTTAGGTGCAGGGTTTCCGCCGTTTTTACACTCACCTTTATCCCAGCCACCTCTTGTAATTTTATATTCATAGGTTCCTTTGGGAAGAGTAAGATTAAAATAGTAGTGTCCAAATCCGTCATTATAAAATTTATATTTATCGTCATTGGGGTTCCAGCCATTGAATGATCCGGCGATATAAATATCGCTGTTTGCCGGATGATAAGAAGGCAGTTGATTTATCTGCAAAAGGACGGTATCCTGTGCCATGATCGCGGTTGGCAGCATTATCCCGATTGCTATCGGGACTATTGTGGCAAACATTATCCTGCCCATAAATATTTCTTTGTACCCTGTAACCCAGATAAAGGTTTTTCAGGTCGATTTAAGAAGCGTCTTTCATCAAAGACTTGATCTGGCCCATTAATCCGGTACTCACCGGCCAAACCGGCTGGCGGAATGTATTCTGGCATAATCCCATTTCGAAGAGATAGGCCTTGACACCACTTGGGCTTCCTTCCGCAAACATGGAAGTAATGATATCGCTGTATTTATGATGGTATACTGCTGCTTCTTTGAATTTGCCCTGCAATCCCAATCTTACCATCTCCGAAAAACCTTTTGGATAAGCATTCGCAACAACAGAGATCACACCATCAGATCCTATGGCAAGCATGGGAAGCGTGATCCCATCATCACCACTCACTACCATAAAATCAGCAGGTTTGTTTTTAATGATCTCACTGATCAATTCAAAACTTCCGCTGGCTTCCTTGGTGCCGAATATATTCTTGCATTCCCGTGCAATGGTCAATTGTGTTTTTGCAGTCATTGACTGACCCGTGCGGCCAGGCACATTATAGATCATAACAGGCAAGGGAGTTGCTGCATCCAGTGCCCTATAATGGTGAATGAGGCCTTCCTGGTTAGGTTTATTATAATAAGGAGATACTGAAAGAATGGCATCATATCCTTTCAGGTCAAAGGTTTTGAACCCTTCCAGCACTTCTTTGGTGTCATTACCGCCAATACCTGCCATCAGGGGAATACGCCCCGCTACTGTTTTGCTGATAAAGGAAAACACTTCCTGTTTCTCTTTACCATGAATGGTAGCGCTTTCACCAGTAGTACCCAATACAACCAGGTATTCCACCTTTTCCTTTATCCAGAACTCAACGAGCTTTTTATAGCTTTCCCAATCAATTGATCCGTCTGCATGAAATGGTGTTACAATGGCGATACCTGTACCGGTAAATTTGTCTCTGAGTGACATAAAAACTAAACTATATGATTTAAGATTAAAAGAATGAAAATGTGAGCCTGATCAGGATGCGATTTCTTCCCAGAAACCCATCTTTCCGAACTTCTCAATGCGGTTTTTTACCCGCTGTTCGGCAGGGATCGACTTCAGCTCCTTAATTACAGGAAGGAGAAAATTCTTGAGGATCTTTGCTGATTCATCATAATCCCAATGAGCGCCACCAATTGGTTCAGGAATGATACCATCGATCAATCCAAAGCCAAGCATTTTTTCTGCTGTAAGCCTCAGTTGTTCGGCAGCTATTTCTTTCTTTTCCCAGCTGCGCCATAATATGGAAGAACAGCTCTCCGGGCTAATAACTGTATACCAGGTATTTTCCATCATAAACACTTTATCCCCCACACCAATACCCAATGCACCGCCACTGGCCCCTTCACCAATGATCACGCAGATCACAGGTACCTTCAGCCGTATCATTTCATAAATATTCCGTGCAATAGCTTCCCCCTGTCCTCTTTCTTCCGCTTCCAGACCTGGGAATGCACCAGGTGTATCTATTAATGTAACAACAGGCTTGTTGAATTTCTCGGCCAGCTTCATCAGTCGAAGGGCTTTGCGATAACCTTCCGGATTGGCCATACCGAAATTGCGCAATTGGCGCATTTTGGTATTGATCCCCTTCTGCTGGCCGATAAGCATGACAGTTTCACCACCTATGGAAGCAAAGCCTCCTACCATGGCTTTATCATCCTTCACGTTGCGGTCACCATAAAGCTCCACAAATTCTTCCGTCATCTTATCGATGTACTTGAGTGTATAGGGCCTGTCCGGATGACGGCTTAATTGTACTCTTTGCCAGCTGCTAAGATTCTGGGTGATCTCTTTTCTCTTGTCAACGATATTCTGTTCCAATCGCCTGATCAGATCACTCATATCAATATGAGTTTTCTCCTGGCGATGCTTTGCGCTTTCGATCTCGTCAATCAGATCTTTGACGGGCTTCTCGAAATCCAGGAATTGTCTGTTTGCGTTGGTAGGCATAATCCTTAAATGAGTTGCTAAATTAAGGATTTATGAGTCAATGTGTAAGGCGGCCTAAAAAAGGTCCGCCGGCCTTTGGCCGGCGGACCTTTTTATATATCAGCTATGAGATTCTATTTATTTATGTATATCCTGATTTAATGCAGCAACACGGAATGTGAAACATACTGCCTGGTGGGCGCATAGATAAAGAGGCAGGCCCCACTCTTGATGGTATTAATAATATCAGTTGCATCTTTACGGGGAACAGCAGGACAACCGAGGCTTCTGCCAATATAACCCTGGGCGCCGATCCATGATTCATCTACATAATCTGCCCCATGCATTACAATTGCACGGTTCTCTGCATTATCATTGATGCCCTTCTCAACTCCAGTTAACTTAAGCGAATATCCATTGTCTCCATTATAGGTATCGCCGGTGATATAAAATCCGGGACTGCTTTTAAAAGAAGATGCACGATTGGAAAAAGAATTGGCCATTTCCTTGCCTGAATTCCTGCCGTGCGCTACCAGAGTATTGAACAATACCCTGTAATTCTCCATATCCAGTATATACAATCTTTTTTGTGTGCTTGGCTGGCTGAAATCAACAATCGCCATTACCGACTGATTAAGGATCTTGCCCTGTTCAATCAGTTTTCCCCAACCCTCCAATGCATAGTCATAGGCCTGTCTGCTTAACCCGGAAAGATCAAGATGCAGGCTATCATATACAGATTTCATGGAAAATAATCCCTTAAAAGAAGGGATAGGAGAAGGTGCAGGAGCGGGCAATGGAACAGCGCTTGCTACCACAGCATCCTTTTTGGTGAAATGGGGAGTAGCCATTTTCGCAAAAGAAAAAGGCAAATTGATCAGCGTGATAAAAATGGAAGACAGAATTAAGTAAAACCCTTTAATCGCTCTTTTGGTGGAAGCACTACGATTTGACTTGAAGGGGGTAAAAATTGGTTTTTGCATAGTTTGAATTATTTGATTACCCTGGAAATTTCATCCACAGGTGAGCAATAATGTCGCCAATATTGATAGGATTTCTTAAAGAAATTGAAAAATCTCAGAGCCATTTTGATATTTATATTGGTTTATAAATAGCTGGAACTATTAATAAAATATATATAATATACGAACCAAAAGATAAGGCAAATCTGTTAAATAAACCAGCCCTTATATTATTTTTTGGCCTGATGTGTCATAAGTCGACGTGAATACCAATATTGGCTTTGAAATTGGAATACAACCTATTCACTAATGTTAGCCCGGTTATGCCTTCCCTGCAGCATCAAATCATCTATTTATTCCTGATAGCAATTCCAGTTGCCTGTATTGCCTGGACCGTTACCAATGAAGAAGTGTTTCGTGAGCCAAGGGAATACTGTATCAAACAGTCAAAAACCGGAAGAAGTTTACTATACCGGAAGTTTTTTTATCTCTTCACCTGCGAATATTGCTTCAGCCATTATGTAACCGTACTTATGCTCGTTATTACGAAATTTCAGCTCATATATCCAGATTGGAGGGGCTATCTGCTGAGCGGTTTTTCCCTGGTATGGGTAGCTAATTTTTACATGAGCCTGTTTCGCAGGCTGCGACTGGATATCAAAAAGCAGAAGACAGATGTGGAACTGAAAGAGGAACTGCTGGATGAAAAGAAGATGAACCTGAATAACAATAATAATAACCTGGACGTGGAACTGAAAGAGGAACTGCCTGATGAGAAAAAGCTAAACTCTGACAACAATAATAAACGGCAGAAAGCTGATGGTCCTTTGGATCCCGATAGTGTTCGGGACAAAGAAGGACTCAAACATAAAAGGTCATATCTGTAGCGACTCCCGATAGCTATCGGGATTATTTATTAACCGTGTATAGTTATTTTAGGACGAGTCATAAAGTAACATAACCGTCCGGTTATTGTATCAAAACCGAACAACAACTTCTACAAATAAATCGGTAACAAGTTGAAAATCATATGCCATCGGATTGGCACACTATTGCATTAACTGATGCGAGCTTTTTTATTTTTTTTCATTAGCATGTAGTGTTTGCTGTTAGTCTTAACTGGTAAACAAATCAACACTTACAGGGAACCGCGGAAGTAAGCAACTTTGGTTAAAATCCAGTATTCTGGCTTCCCGGTCCCCTGTTTTAGTCATCGAAGCTCCTGATTAGAATTCTATAATCAGACTATTGAAGCATAGATGACTTAGTCATCGAAGCTCCT
>JAJKIP010000225.1 GCA_021154405.1 Segetibacter sp. | reverse complement strand
GGTACCCACAACCATGGATTTTGTGAAGCAAGGTATTGATAGGTTGTCTTTCGCACATAACCAGTCCAACCTGCCTGCAGTGTAAATCGCCTGTCATCTGTACCGATCTCGGCAAGTATATTGGGAAACATTTTGAATTCCTTATTATCCCAGGAGGGCCGGATACCCCCCTGTAATCTTAACGTAGAACTCTTATAGATCACAGAAGGTGAAACATACCACATGGTATTATTAATAGCGGATTGCTTTTTTAGAGATAACCTGGTAAGATCAAAAGTGACACCGAGATTGGCAGCAAAATTATTACCGATTGTTTTCTCCAATGGAAGATTGACCACGGTATTGCTTTCATTGTTCTTCAGGTTATCTGTAAACACATCAATCTTTACTTCTGGCGAATAGGTGAGTCCAAATTCAGTCTTATTGATATTATGCGCTCCTACCCTTGCAGAGATAGTTTGAAAGCGAACGCGAATTGAATCATTCGGGAAAGAAAGCGATTCAGGAAGATAGCCGTATTTATAGGTCTTATCACTTTTCATGCCCAGGCTTGCATCCCATTCCATATTCTGAGCTGCCTTATAAAAGCCGCTTAATTTAACCTGAGTGGAACTGAAGTCCTGGAAATCCTTTTTTCCTTCAGATGCTACATGCTTTGCGAAAATATTGACACCGGCAGTATTTCCATCGCCAAATGAAAAACCTGTCTGTACAAATGGAGTTCTCAAACTTCCAAATCCAACTTTGATATAATTGCTGCTGATGAATTTGCCCAATGAATCAATTTGAAGGGCCAGGGGTTTAAGGGAACCTGGCTGATAGGCTAATGCAAGACTGGGATTGGGAATATCATATTGCAGTCTGGGTTTTGTTGTATCCGCGGAAGGAGGCGTTGCATTAAAATTAATTTTAGCTGCTTCCCGCAATACCGGCCTGAAAGATGAAGTGATATCAACTGCCCTGGGTTTGGTAGTATCTCTTTGCGCCATTACAACTGATACTGATGTTACCAGTAACCCTGTGAGCAGTATTGTTTTCCTGACCTGTTTCATCTATTGAATGCTGTTTATACTATTAATATTGTTACGGATCTTTTTAATTACCCACCTTGCTGCTTTTGCTTTCCTCTTCCTCCACCCTGCTCAATTTTGTTTGCGCCTCAGTTTTTAACGTTGGGTCCAGGGTATTGTCTACGATACTTTGGAAAGTTGCTTTTGCATTGAAATAATCCTTTTGCCTGAAATAAATATCTCCCAGCAGGATATAGGCTTTTGTGACCCAAAAATCATAAGAACCTGATTTATTGATTACTTCAAAAGCAGCTTTTTCTGCATCGGAGAGTTTATTGAGTACAAACCAGGAGTTGGCAATTTCATACCTGGCCTCTGCAGCCAGTGCTCCCTTATTCAGCTGAACTACTGTTTTGAAATTAGCGAGCGCAAGATCCGCCTGTCCATTCACCTGATAAGATTTGGCAATGGCCATATTGGCAAGCGCCTTATCATCCGAACTACTGCCTTTGGCGCTACTTAACTCTTTGGCATTGGCAACTGCCTCTGTCCATTTTTGCAATTGATACTGGCTTCTGAGCAGACCGCGCATTCCTTCCAGTTTGTTTTCCTGGCTGGAAGTTTCCTGGATCAATTGGGTATAGTAGGCTTCCGATTTGGCGTAGTTCTTCAACTCAAAGAAATAAATACGTGCTGCAGCAAGAATGGCCCGCTCAGCATATTTATTGGGTGAATTTTCTGCTACCGTTTCGTATCCTGATAAAGCATTATTCCAGTCCTTTTTAGTATTGTATAGTTCTCCACGATAGAAATTGGCGTCAATAGAGTAGCTGCCTTGCGGGAATTTCTGTACATAGCCGTTGAAAGAATTCAACGCTGCTGTTGTGTTTCCGGCAGTCAACTGGTTTTCTGCAGCAAAATAAGTCAGCGAATCTTCTGTACTTACACTTATCGGCCTGCCTGCCTGACGCATGAACGAAGCATATTCATCCGGCTTGCCCTGTTCAATATAAATAACCTTTATACTCGCCAATGCATCTTCAGATTCGGGAGAATTGGGGTATTCACTCAACAATTTCTGGTATTGCTGCAAAGCGGCTGCATTATTATTCAGATTATAATAGGCTGTTCCCAGCTTCTGATAAGCCTGGGGTTTGAGACTGGAATTGCCAGTACTCTTGATCACAGTATTTAAGTAAGGAATTGCCTGGTCATATTTTTCATCAGACATATAGGTAACGGCAATCTCCATATTTGCATTGGTAACGAGTGGAGAAGATGGGAATTTCCTGGCCATGGTACTTAGCAGGGTGATCTTCTCTTTGGGATTCCTGATTCCTGCAACCATTGAAGATTGGAAAGTAGCATAATCCTCCTGCGGCCAGGATAATTTGATCACGTTATCGTACATCGTCTTGGCTTTCGCATAATTGCGCTCCATAAAGTAGCAGTCAGCCGTGCGGATATAAGCATCCTGCGTCAACTCATCTGAATTCAGGGCAGGGTTCCTGGCCAAAGGTTCAAAGAAAGTGA
This sequence comes from Segetibacter sp., assembly GCA_021154405.1. Taxonomy (GTDB): domain Bacteria; phylum Bacteroidota; class Bacteroidia; order Chitinophagales; family Chitinophagaceae; genus JAJKIP01. The sequence goes on along the minus strand of JAJKIP010000225.1, from coordinate 3,123 downwards.
GCGCCACTGCATAGTTTTCCTTACGGAGATAACAATAACCCAGATTGTAGCGAGCATTTGTGGGTGTTACCTCTCCACTGGTGGGTGAACCTCCGCTTATATAGCCATTATAATATTTAATGGCGTCATCCAGTTTATTGGTACGATAGGAAACCTCTCCTTTCCAGAAACTGATCAGCGGAAGTACAGCCGAATTATTGGGGTCTTTCAGTGCTATATCCAACAGCGCATCGGCCTCAGCCAGCCTGCCATCATTGATCAACTCCGTAGCACGGCCAAACAGGATCCGCGGATACATCCTTTTGGCGTTTGGAGTGGGGTCCTTCATTTTATCCAAAAGTGAAAGTGCCTCCCGATAGTTATTTGTATTGGTCAGCACTGCTACCAGCAAATCCTTTGCTTCATTGCCATAGGTTGAATTAGGGTAATCATTCAGGAAATTGCGGAAGCCATTCAGGGCCTCATCCTGATAACCCAATTCATAGGACAATTTTGCATATTGAAATTTAGAAACTTCCTGCTGCGTTTTATCGCTGCTATTGGAAGCACAAAACAGGAATGCATTTCGTGCATTGCTCTTTTGGCCGGTCTTCAGGTAAGCATCACCAAGCATGTACATGGCACCCTGACTAAGTGAATCTTCCTTGCCGCTGAGCTGTTTGAAACCGTCAATGGCTTTGGTATAATTCTTTGCCTGGTAGTAGCAGTATGACAATTCATAAAGGTCTTCACGACGAACCTTTGTAGCCTTGTTCACATAATCTTCCAGGTAAGGGAGTGCTTTGGTATATTCTTTCCTTTCAAAATAGGCATGCCCGATCATCTGCTTCATTTCAAGGTCATAGTACTGTGATTTACCAGTCTTGATCTTGTTCTCTGCATAAGCCAGCGCCTCTTCTTTTTTCCCCTGTATATAATATATCTGGGCGATATAATAAGGAACAACCGTTGCGTATTCTTTTTCGTTCTCCACTATTTTAAAGCTTTCCAACGCCTCGGTGTACTGACGGTCGCGGAAGGCAAGAAATCCATAATAATAATTTGCATCCAGGTAATTCGGATCATCCTTCATGGAACGGATGGTGTTGAACAACGGCTTGGCCTTTGCAAATTGCTGAAGAGTGAAATAGGAATAGCCCTGGTGGAATTTGAGCGTGGCAATTTCCTTATTGCTGAGGTTCTCAATATTGGCCTGTTCGTAATGATCAATTGCCTTGGTGAAATTCTGACGCGCGAAATAATATTCTGCGAGATGATAATTCATCATCTGCACGCGGGCTTCATTCTTTTCAAGATCGATATAATCGATTGCCTGTTCTTCTGCCCTGCTTTCACCCTGCTTCAATGCGCAGACCGTAGTATAGTAATCAATTTCCTGAACAGTTACAGATCGATTCACAACATCAGTTTCCCTGACGTCCTGTTTAAGTTCCTTTAACAAAGGATAAGCCAGGCTGTATTGTTCTTTTTGGAAATATTCTTTGGCTTCTTTGAATTTGGCAGCCGGATCTAAATAAAAAGCTGTTTGCTGGGAATATACAACAGCACTGACAGCAGAGGCTGTTAGCAGGAATAATAATTTCTTCATGAAGGATGTCCTTTAAACCGTTGTGGATTAAACGTGCGAATATTCAAATTATTTCAGGTTCGGCCAAACATCGTTCCAAACACGTGTGGATAAGTGCACTGTGGAAATTTGTTTAACATTTCATTGGTAAGTTGAATATGATTTTAACTTATTACTAGATACATCGATCATTATCGGGACCACTAACCAATCCGGCAATTAGCCATGATTTCTGTAATATTGCGGACCAAACACCAAAAACCAGCTACATGAAAAGGCTTTTTAGTACAAATGTCTCAGACAATGCAATATCCTTTGCACTTTTGATCCTGCGGATAACAGCAGGAGGACTTATTATTCCACATGGTTATTCCAAACTGATTTCATTTGCCAGCAAATCATCCAGCTTTTCCGATCCTTATCATATCGGTTCTTCAACTTCTATGGCGCTGATCATCTTTGCAGAGTTCTTTTGTGGGGTATTGATTGTGCTGGGACTGCTCACAAGGCTTGCAAGTATCCCATTGATCATTGGAATGGGCACCATAGTGTTTATGATTAACCATGGTAACCTGACAGGTAAAAATGAAACCCCGGTATTATTCCTGGGATGCTTCCTTGTATTATTGATCACAGGTCCCGGAAAAGCAAGTATCGATCGTTTGATCGGCAAATAGAAAAAATGTTCAGTTCAGATCATCATATTCGAGTCCGGTATATTGAGACGGACCAGATGGGCGTGGTATATCATGGCCATTATTTCCAGTATTTTGAATCAGCAAGAGCTGAATCAATCCGCCAATTGGGATTGACCTATTCGGATATGGAGAAAATGGGAGTGATCATGCCTGTGATTGAAGTGCAATGCCGATATCTTCGTCCTGCCCGGTATGATGATTTGCTGACAATAACGGTAATTTTAAAGGAACTGCCGGTACATCATAAAATAGAATTCTCCCAGGAAGTTTATAATGAAGCCAGGGAATTATTGGCAACTGGCCGCGTAGTGTTATATTTTATGGAAGCAGGAACCATGAAGAGAACGAATATGCCCGAGGCCTTACGCGTAAAATTGCAACCGTATTTCACCCATAAATCCTGATTGCAATCCGATAGCTATCGGGAGATTATTTTAGTTAATTTTGAGACAATGGAACAAATTCCTGCCTCATCTTATGAAACCGGGCCAGTTGCTCAAGGCGATGTGGAATATCCTCCGAAGTACCAGAAACAGGAACAGCCTGGTAATATATGGATGAAGTCTGTCATGAGCCTGGGTCTTTATCTTCTTTTAGGCTATTACATTTTTCACAATTTTGATGTTCTCCTCATTATAACTGGAATTGTTGTGCTGCATGAAATGGGACATTTTCTGGCAATGAAGTTCTTCCGTTATAAGGACCTGGGAATATTCTTCATACCATTACTGGGAGCCTATGTGTCCGGGACCAAGAGAGAAGTATCTGAAAAGCAGTCAGCCATCATATTGCTGGCTGGACCGCTGCCTGGTATCATTATAGGCATCGTACTTTATATGATCGATAAAGGAGGGCAAG
>JAJKIP010000224.1 GCA_021154405.1 Segetibacter sp. | reverse complement strand
TCTCTAATTCTAAAAGAAAATGCCCAACAAAACATAGGCAATTACTAATATTGGAGCGGGTATTCGTGAGAATAGCAGGAAGAGAACCGTACTTAGTACTACCATCAGGTTCATCAATCCCATCCACCTCGGCTCCATCCAGGAAATATCTTTCATGATATAAAATGTTGACCCGATCATTATTCCCATTACAGCCGCATTGATTCCTTCCAGGGATCGATATACAGCTGCATACTTTTTCAGATTATTCCAGATGGGATAGAAGAATAATACCAGCAAGGCACTTGGTAAAAAAATTCCAATAGAGCCTATTAAACATCCTAACACCTGCCATGTGGGACCTTTGTCCTTTAATGCCATTCCTCCAGCGAATGACGCAATAGAAAAAACGGGTCCCGGGATTCCGCGAACAATGCCCATACCGGTGTACATATCTTCTTCATCAACCTGAACCACTCCGTTATACTTGTCGTCCACATTTACCTGTCCAAGTGCCTGATTTTTGGCACGTACAGCCTCTGGGCGAACACTGAATTGCTCATACATGATTGGCATCAGTACCTGGCCGCCGCCAAATACCAGGCTACCCATCCGGTAAGTATTTTCAAAAAGATTGATGGGTTTTCTATTGGGCCATTTATGAATTCTTGCTCTTTCAGAAATGATACCGGCAGCAATAAATATGATACCGAATAACCAAAAGTTCCACCATCTTATCTTTCTTGGTTTTTCTTCCACCTGCGGGATCCTCTTACGGCTCAGATTGGTGGCAATGCCTCCAATAACAATCAGCGCAGGAAAAATAGCCGGCGCTTTAAAGAAGAAATAAGTGAGAACAGTACAAATGATCATGATGATCCAGGTAATGGTATTCTTCACCGAATAAGGAAATGCATTGATGCACGCATATACCAGGAAACCCGCGGCCATCGGGGGAATGAATTTGAATATATCAGTATGCAAGGCCTTTTTATCAAAATAATGAACCAGGAAAGAAAGAGCACCCATTAATATGCAGGCTGGCAGAATCCAGATGATCAGCGTGAGAACTGCCAATGGAACTCCACCTCGTTTATAACCGATGAGTGTAACTGTTTGAGTAGAGGAAGCGCCGGGTAATAACTGGCAAAACGCATTATATTCCATCAACTCCTTTTCGGTGATATAGGGTTTTTGTCGAACAAAGGTCCGCATCATCATAGCGATATGTCCCTGTGGTCCGCCAAATGCAGTGAGACTATAAAAGAAGACAGTTCTTAAGAAAGGTGCGTGGCGAAGCAGCATCTCTGATAAATATAAATTTTCAGGAAAGTAGCTGGTACAATAATTCAGTCCCGGTTTTGAAAGTTAGCTAATAAAAAGGCTTTTTAGTTAAATTCATAAAATTTTTTGAATGAAAAAATCACAGGGATTAATTACTGCCTTGATGATCTCTGCCACACTCAATGCGCAGATGACCGAGAAAATAACTGCTGCTGCTGATAAGATTGAAGCGAAATGTATTGCCTGGCGAAAAGATATTCATCAAAACCCTGAATTGGGTAACCGTGAATTCCGGACCGCCAAACTGGTTGCAGACCATTTAAGGCAATTGGGCCTGGAAGTAAAAGAAGGCGTTGCAAAAACGGGAGTAGTTGCCATTCTTCGGGGAGGAAAGCCCGGTCCCTGTATTGCACTACGAGCTGATATGGATGCTTTACCAATTGTAGAGAACGACAATCTGCGCTATGCTTCAAAAGTAAAAGCTATGTACAATGGCCAGCAAGTGGGAGTAATGCATGCCTGCGGTCATGATACCCATGTGGCCATTTTAATGAGCGTAGCTGAAATTTTGAACGGATTAAAAAAAGACATAAAGGGCACTGTTAAATTCATATTCCAGCCTTCTGAAGAAGGTCCGCCGGAGGGTGAAGAAGGCGGTGGTTATTTGATGGTGAAAGAAGGAGTAATGGACAATCCAAAAGTGGATGCCGTATTCGGGCTACATATTGAATCTGATATTGAAACCGGGCATATTGAATACAAACCAGGGGCATTCATGGCATCGTCTGACTGGTTCCACATAAAAGTAACAGGAAAAGGAAGTCATGGCTCACAACCCTGGCTGGGCATTGATCCGATTGCCATATCTGCGCAGATCATTGAAGGTTTACAACAGATTGTAAGCAGGCAATCCATGTTAACCAAAGCCCCGGTAGTAATAACTGTTGGAAAGATCCAGGGTGGTGTCAGAAATAATATTATTCCCGATTCCTGTATACTGGATGGTACCATCCGCACGCTGGATAGTAAGATGCAGGAAGAGACGCATGAAAGGATCAGGAATACGGTTACAAAAATTGCTGAGGCTGGTGGCGCAACTGCAGAGATATCCATAGATGGGAAAACTTTAGTGACTTATAATACACCGGAGCTGGTTAAAAGAATGGTTCCCTCACTGGAAGCAGCTGCGGGAGCAGCAAATGTGAAAGAAAGGGATTGGGTTACCGGAGCAGAAGATTTTTCTTATTATGGAACCAAAGCACCATCGTTCTTTTTCTATCTGGGTGGAATGCCAAGAGGAAACGATCCTGCCAAGGCGCCACCTCATCATACTTCTTCTTTCTTTGTGGATGATGCCGGCATGAAAACAGGGATTAAAGCTTTTTGCCAGATTGTATTTGATTACCTGAAATAACTTATTTCAATAGCTGGTAGGCGATCAGGCTCATGATATAGGCCAGGCCCGTCATGTAAGCTAGCTGAATAAGCGGCCATTTCCAGCTACGGGTTTCACGTTTCACAATAGCGAGGGTACTCATGCATTGCATGGCGAAGAGATAGAATAGCATAAGTGATACGCCGGTAGCCAATGTATATACAGGAGTTCCATCGTTCCTTACTGCCTTGCGCATTTTCTCTTTAAGCGGATCGCTGTTCTGTTCATCACCCACACTATACAATGTTGCCATCGTTCCTACAAATACTTCACGTGCTGCAAAAGAAGTGATCAATGCAATGCCGATCTTCCAATCGTAACCCAGTGGTTCAATAACCGGCTCTATCTTTTTTCCCAATATGCCAGCATAGGAGTTCTCCAGCTTTCTGGCGTTATATTCTTTTTTAGCCAGATCCTTATTGCTATCGGGATTAGAAACAGCAGCTGCATATTCAGCCTTCGCCTGTTCCATTTTACGCGAAGGGCCAAATGAACTCAGCGCCCAAAGGATAAGACTGATGATCATGATCACCTTACCTGCATCTGTTACAAATACTCTTGCCTTGATCCACATGGTCCTGGCTACATTCTTCCATCTGGGCGACCTATAAACCGGCAGCTCAAGGATAAAGAAACTTTTTTCTTTGATCTTAATGAACCATTTGGCGACATAGGAAACGATCAACGCCATTACAACACCCAGTAAATAAAGACCCAGCATCACCAATCCCTGCACTCCAATAAATCCAAAAATGTAATTGGCAGGGATCACTAACCCGATCAGGATCGTATATACTGGCAAACGGGCTGAACAACTCATCAGCGGTGTGATCAATATTGTCAATAATCTTTCCTTTCTGTTTTCAATTGCCCGGGCACTCATCACAGCCGGAATGGCACAGGCAAACCCGCTGATCATCGGCATTACACTTTTTCCATTCAGTCCCACACTCCTCATCAGTCTATCCGTTAAGAAACTGATCCGGGCCATATAGCCGGTGTCTTCCAGAATGGTGATCAGCCCAAATAATATGGCGATCTGCGGAATGAATATCACGATTCCACCAAGTCCCGCAACAATACCATTTGTCAATAGATCAGTCCAGTGATTATCCGGCAGGGAAGCAGATAGCGATCCTCTCAAAGAAGCAAAGGCAGTATCTATCCAGTCCATTGGAAAGCTGGCCAGCCAGAATACACTTTGAAACAGCAGGAACAATACAGCCAGTAAAATCAGGTATCCCCAACGGCGATGCAGGAGGATATCATCCAGCTTCTCTGTAAATAATGATTTTTGCCGGGGATCGGGTTCCGAAACCGCCTGTTGCATGATATGCTTAATGCGGCCATAGCGTTGCAGAATTTCTTCTGCCTGGGTTTTTGTAGGATTAAACCCATTTCGCCGTTCAATTGATTCTATGGTTTGCTGTTTTCTTTCATCCAGCAAAAAGGATTCATGATTAATGAGATAATGAATGGCGGCATAATCACTGAGTGCAGGCAGGAGCTTTTTTACTTCTGCAACGGGTGCGGGTGCCAATGCCTTTGAATCAATAAAGTCCGTTACCGGTATTTTATATAATCCCTGGGCAGTTTGTTCCACCGCTTTCTTTAATTGAGGCCCACCTTTCTGTTTCCGCGGATTAACAGCTATAACCGGTACACCCAATTCTCTTTCCAGTTCAGTGATATCTATCTTGATTCCCTTTTTAGAAGCAATATCCATCATGGTCAGCGCTATGACCACAGGTATCTTGAGATCTATGAGCTGAGTGCAAAAAAGAAGATTCCGCTTGAGGCTGCTCGCGTCTGCCACAGCAATTATGACATCCGGTTTGATCTCCGGATCCTGGCCCAGCAATACTTTATAGCTAACCCATTCATCCAGTCGCCGGGGGTATAAACTATAGGTTCCAGGCAGGTCAGTGACCTCAGCTTCCCCAATAGACAGGCGGGTGCTGCCAGACTTTTTATCTACTGTAACGCCCGGGAAATTTCCAACCTTCTGGTTCAGCCCGGTGAGATAATTGAAAAGGGAGCTCTTGCCACTATTGGGATTACCCACCAACGCAATATGTATTCTTTGTTTTTCCAAATTCAAGAGGCTGCAAAATTAACCTGTTGTAACCTAACCAGTTTACGAAAGCCGATTTTATGACGATCCCGGATGTTAAAAGTTTTTACCCGTTGCGGACAGAATTAACGGCTTTACGGGAAGGAAAATAAAACAGCCTCAATACCTTTGTGGCTCAATGCAATCACTATGAACCGAGTCCGGACTATTTTCATTTTTCTTTCATTTTTCTTATCCGCTACCGCATTTTCACAAAAACCCAGCAAAACCGATAAGGCAGTTATTGCCAATCTCAAGGCACATATATATTACCTGGCTGATGACAAACTGGAAGGAAGAAGGGCAGGAACCCAGGGAGAAAAACTTGCCAGTGAATATATTATCACTCAATTCCGTAATATCGGTATTGTCCCCAAAGGAACAGACGGTTACCTGCAGGCTTTTGAAATAAATGATGGCAAACAGATCGGCGAAAGCAGCTATTTCTCCGTCAACGGCAAAAATCTGGAAGTTGGCAAAGAATTCTTTCCTCTACCCTTCAGCGCGCGTAAGACCCTGGAAGCGGCTCCCGCCATTGCCATCCAGGAGCCGGATATGCCCTGGTTCATTGACCTGAAGGAAATACTGACGGATAACAGCGGCAATCCTCACTTTGATATCTATGAATATTTAAAGAACAATACTAAAAAAGCGTTCGACAAGGGAGCCTCTGCAATAATATTATATAATACCTCTACCGCAGATGATAACGTGGTGTTCAATGCCAAGGATAAAACGGAAACTTCTCCAATTCCAGTTATCTATGTTACAAAGGACGCAGCGAAGAAATATTTTAGTGATGTAACCGCTACCATGAACCTTAAGCTGAAGATCGATATTATTGAAAAGAAGAGAACCGGTCATAATGTGGTTGGCTATATTGATAATGGCGCTCCAACCACCGTAGTGCTCGGAGCACATTTTGATCATCTGGGTTATGGCGAGGATGGAAATTCCATGCTGCGTACCGGTGAGAAGCTGATCCATAATGGAGCCGATGATAATGCCAGTGGAACATCCGCATTGATTGAACTTTCCCGAATACTGAAAAAATCGAAGGCCAGGAACCATAATTATCTGTTCCTTGCTTTTTCAGGAGAGGAATTAGGGTTATTCGGATCAAAATATTTTGTGGATAATCCTACTATTGATCTTTCAACCGTAAGCTATATGATCAATATGGATATGGTTGGGAGACTGAATGATAGTACAAAGGCACTTGCAGTGGGTGGATATGGCACTTCACCCGCATGGGCTTCTGTTATTAATGCAGCCGATAAAAAATTACCTTTCGTTATCAAGATAGATTCGAGTGGTTCAGGACCCAGTGATCATACTTCTTTTTATCGCAAAGACATACCTGTTTTGTTTTTCTTTACCGGGCAGCATAAGGATTACCATCGGCCTTCTGATGATGCAGACAAGATCAATTATGAGGGTGAGCTGAATGTGATCAGGTATATTGATAAAATAATCAACGATCTTAATAATGATACCCACAAACTCGCCTTTTTGAAAACAAGAGAGTCTCAGCAATCTGTAAGTTCTTTCAAGGTAACAATGGGTATAATGCCTGATTATACTTACTCAGGTGTAGGTATACGTGCCGATGGCGTTTCAGAGGGAAGGCCTGCAGCAAAGGCGGGGTTAAAATCAGGGGATGTTATTATCCAGCTGGGCGATAATAATATCAATAATATGGATAGTTATATGCAGGCGCTGAACAAATTCAATAAAGGGGATAGGACAAAAGTAAAATTCAAGAGGGGTAATGAGGTTGTGGAGGCAGATGTACAGTTTTAACCATCAAATAATCCAGCTTGTCAGAACGGACCTTCAAATTATCACTGAATAACCAGGACCTGGCGGAGGCCTTCTTTGAAGAAACCCGATTGCTGGGAATAGTGTCTACGCTAAAGGATTACCAGTTTTGCTGGCAACTGAATAATCTGCTGGGTATGGATTTTCGCGTGAACCATGATATCGAAATAAAACTGAATAAAAAGCGCAGGAATTATTTCTTCTCCGTATTTCAGTATCAGCTTCCATTGGGCTCATTAAATCATTACCTATATAACAATGAGTTTGACGGGGAATACCTTCTGCCTGAATTCAAGCACCTGGATTATCTATGGCTAATGAAGGATGATGTGGTTGATAATGGGACGCTTTCACAAATGATAAGTTCCATTCGTTCCATTTCTGGCGTGCAATTGGTAGTAGAATTGACTAATGAAAAGATAAAGAACAAGGAACATCTGGTATTTTAATTTGTTCTTTCAAAATTCAAAACCTCCAGTATGTGGAAAGAAGAAAACAATAAACTATACAGGAAATTCCAGTTTAAGGATTTTAGCCAGGCATTTTCTTTCATGACAAGAGTAGCTCTTGAAGCTGAAAAGATGGACCACCATCCAGAATGGAAGAATGTATATAATACGGTGGAAATATGGCTGAGTACCCATGATGCGGGAGATATTGTCACCGAAAAAGACAAGAAACTGGCCGGTAAAATTGATGCCCTCTAGCGCTATTTCTTTCTTCGGAAAATTACAGACGCATTCTGCTGAAGGTCGGCACTGAAGCGTATTTGATATCTGTCGTCTCCATCATACACTACCAATAATCCTGTATTGGGAGGATATTTTCCCAGGTTCTCGGCGTAGAGGACCAGGGTTATCTCATCAGTTCCAGGTTTGACATAGATTGTTTTCCTGATTGCAGAAGTTTTTAATCCCTGCTTGGCAAGGATGATGTCACCATTCATTAGAACACTCACGGTATCTCCATCTACTTCCCCATTATCATACAAGGCAAGCTCCAGGCTGTCTGATTTAAAATTCACTTCCTGTGGAGGAGCCGTCTTTCTTTCTTTTACCAATGCGGCAGCAATAGGTAATTTGATCTCTGGCTGAGTGGATATAGTAGCAGGAACTGTTTTCTTAGTTTCTGCAATGGTGGTTTCAGTGGGTTTATTCTCTTTAGGAACTACAGCGACGGTAATTGCAGGCTGGTCCGGTTTCTTATTAACTGCTACAGGTTCAGTTTTCTTTTCTTCTGTCCCGATAGTCACCGGGATTTTCTTTTCTTCAACTGGTTTATTGATAGCCACTACAGGGTCCGTCTTTTTGGGTTCCGTCCCAGTAGTCATCGGGATCTTCTTTTCTTCTGAAGGATTATTGGAAGCAATGGCTTCAGCCTGTTTCCTGGTTTCTTTTATAGCTTTCTTTTCTTCCTGGGCCTGTGCTTTTTGCTGGGCTTTGGTTGCAGCCATATCTGCCTGTTTATCTTTTTTGTTAGCTACAGGAGCAGTGGTAGCCAATGTTTTCTCAGCCTGTTTTTGTTGCTCCTGTTTTTTTGCTTCAGCATAGAAAGGAACATCATTAGCCAGCTTCAACTCTTCAAGGTGAGGGAATATCTTTGATTTCTCCATATCCGGTTCTTCTTTCAGTTCAACCTTTCCGGTAAGGGCATAGAATTTTTTGGTTTGATTGGTTTTCCATTCTCCATCCAGGTGCCAGGAACTATCCAGTTTATTCATTCGGAAAGTAGTAGTGACTTTAACACCTTTATCGAGCCTGCCACGGAAATTGTATGAAATAATATCATCGTCTTTTACCTCACAAACATCTCCAGCTATAGTTCCCTTCACCCTTTTCATGATGTAATAAAGGGTATCATTAACGATGAAGGTGGCGCGGGAATAACCATATACTTTGCCTCTATATTCGGTAAGGGCAATTTCGAAAGACTGGTCCTGTCTTACCGTGAGGCTGTCGTTAGACAATTTACCTGTCCAAAGGCCGGTAAGGGTTTTCTGTGCATTGAGGAAAGAGACGGGGATAAAAAGCAGCAGGAAAAGCAGGCGCAGGGTCTTCATGGTATTGGTTTTCATAATATTGGAACAAATCCGGTTTCCTAATAACGAATATCAGGGAATTAGATTGTGCCCGGGAAGGCCCAACTGCTGCTGTTGTAGTAAATTTTCCTGGTTACCTGTTCATGGAAGCGAGAAACTCCTCGTTACTCTTGGTACCGCGCATACGTTTGAGCAATTCATTCATGGATTCCTCGGTGTTCATATCTGTAAGATAAACCCTCAGAAGGTTCATGCGCTGGAGCACATCTTTATCCAGAAGGAGGTCATCCCTGCGGGTAGAAGATGCTGTAAGATCGATGGCTGGGTAGATGCGTTTATTGGCAAGGCGACGATCCAGTTGCAATTCCATATTACCGGTTCCCTTGAATTCTTCAAAGATCACCTCATCCATCTTGCTACCTGTGTCAACCAGGGCAGTGGCAATGATGGTAAGTGAACCCCCGTGTTCAATTTTACGGGCTGCACCGAAGAATTGTTTAGGTTTTTGCATGGCATTCGCTTCCACACCACCGGATAATACTTTTCCGGATGCAGGAGCTACGGTATTATGGGCTCTGGCGAGACGGGTAATGGAATCCAGGAGGATTATTACATCATGTCCGCACTCAACCAGGCGTTTTGCCTTTTGCAGGGCGATTGTGGAAACCTTTACGTGCTTTTCAGCAGGCTCATCAAAGGTGGAAGCAATTACTTCTGCCTTCACGCTTCTTTCCATATCGGTAACCTCCTCAGGGCGCTCATCTACCAGTACAACCATCAGGTAACAGTCAGGATGGTTTTCAGCAATTGCATTGGCAACTGCTTTCAACAACATGGTCTTACCTGTTTTTGGCTGTGCTACGATCAAACCACGCTGACCTTTACCAATGGGGGTAAACAGGTCCATGATACGTGTGGAATAATCATTGGGAGTAGTAAAAAGATTTAATTTTTCGAAGGGGAATAATGGTGTGAGATAATCAAACGGCACACGGTCACGTACTTCTTCAGGACTTTTATTATTGATGGCGTCAACCTTCAATAAGGCAAAGTATTTTTCACCTTCTTTAGGAGGCCTGACAGCTCCTGCAACAGTATCTCCGGTTTTTAATCCGAATAATTTTATCTGTGAAGGAGAAACATATACATCATCAGGAGAAGATAAATAGTTGTAATCAGAAGAACGAAGGAATCCATATCCATCAGGCATCATTTCCAGTACGCCTTCAGAGAGAATTACTCCATCAAATTCTATATTGAAATTCTGTTCCCTGCGTTGAGGGTAAACTTTATTTTGTGCAGGCGTTTCCGGAGTTGCCATTCCAGTTTCATTATTAGACCCATCCATATTAGACCCATCCATCTCTGTTTCTTCATTTTCATTCTCTTCATTATTGGGTTCTGCTATTTCTTCAGTTTGTTCTATTGCGGGTTCATGATGTTCTTTGTCTTCTATCTTCTTGCGGGTTCTTTTTACCGGGCCTTTATCATCTTTTTTTGCGGGCATAGGAATATGTTTTTTGGGAGACTTTTTCTCATTGTTGTTTTCTTCTACAACAGCTTCTTCTGTAGTAATGCCGGTAGAGGCTTTTATGATTCTTTTGCGTTTGTTTTTATCATCAGTTGCTGCACCTGTTTTGGCGCCGGCAATAGCCTGACTATCCAGGATCTTATAGACCAGTTCCTGTTTGTCCATCTTCTTGGCATTGGGTATATTCAGCTGTTCTGCTATATCAAGCAGTTCGGGAACGAGCATCTCGTTCAATTGTAAAATGTCATACATACAAAAATCTTGTGGTTATCACGACTTGGAAGGCCAATCTTAGCGCTGAAAAAAATTGAATATTTTGAATGGAAAACTCTGGGTAACTGACGAGCGGTTATTGGGAGACTATTACTAATCAGTTTCTTATCAAATGCAATTATACGGTAAAAATCATAAAAAACAAAAATTTTGATCCCTGCCGGCAAGGTGAAACTTTGATAAATCGCTGAAAATCTGTTATAAACCTACCATAAACCTATCCAATCGCGGGAATCTGTGGTTATATTTGCCGCCCTAAACTGCTCCTCGGCAGGATACAATTTACCGTTATGTTTAACAAACGCATTAAAATAAAAGAACTTCTGGCAACAGAGCCCCAAAACCAGCAGGCAACCGTGATGGGCTGGGTGCGTACGTTCCGGAACAACCAGTTCATTGCGCTCAATGATGGATCTACCAATAACAATCTGCAGGTAGTGGTTGAGCTCGGTAAATTCCCGGAAGAGCTGTTAAGGCGAATTACAACTTCTGCATCGCTTAAAGTGAGTGGAACTGTGGTGCCATCACTGGGAAAAGGGCAAAAAATGGACCTGAAAGCAGATTCTATTGAAATTTTAGGAGATAGCGATGCTGAGAAATATCCATTACAACCCAAAAAACACAGCCTGGAGTTTCTTCGTGAAATAGCGCACCTGCGTTTCAGGACCAATACATTTGGTGCCATATTCAGGGTGCGCCATGCACTGGCATTTGCGGTGCATAAATTCTTTCATGAAAAGGGATTTGTGTATATGCATACGCCGATCATTACTGCGAGTGATGCAGAGGGCGCTGGTGAAATGTTCCGCGTTAGCACATTGCCATTTGATAATCCACCAAGAAATGAGGATGGCAGCATTGATTTCAAAGAAGATTTTTTCGGTCGCCCTACCAATCTTACAGTAAGTGGACAATTGGAAGGAGAGTTAGGTGCAACTGCCTTTGGCGACATATATACCTTTGGTCCAACATTCAGGGCAGAGAATAGTAATACTGCCAGGCATCTTGCCGAATTCTGGATGATAGAGCCCGAAATGGCATTCTATGACCTGGAAGATAATGCCAACCTTGCTGAAGAGTTTATCCGTTATATAATACAATTTGCCCTGGACAATAACAGGGAAGACCTTGAGTTCCTTGATCAACGCCTTGCGGAGGAAGAGAAACAATTACCGCAGGATAAACGCAGTGAAATGGGATTGATTGAAAAACTGAATTTTGTATTGGAGAACAGTTTTCAGCGGCTCACCTATACAGAGGCGATAGATATATTGCGCGACAGCAATCACAATAAGAAGAAAAAATTTCAATACCCAATCACAGGTTGGGGAATGGATCTGCAAAGTGAACATGAACGCTACCTGGTAGAAAAACATTTTAAGAAGCCGGTGATACTGATGAACTATCCTAAAGAGATCAAGGCGTTTTACATGCGCCAGAATGATGACGGCAAAACTGTAGCAGCTATGGATATTCTTGCACCTGGCATTGGTGAAATTGTAGGTGGATCACAACGGGAAGAGAGACAGGATAAACTGGAACAGCGAATGAAGGAAATGCATATTCCTGCTGAAGAATTATGGTGGTACCTTGATACACGTCGCTTCGGAACAGTTCCGCATGCAGGCTTTGGATTGGGATTTGAACGAATGGTTCTATTTGTCACGGGTATGAACAATATCCGGGATGTGATTGCATTCCCCAGAACGCCAAAGAGCGCGGAGTTTTAATCAATACTTCTACAGTATCATTATTCATGAATGCACATTACCGGAATATGTGATTCAAAGACCAGCTGTTTGGTTGAGCTGGGTTTAAATAATTTCTGAAGCAATTTGTGTCTTTTAGGAATGGCGATGACCAGGTCAAGATTATTTTCTTCTGCAAACTCATTTATTCCATCTTCAATATCCTTGTGATCGATGAAATGAAACTGCGGATTCATTTCGCTGATGGCAGTGCCAAGGATAGCGGTTTGTTCTGCCTGGTCTGATTTGGGTTTTTGCTGCTCCACATTCAGGATATGCAGTTCGGCATTTAATTCTTTTACAAAATGAGTGATCTGCTCAAATGGAGTTGTGTCTTCTACGTCCTGAAGATCGCAGGCAAAACCTATCTTTTTAATTCCTTCCCCGTATTCTTTTCCTTTTGGGACACAGATCACTGGCCAGGTAAGATGTTTAATCGCAGACAGAGTTGTGCTTCCAAACAATGTTCTTTCAATTGCTGATAAGCCGGTAGTGCCCATTACAATAGCAAAGGGTTCTGTTTTATTGGAAATATCTGTCAGTTCATCAATTATACTTCCCATGCGAGCTTCGGTAGAAATATTGATCTTGCCGGAAGTAATATGTTCTACATCTTCTTTTAACAAAGCGATCTTTTCCTCTTCTGTCTTTTGCATGTCTTCAACTGATACAAGCGCCAGCGGAACATCAGCTACTGCAATCGGGATCTGATAAATGTGAACCAGCAGCAGATCGGCTTTAACTGCAAGTGCCATATCGGCGGCATAGTTAATGGCATTTGTGGCTGCGGGGGAATAATCAGTTGTGACAATTATTGTTTTCATGATTGTTTGTTATATATAAATAAACAGCAATAACAGAGCCAGCCCATGGGGAAGGTAATAAGCTAATTGCGGCCTTTAAATGTGGAATTTTTTGCTTCCCGAGTCTCAATTTAAACCAAATATATGGCTGCAGTATCAGAAGGCCCAGTATCTCTCCATAAGAGAAAAGGATTACCCCGTGCAAAAAAGCATAGTTTAAAAGTTGATATGACCCCAATGGT
>JAJKIP010000223.1 GCA_021154405.1 Segetibacter sp. | reverse complement strand
GGATATGAATCATTCTTATTCAATTTGAGATTAGTTTAGTAATTAATATCCCATCCCACCGTAAATATCCCCTCAAGATAAGTAAACGCATGATGAGCGCGATTGCCTTTTGCTGTTGGTGTATTAGCCAGGGCGTCCACGTATTTTACGAATCCCGTTTTGCCCGTAGCCTCAATAAAGAACCGCCAGGCTGGATAGAAACGCAAACCTGCCTCCGCACTGATATTATACCCGGCTATATGGAAGTTATTGTTGAGGCGTTCACCTTTCCAGTTGAAATCTGTACGCGGAATATTGATGCCGGCACCAGCTTTCCATAAATACTGCAGTAAAGCTCGCGAGTTGGAGCTGCTGTTCAATACTGTGTATAACCACACATAGTTAATGTGTAACCAGTTAGCGCCATCTGAATGTTCAAAGTGGAGGAATGTTTGAGGATTTACAACGCTATCACCATCCACATGCTGACCATTAATAGTTCCGGTTACATGTACAGTTTGACCATCTGCCAAAATGTACTTGGCATGGTCAAAATTAATTTCAAGGGAACGGTTGTGTTTTTTATTCAAATAAAGTCCAATGCGGTAGTTGTACTGGGGAATTGATATTTGTAAGGTCTCTTTATAAATAGCGTCAAAATTACCTCTATCATGTGCACGGGCATGATGTAATATAAAATTGTCGCCATTGCTCATGATAAAATGAATATTGCTACGGCTGAAGACCTCTCCATTATAACCCCATTGAAAATACATGCCGCTAAACAGGGGTTGATGCAATTTTTCCTGGGAATGGGAGATTAGGGAAATGGTCAGGCACAAAAATGCCAGGGCAGTTTTTCTCATTGGAATAATTTGGGGCGAACGGAGAAGTTAACAGTTGATTTTAAAAATGCCTGTAACTTTATTAGCTCATTACATGCAGGTAAGCAGAAAAAATCAAATCCGGTTAAGCCTGTCTGCAAATAATGAAGCCAATGTTTTAACAGCAGAAAGTTTGTTTGGTTCGGGTTAATTAAAAAAAATTAAATGAAAGTAATCATAACAGGTGCAACAGGTATGGTAGGTGAAGGCGTTTTATTTGAATGTCTGGAAAACCGGGATGTTGAAGCTGTATTGATAGTTGGCCGCAGGCACTATGATATGACTCATCCTAAACTAAAAGAGTTACTTGTCCGCGACTTCACGACCCTGGATGGATTTTCAGAGCAGTTAAAAGGATATGACGCCTGTTTTTATTGTGCTGGCATTAGCTCCGTTGGAGTAAAGGAAGCTGCCTATACTCATGCCACTTTTGATACAACGCTTGCTTTTGCAAGAACATTATTACAACTAAATCCAAATATGGTATTCGATTTTGTTTCAGGTAGCAGAACCGATAGTTCCGAGAAAGGAAAGGTAATGTGGGCAAGAGTTAAAGGTAAAACCGAGAACGCCTTAATAAAACTGTTTGGTAAAAACGGATATAATTTTAGACCGGCCATCATGAAAGGAACAAAAGGACAGAAAAATGTAAAAACGATCTATAAAATTTTGGCTCCTCTGATTTCGCCATTCTTTCCCCAAAAAACATTAACGCATAAACAGGTTGGCCAGGCGATGATCAATACCGTATCGAAAGGCTACCCAAAACAGATTCTGGAAGTAAATGATATTGAGGAATTGGCAAAACTATGATACAAGATTATTTTCTCTTTGACCCAATTCAAAAATCTTTTATCCGCTGCCCCGTAAACCCCATCATATCCCGGTAAAAATGACTTTTATCATGATAACTGAAGTTCTCCGGATTGAACTGTTTGCGATCCGCAATAAATGCAGTCAAGGCGGTACGCGCACGAACTAAAGAGAAATATTTTTTAGGAGCAAGTCCTACTACCCGATGAAAATAGCGATTAAGTGTCTTTGATGAAACGAATCTGCGCTCTGCCACCTGGTCAACATTGAACTGCAGTGCCCCGGTAATATGTCTTGCAATAGTATCATTTACAAAATCAAGGTAATGATCACCTTTACGCCTGCTTTTTGTCTCCAAAAAAAATCGTTCAAAGATCAATTTCCGTTCCTGGAAATCATGGGCGTTTTTTACTTTCATAAGCAGGGCCGCTGGCAGGATCTCATTAAGTCTGACCACTTTTCCAACCAGGGAAAGTTGACTCAATCCGAGTACTGCCTCTAATCCGCCGGGAAAGAACTTCACTGTAAAAATATAATCATCCGGCTGGTTATATCGACAAACATAGCCATCTCTCAACAGCAATACATCTTCACCTTCTTTTATCGTATACATTCTACGTCCGATTGCCATCCTGTATGCCGGTCCGAGATTGATATACATGGTTGGTGTCCAACTTGGGTACATCTCAATACGAAAATTAGTTCCACCAGTCCAAATGGGGTAATGTTCAGGAGAAGATTCTGCAAAGAATTCAATATACGGCAACAGTTCCTCGCAGGGGTTATCGAAATGATAAAGGCTCCGTATGGGTTCAAATATTTCCTTCAAGGTGCAGCGTTGATCAAATATAGTAAAATGTCCGTTTTTTACCCTTCACGCCAACTCAGTCATTTTTACCTTTATTATATGACAGGCATTTTCAAAATCACGCTGCTAGCGGCATTTCTTTCATTCAACGTCGTTGCTTTTGGGCAAACAAACGGACAGGCGAGAATTGAGCCCTGCAGCTGTAGCTTCAAGATAGATCAGGAAGCCATTGAAAGTTTTCCCCCAGCTTACCGCGATCGTCTCAGTCCACTTGACAGGATCGATAGTTCCTTTAAAGCAGATTGCGGTTATCTCATAGTTCCCGAGAACAGATTGAGAAAAGGTTCGCGAATGATAAAACTTCCCTACATCATCGTAAGAAGCAAAAACCCGGCAAAACATAAAGACCCTGTATTTTTTACGGCTGGTGGACCTGGCGGTTCATCGCTCGGATGGGCAGTAAATAGCACACGATCAGTACTGATCGAAGACCGGGATTGCATTGCCCTGGAGCAGCGTGGCACCCGATATGCTTTACCATATCTTCGGTCTTCCGAACTTGATCATGCGATAAAGGATGCTTATCGCCACAACAGAAACGTTGACAGTGCAGTGCTGGTGGGGGTGAAACAAGTTAAAAAATCATTGGAGAAACGGGGCATCGATCTTTCCGGGTATAATACTGATGCAACGGTTGCTGATATTCACGATCTACTTTCTTTATTGAAAATCGATTCCGTCAATCTCTTTGGTGGTTCGTACAGTGGTGGGTTAATGCTTGCCGTATTACAAAAAGATCCAACCCGTATCCGTTCGCTCGCGCTGGATTCTCCGTTGCCAACCTTTGTGCCTATAGATGAAGATGAACCAGTGAACTTCAGGGAAGCTTTGAACATTTTATTTCGTCATGTTGAAAAGGATTCTGCAGTATCTCCAGTCTATGAGCATCTCGAAGACAGGTTTGATTCTTATTTTACCTCCATCAAAGACAGCATCTTTCATCAGCGTTATCTGGAACCTGGAACAAAAGACAGCATCTCAATTGCCTACACAAAGAATGAATTGCTGGAAATTGTTGTTCAGCAGCTTTATGACGACAGAGCACGCAGGCATTTAGCATACGTAATCACAGAGATCATGGCCGGTAGACATAATCCTTACATCACTGAAAAATTCAATAATATATTTCGTTTCTATAACGCACCAGACGGTATGCGTATCTCAGTATACTGCTCTGATCAGACCGCTTATCATAGTGAGAAAGTAATTAAAGAGATCGCCAATATTTATCCGTATTTGGCGGGCTATCACATTAATGATACATATAAGGCTATGTGCGACTGCTGGAAGTCGTCACATCCAATTAGCAAGGACACCAGGCAAGGCTTTTATTCGCTCAAACCTGTGCTCCTGGCCGATGGAGAAATGGATCCTGCCTGCCGACCGCTTTATATAGACCGGATCAGTCATTACATGCCGAACAGCCAGCGGTTCCTCCTCATCAATAAGGGGCATGGCGTATTTGGCAGCAAGATGATGACCATTTACAGGGCTTTTTTAGATGAACCGATGAAGAAGATCGTTTCTACCGATCCAGCAGTTATTGGCTATTGAATTCGAATCCTTTCCTGCTCATCATTAGTTACCGCACTTCTTTGAACCTTTGCTTTATTATTCCCAAACAACCTGGAATAACTAAGTTTTATTATGGGAAACCTGGAAGATTCCGGGTAAAACGACACATGGCTTTTTATAGAGAAAGCTTCTTCTGTAAAACTTCCATAATCAATGATATAACGTTCTTTTCTTAAAATATCTGAAACAGATATCTGAAAACTTGCACCATTATTTTTCAACTCTTTTTTAATTCCCGCATTTAATACGCCAAACCCTTTAACCTTTCTGGATCCATCAAATGATAATGAATGGTAATAGCCTGATACCTCAGCCGAAAGATCTCCAGGCATTTTAAATGACTGGTTGAAGTTGAGTGAATATCCAAAATAGGATTTTTCAAAAGGTTGTTTGGTATAATCTGCTTTGTACTGCCTGATGCCTCCCGCAAATCCATAGTTCATGGTCCACCAGTTGTTTACTTTAAGCGGCAGGGTAGTCTGAAAGGTTATTGTATTTAGTTTTTTAAGATTCTGCGGAGAAATAAACAGCATATCGCGTGCAGGGCTTTCTGTTAACTGGTATCTCACAATCGCATTCGCATCCGTGCTGAATTGTAAGGAGAAGGAATAAGTTTTATAATTATATCCCAGTTTTATAATATTGGTGATGGTTGGTTTTAAAAATGGGTTTCCTGTGTAAACGGCCGTAGGGTCGCTATATCCTACATACGAAGCCAGATCATTATAAGAAGGCCGGCTGATCCGTTTGGTATAGGATAATTGAAATTCCGATTCATTATTTATTTTTTTAGAAAGCAATGCACCGGGAAATAATGCACCCAGTTTCCGGGTAGCTATATTTTCACCCGTCTTTTGATCTTCCATTTCTGTAGATGAATACTCATACCTGGCGCCAATTACGAGACTCGTTGTTTGATCTATCTGTGAATTAACAGAAGCATAAAGGGCACCAATTCCTTCCTTCATAAAAATATGATTCGAAATCTGGCCGCTGCCTGTCCATACGCCATTTAACAGGCTTTGTATTCCTGATATACTTGAACTTTGGGTATACGCACCCTTAATACCGGTTTCTAATCTTGTTTTTTTACTTACTTGCCTAGAGTAATCAATTTTGGCTACCCCAACCTGAATCGTTGTATGGGCAACCCCTTTCTGCCGGGGAGCAAACAGCATTTGATCTGTTCCTGCCTGAACACCCTGCTTATTAATAAAACTGCTTTCCACTTCATAATGATCATTGTTATTAAAGTAGAGATAGTCCAGGTCTGCATTGATCTTTCCTACCTTCCGCAATGTCTTTTCCATATAAACCGAGCTTACAAGATTATTCCATCGATTGGCACCCCTGTTATCGCCCGTAAACTGTAGCACCGAGTCCGGCAAAACGTTGTAGGCGGCATCGGTAAAACTGGCGGGAGAGTTCCTGCTGTTATTATAAGTAATATTAGCCCCGATAGACGTATTTGGATTTAGTTTGGCGTCAAGGCCAATTGTAGCATCATGACTATTTCTTGCGGCTTTCGAAGTAAACCAACCCGTGACAAAAACATCTCCGCCCAGGAAAGGCATGTTTTGCCTGCTTATAACATGCATGTTGCTGTAAGTCCTGTTATGCGAGAACGTATAGGATCCATATAAATTCAAGTCCCTTTTATTATGTGAAAGATTGATACTCCCGATTGTCTTTTCTCCGTAACCATAACCACCCGTTAGTGCAACTGCGCCATTCGTTCCCTGTTTTCTGTTTTTCTTTAGCACTATATTAATGAGTCCTGCACTTCCTTCAGCGTCGTAGCTGGCTGGCGGAGTTGTCAATAATTCAATCGTTGCAATATCATCGGCACTCATTCCATCTAACAAACCAACTACCTGCTCCATGGACATGCGTACAAGTTTGCCATTCAACATCACCATTACCCCGTTTTTCCCATTTAGCTCGATACTGTTATCCCGGCGATTAATAACTACGCCGGGAGAGCGTTCCAAAACCTGTAATGCTGTACTTCCTTTTGTCAGGAGGCTGTTTTCTACATTCACTATGATGCCTTCCGGCTTTTGCTGGTACAAACGTTTTTCTGATCGCACCACTACTTCTCCCAGTTCTTTAGCATTTTCCTTCATGATCAGGACACCGAAATCTTTCCTTTGCTGAGTGTCATTTATCGCAAAAACTGGCGATTCCCAGCTTATATAACCTGCGTTGCTCAACCTGAGTATATAAAACCCGTGAGAAACATTTTCAAGCTGGTAAGCTCCGTTTTCATTTGTCAATGTGGCCCTGGACAACAAACTGTCAATGCTGCTCACCAGGAGTACATTGGCAAATGCGATTGGCTGACCACTGGTAGTAACGAGCTTCCCTGATACCTGACCTGATGCATTTTGCAGAAAACAAAATAACAAAAAGCTGACGAGTACAAGTTTCATATTGGTATATTATTTATTAAACAGTTGTCCAGAATGAGTCTTATTGATTCAATCATCGATAGAACAAAGAAAAGCAGGACCGATTTTTTTGAAAATAGTTTGTGCCGAGATGTTGCTTAAAATTGATAAGAAGGCTTTTATAAAGG
>JAJKIP010000222.1 GCA_021154405.1 Segetibacter sp. | reverse complement strand
TTTGCTTCTTCATCCCGTTGTCTTGCTTTAAAGAAATTGTCGCGGCCGTCCACGAGTATTTTTTCCATTACCTGATGATGCGCTTCCAGTTCATTATCAGGCACGCGTTTGTCATCAATATATAATGCCACTGGTTTATCATTTATTACTACCACTTTATATTTTTTGCCATCAATGGTTGAGTTGATGGAACCAGTGACGTCTCTGTGCTCAGGAATAGAATCCTTTATTGTAATATAAGCTGGCTGAGGTTTTTGCGCCATGTTGACATTAGTATCAGGCTTATTGGTTTTATGAGTAGCCGGCGTTGTAAAAGCAAGCGCAACGATTCCGGTAACCACGAGGCCTGCTGCTAAAAATATCTTTTCCATATGGTTCAATTTTTTATTGTTGTTATAAACAATGCGCTGTATCCTTTTAAGAAGCGGGTATTTGTTACCCTGAAGTCCGGGTGCCATTGGGTGCCCGGCATGGTATTCCTGGAAAGCTACCAGCGCATGAATGAAAAGGGATTTGTTTTTGGTAAAGGTGATCGCAATATCATCACAGCAGTTTTCTCTTTCTTCACGGAGCAGTGAGGAGAGCCAGAGTACGGCAGGATTGAAAAAGAAAACAGTTTCAGCCAGGCATTGCAGGAGGTTTACGAGGTAATCCAGTCTGCGGATATGTGCCAGTTCATGAAGAAGAATGGCTTCCACCTGATCAGGAGGCAGGTTATTGATCAATCCACAGGGTATCAGGATCAATGGTTTCAGGAAACCGATAGTAACGGGCACGTTAATGGAAGTTGATTCCCGCAGGATCACCTTTCTGCGGATACGAAGCAGTTTGGCCAATTCGTTGACTCTTTTTTCAATGGCAGGAAGAACATAGGGTTTCTCATTGCGAATACGTTGCACCTGCGCGTAATTGATTCCAAGCCGAATGCTTTTAAGCATAAAAATGATAAACCAGAGAAGCATTAGCCAGGGACCATATTCATTGAAATAAAAAGCCAACCGGCCGGGGAGTGGAACTTTCAAATCAACCGCCGCCGTATGAGTATTGGTGGATAGTGTAAGGGTATCCCCAAATTCATTGCCGGTTAGCAAAGATGGAGTTGGTATTGATCTAAGTGAACTATACTCTATAATAAAAGTGCATAACGTGGTACCGAGGAATATAAAGAACAGGCTGGAGAATATCCGGTAACGGATAGTTGCTGATGACCGCTTTGTCAGTACAATGGCAAGGGAAACAAGTACTACTAATAGAAATCCCTGCCATAATGAATGGAACAGTGTCCATCCCAATGCCTGTATAAAGGCATTATTGAACCAGTTGTCGAGAAAGAGTAGAGACATAGCGGTTGGTTTTATTTGGTGTTGTTCATATTATCAGTCAGATCCGGGATATATTTTGTTGACGGACAAATCCCGGAGCCGACCGATCAGTTATTCAAGGCTAGCGGTGTTTTATTTTTCATTGTTCGGCTTTTTCAATTTCCAGGGACTATGATTGTGGACCAGTAATCACCGGCAGACTGATGCCTGAACAAGAGAGTAAATCTTTATTTTTCCTTATCCAGTTTATCGATCATTTTCTTGATCTCATCCAGTTCCTTTTTGGAAGGCCTCTTGTTCCCCAGTAACTGCATTAGCAAACGACTGGCTGAACCATTGTACATATTGTCCACGAAGCGGTTGAGCAGAAAGCTTTTGGTTTTCTGTTCTTCTTCAGCGGGACTGTATACATGTTTCATAGTGCTTTCATCTCTTTGCAGAATCCCTTTCTCCGTCATGATCTGCATTAGTTTTAGCGTCGTAGTATAATTCACTTCCCTTTTCTGTTCATTAAGTTTATCATTGACAATCCGAACGGTAGAGGGACCAAACTCCCAAAGCACCTGTAGTATCTCGAGCTCTGACCTGGTAGGGTCAATATTTCTTTTATTCTCTTTCATAAACCTAAGGTAGGAAAAAATTCGTACGAACAAAATATTATTTATCTGTTGGCGAATTTTTAACATGAGCCGTAAAGGGAAGCTGAATGGCATGAGGATATATTTCGCCCGTTGGGTTAACGTAAACGTTTAAAAATTACCGCCGAAAAATACCTGAAAACAAAGCACTTATTTCAAATTCGATTGCCTTTTTGCAGTACATTGGATAATCTTCATCCGTATATTTGATAATAAAACCAGCCAATATGAACACCCGTCGTGATTTCCTTCATAAGCTTACCGCTTCAGCCATAGCGCTCCCTGTTTTATCAGCCTTTAATTCACAAGAAAAAAAATATGCACCTGCCAAAAAATATGACGGTCCCGTATTGCGTGTAGCAATTTGTGGATTGGGAAGTTATGGTACACGGGTAGCAGATGCAATGAGAGATTGCAAACAGGCGAAACTGGTAGGTGCAGTCAGCGGCACTCCTTCCAAACTTACCGACTGGCAAAGCAAGTATGGCATTCCTGCAAAGAATTGCTACAATTATGAAACGCTGGACGAAATCAAAAATAATCCTGATATAGATGCAGTATATGTGACCACTCCTAACTCTTTGCATAAACCTCTGATCCTGCGGGTTGCCAAAACCGGTAAACATGCGATCTCTGAAAAGCCAATGGCCGTTAATGCAAAAGACGCTCAGGATATGGTGGATGCGTGCAAGAAAGCAGGTGTTAAATTATTGGTGGGATACCGCATGCATTTTGAACCAAAGACACTGGAAGTTATTCGCATGCGTAAGGCTGGTGAGATGGGCAAGATCCTTTTCTTCCAGGGATTAACCGGTTTCCGTATCGGCGATCCAACCCAATGGAGATTGAATAAGCAATTGGCAGGCGGTGGTTCAATGATGGATATTGGTATCTATGCTATTAATGGCGCGCGGTATATGGTGGGTGAAGATCCGATTTGGGTTACTGCACAGGAAACCAAAACAGATCATGAAAAATTTAAAGAGGGAGTGGATGAAACCATCACCTTTCAGTTTGGATTTCCCAGTGGCGCACAAGCCTCCTGTCTATCCAGTTATAATATGAATAACCTGGACAAATTCTTCCTCAATGGAGAAAAAGGCTGGGCAGAAATGGTGCCTTCAACCGGATATGGACCAATCAAAGGACGCACCAATAAAGGTGAACTTGATTTTCCGCATGTTACTCACCAGACCGTTCAAATGGAAGAATTCTCCGCTATCCTCCTGCAGGGAAAACAACCTCCCGTACCAGTTGATGGAGAGGAAGGAGTAAAGGATATGAAGATCATCGATGCCATTTACGCGGCAGTGAAGAGTGGAAAGAAAGAGAAGCTGAATTTGTGATGCCGATTCATTTCAGGGAATAGGGCTAAACAATCATTTCAAAAGATATTTCAAACCATCAGTAACTGCAGGAAGAAATACAGAGAAGTGATCCTGATCACTATAATATTTCCATTCAAGCTGAAAATTAGTTTGAGGGCGTGACTGGAGGATATCCAGTAGTAAAAGACTGGGCCGGATTCGGGCCGTATTTTGAGTTGTATCCTGTCTTATCTCCCTGATATTATTTTTATCCCTGTTTCGAGTATTGGCTATTGCCAGGAATACCGATTTGTCAGTAAACTTAATTTTCGTCTGGCTTTTGTATTCGCTGAGCAGTTTTTCATCATCCCACCACATACTCGGATCAATGGCTAAATATTTTTGAAACAGGTTCCCATGCATCAATAAGATTTCCATTGCAATCATACCTCCCAGGGAATGTCCAATAAGAATCCGCGAACTCGCTGCCTGGTAATGTGAACCAATATAAGGGATCAATTCTTTTTCAATATGTTCAATGAATTTCTCTCCACCTCCAGAAACTGCAGCCGCCATGCTATCAACGAAAGCAGAAGCCTTAACATGTGTTGGGGTATAGTCCCTGTCGCGCAACCATATATTCCCAATTCCCACCACTATTTCCTGATTCTGGTTTATTTGCTTCAGGGCATTGACTACATTAGTAAATAGTGCCTGTCCATCTAAAACATAAATTACCTCCAATTTTCCTTTTGGGGAAGATGGAACATAGATAGTAAAATACCTGTCCTCATTGAGGATGGCTGAATGGAGAGTAAAGGAACTGGTGGTTTTTTCCTGACCAAGTATAGGTGCAGTGTAACTTATTAAGAAATTCAGCAAAATTAAAAAAGGAACTTGCTTCATTTAAATAAGCTTAATGAGCTGCGGGTTTTATAAGCTGATAATTACCGCTTAAATGCATAAGACTGAAAAGATACATAATAAGGATCAAAATAGCCATCCTCGAATGGATCCAATCTGGCTTCCCCTAAGTGAAATTGCCAGAGCTACTCCTTATTACCATTGTCCCCCATCTTCATGAGATTTCTGCCGAGGACAAGGATCTTCAGGCTTTTTCTTTTCAGTGAAATATGCGCCTGCTTCTGTTCATGGCTTACTGCATCGCGACTATACACCCTGAGGACATCTTTATAAGATATAACCCCCACCACTGTTTTATCCTCTTTGGACAAAACCGGAAGTACATCAGTGTTCTGAAGTGTCATAATGGAAACAGCTTCACTCAGGGTATTATCAGGATTAACAAATCCCTGTGGGTTAAAAGCAAGGTTAGCAACGGGTAACTCTTCCTTTTTGTTATCGCTTAGCAGATCGAGGACATTTACCAGTCCTACGTATTTCTGGTTATTATCTACCAGCACAAAATGATGATCTGCAGACCTGTTTTTTCGATTGATCACCTGTTTCACTTCAGACACTTTCATTTTCTCATTGAATAAAATCTTATCATTAGGAATAGCATCCTGAACAGTGATCTTCTTTAAGAAATCAGGTTCAAATGACATCGGTGTTTTTATTCCACGCCTTACAATCTTTTCCGTCATAATGGTGTTCTCCATAAACAGGAAAGAAATGATATAGGCTGCAGTACAGGCCGCCAATAACGGAAGCAGGGCATTTGCCTGGCCAGTAGTTTCCAGTGCAAATACAATTGATGTGAGTAATGCCCTTGAAGCTCCTGCAAACATGGACGACATGCCAATCAATGCAGCCAATCCCAATGAAATACCCAATGCAGGAAAAAGATACTGTAAGCCTGTTCCCAATAAAACGCCACAGGCTCCGCCGATCGTTAATAATGGTGCCAGTGTTCCACCGGAAGTACCGCTTCCCAGGGCCAATGACCAGGAGAGGAATTTCAAAAAGCAAAGGAATAGTACCATTTTCAAAGGGGCACTGCCAGATAATAAGATGGTTAT
>JAJKIP010000221.1 GCA_021154405.1 Segetibacter sp. | reverse complement strand
TTACCAAAAAGTTTGAAATGAAGGATGAACAGACTTGGAGTGAAACTAAGTATGGAGTGCCTACCATTAAATTTCGTCGATGAATTATTTTTATACTAAGAGGTATCAAACCGCATTGCCTTCATAGCTACTTATTTACAAAAGGTACGAGAGTGGAATGTAAATTCCATTGTGTAAAACCTCGTTAAATAAGTATTTTTACTGGAGGATAGAAATGTTTTTTTGGTGGTGAAAGAATTTCGGAATTTCAGGTTCCAAAACCTTATTTATTTGAATTTATATGCAAAGGAAATTAAAGGTTGTTAAAGCCCTTTCTCATCCTGTGCCGCTTATAACATTTTTCCTGATGTTTCCGATAATTCCAGGACGATGGGATGGCATTTACTTGGATTATATTTTTGAGAGCATACCAGGTATAAAATTTTATGCGTTTACGGCTGTAGGGGGAATTGGGGCGCTTTTATATCCCCTGATACGGTATAAAAAAAAGAATTATTTGGATAGAGTAGTTTTAAAAGCAAAATGCAATGGGCCTGGTATAATACGGTAGGTATGATGTTGATCGGGTCTTCACTTGCTTCTTTTTATCACCTGGATAACACACCTTCCTTCCGGGGATCAATTGAAAATGACTATTTCTTTGTTTCCTGCCTCCTGTTTATTCAAATGTGCCGTCTATTTCCTGGGTTGGAAAGTCTTGATTTGGCAAGAGACAATGCCCTTTTTAATCTTTCATTTCAATTTAAAACAAAATGGTTAGGGATGCATTAATTGGTTTGGCAGTAGGAGACGCACTGGGAGTTCCTGTTGAATTCAAGAGCAGGGATATTCTAAAATCGTCACCGATTACTGATATGATAGGTTTTGGCACTCATCAGCAACCAGCAGGGACCTGGTCTGATGATAGTTCTCTTGCTTTCTGTCTTGCTGAATGTTTGGTAAAGGGATACAATACTGTCTTAATGGGTGATCTGTTTGTCAAATGGCTATATAGTGCACATTGGACTCCTCATGGGAGGATTTTTGATGTTGGGATGGGCACTTCTCGATCCATCAAAAGAATCAAGGAAGGCTGTCCTGCTGAAATCGCTGGTGGAATGGACGAAGAAGATAATGGTAACGGTTCGCTAATGCGTATCCTTCCGTTGGTTTTTTTCATTTTAGATAAGCCAATAGAGGAGCGTTTTAAAATAACCAAAGAGGTCTCTTCAGTAACACACGCGCATATTCGCTCTGTAATTGCCTGCTTTTATTATTTGGAGTTTGCACGTCTTATTATAAAAGGTGAAAGTAAAGAATTTGCATATAGGGAAATGAAAACCCATATCCCTCGGGTTTTAAAATCGCACGAAATTGTGGAAAAAGAAATAACATTGTTCCAGCGATTATTGCATGGAGATATTGATTCATTGCCAGAGGATAAAGTTTATAGCAGCGGCTATGTTTTACATACGTTGGAAGCCTCTATCTGGTGCTTACTCACAACGAATTCTTATTCAGCAGCAGTGCTGAAATCAGTAAATCTGGGTTCAGATACTGATACGACTGGAGCTGTAACTGGCGGGTTGGCTGGCATAGTTTACGGATATGACAATATACCGCGAGATTGGGTTTTAAAACTGGCGCGAGTTAATGAGGTGCTGAAGTTGGCCGATGATCTATCTAATAGTCTGGCAGTTTAGGCGGAATTCTATAAATCTTATGCAAAGTTGTATAACATCGACAGGCCCTTCAACATTTACTTTTGTTCTATCAAATCATTAAAACAAAAGAAATGAAATCAACTGGCAACATGAGTATAGCTACTCACAAAGATGGAGCAAAATGTGGTAATCCTAATTGTACATGTGAGAATTGTAATTGCGGTAACAATTGTACCTGCAAATCCTGCAAATAAGGAAATACTCTTTTATTGAATTAATAAGCTGCCCAATCTGGGCAGCTTATTTCAATTTTCCTTCTTTGATTAATTCCCTCCGTATTCCATCCAACACATCCGAAAAATAAATACTCAGCGTCGAATCCTCTTATTGTCAGATTACAAATACGGCTTTTTCCTTTGTTGGTATTAGTTTCCCGATAACGGTGCTATATAACGAATGTTTTTCCAGTACAGTCTTAACTTCATTCTGTTTCTCTTTATCCACCGCAATCAGCAAGCCGCCATTTGTTTGGGGATCAGGCAGAATGCCCAAAAGTTCCTGTTGATCCAGTTGAGAAGAGAATGAAACCTTATGGCCATAACTTTCCCAGTTTCTTTTGGAACCGCCAGGTATTGCCCCTTGCGCGAGATATTCTTTAGCTAAATCCAATAAAGGAATGTTTTGATAATATAATTCAGCACTCGTGCCGCTGCCTTCACACATTTCAACCAAATGACCTAGCAATCCAAATCCAGTTACATCTGTCATTGCATGAACTGATGTGAAAGAGCCTAATTCTTGGCCAACTTTATTTAATTGCTGCAATTGGTTAAGCATTACCTGCAAATGCTCTTCTTTTAATAGATTTCTTTTTTGTGCAGTAGATAATATGCCAATCCCCAGTGGCTTTGTGAGAAATAATACATCGCCTTCCCGGGCAGTGCTATTTTGTTTTATCTGTTCCTTCGGTACTAATCCATTTACCGCCAGTCCGAATATTGGTTCAGGATTGTCAATGCTATGGCCACCAGCCAGGGGAATTCCGGCTTCTGCACATATACTTCTTGCCCCTTCAATTACCTGTTGGGCAACAGCAGCAGGTAATTTATCAATTGGCCAGCCTAATATGGCAATGGCCAGTATTGGTCTACCACCCATGGCATAAATATCACTTATCGCATTTGCTCCTGCGATCTTTCCAAAAGCAAATGGATCATCTACTATGGGCATGAAGAAATCAGTAGTAGAAATAAGCGCAGTGCCATTGCCGAGATCATAGACCGCAGCATCATCCTTGCTGCTATTCCCTACGATCAGATTTTTATTATCAGGGGCTGCCAAATTGGTTTTCAATATTGAATCAAGTACCTGAGGTGCTATCTTACAGCCACAGCCTGCTCCATGGGAATATTGGGTCAATTTAAATTCCATTGTACTAATAGTCTCCATATTATGCAATTTGCTGGGGTAAGAGTAATAATGCATTCTGAACAGGGTCCACCGAATGGGATTCAATTTTTATTATCTGCCTTTGTGAGCCTGTATTCTCATCAAGGGCCTTCCTGTAAAGTTTGTCGTAATAGGCCAACAATATCCTAAAACATTCCTTCAGGTTATTTCCCTTTAAATATTCAATGGCGTTTTTCGTGTTCAGTCCACCTAATCTTTTTTTGATCCTGGTTATTGCAGCTTCCAATGATTCATGACTACTGTTTCCATACTCAGCCAATATATATTCCAACCTGTCTTCAAAAGGGATATCTATAAACAGCAATCTGCTTTCACGGAGCGTTTGCATAAATTGTCCCGGAATATTTACTAATCCAATACGCTGGCTTTCATCTTCCACCCATATTGTTCCTCTATCAGCCGCAGCCAATGCCTTTGCCAATTCATTCTCAAACATTTCCTGACCTGGCTGCGTGCCCTTTTCAAGATTTCCGAAGGCCGATCCTTTATGTC
Organism: Segetibacter sp.; assembly: GCA_021154405.1. Lineage (GTDB taxonomy): Bacteria > Bacteroidota > Bacteroidia > Chitinophagales > Chitinophagaceae > JAJKIP01. The sequence goes on along the minus strand of JAJKIP010000221.1, from coordinate 2,175 downwards.
CGGCTAATTTCTCCAGATCTATAATGGTTTCACCCTGACTGGAAAGATGTTCTAATAGTTGTGTTTTCCCACTACCGGTATACCCGCCCAGTACATATATATTATACGTATTTTCAAATTGCTTCAACACCGAGTTTCGATAAGCTTTATATCCGCCGGATAAGGTGTAGACAGTAAAACCATAAAGGTCCAGTAACCAGGCTACCCCAGCACTCCGCATGCCACCCCGCCAGCAATGGACCAGTACTGATTTTGAATTGGTACTGTTAGCCTTGTTTAGATCAGCAATTAACTTTTCCACTTCTTCCACCATGCTCACCATTTTATTGCCAAAATAGGAAAGACCTATCTTGATCGCCTTTTCCCTGCTTTCCTGCTTGTAGGCTGTGCCCACTACCTTTCTTTCTTCGTCCGTGAATAAGGGTAAGCTATAGGCGTCTGGAATATGGGCATGTCTGTATTCACCAGGACTTCGAACATCCAGTACAGGATGGATTTTTGATAGCTTAAGGAACTCAGTTATGGACAGTTTGGAGATAGGCATAACCAGCCAAAATTAAGTATTCCAGCCTGAAGCGAAAACGTCCAAACGCAATCTATGGCAATAGTGCAGTGATTTCGTCTATATTTACGCAGATAAATACTTCTACTTGAACAAATCCTTTACATTGCTATTGTCCCTTTTGTTCTATTGCGTTCTCACATTTGGGCAAAAGACAAAGATCATTCCTGTATTAATTATAGATGGGTTCAGTAATCATGACTGGAAACAAACTTCTTTAATTACAAAGAAGATACTGGAAGGAAGTGGCAGGTTCAATGTAGATATCAGTACTGTTCCCACTGATAGTATAGAGCGACTGGTCTGGCGAGCTGATCTTAAAAAATACCGGGTAATCATTCAAAACTCCAATAATCTATCAGACCGTAATCTGAAATGGCCGGTTGAGATGCAAAAGCAGTTGGAAGATTTCGTAAGAAAGGGTGGGGGGCTTTACATTCTTCATTCTGCCAACAATTCATTTCCTCATTGGCCGGAATATGAAAAAATGATCGGGATGGGCTGGCGACCAGTTACTTTTGGTTATTCATTGGAAATTGATTCAAATAAGCAAATTGTCCGATTGCCGCCTGGTGAAGGAAAGAATACCAGTCACGGTGCAAGATTTGATGCTGTTATAAATATATATACCAGGCATCCCATCAATAAAGATTATCCTGATCAATGGAAAACAGCCAATACAGAAGTATATAATTATCCTCGCGGAGCTGCTGAAAACCTGACTGTTTTATCATATGCTTATGATAGCACACAAACACACAGGTATTGGCCGGTGGAATGGCTGGTGAAATATGGAAAGGGCAATGTTTACAATTCAAGCATGGGACATTTGTGGAAGGGAGATATTTTTCCACCAGCATATAGATGCATTGGATTTCAAACAACCATGATAAGAGTTACAGAATGGCTGGCAACGGGGAAAGTAACTTACCCGGTGCCGAAGGATTTCCCCACAAAAGATGCAGTAAGCCTTATTTCTGAAGCCAATTTGCAAAACTAAAGGACATTTACCCTGCTATTAATATTATATTAAATTTCCGGCACATTTTTTATTTTACTATGGATGGGAAAATATAAAAATCTCAGGCAATGAAGTTTTCATTACTTATCTGCATTATTTTATTGGCTTCCACTCATTTCTGCTTTAGTCAGAAACCTGATACCCTGATAAAAAAGCTGGATAGCTTAAGCATTAAAAGCGAGAAGCAGGGAGGACAAATTAATAATACTGAAAGGGAAGCTTATAACTCGGCTACGAAATTAAAATTCCCAACCTATTTCTATTTGCTTGGAAGTGATCTGAAACAGGCATTTACAAAGCCTTTTCATATGGAGGGTAAAGATTGGCTGACCTTCGGAAAATTTGCCGTGGTAACCGGGGCTCTTATGTTGGTAGACGAACCGGTTCAGAAATATGCGGTGAAACTGACACAACGCAGCAAGCCCATTCAGAATGCAAGCAGCCAGATCACCAAATTTGGAGGATTATATGAAGCGTATACATTAGGAGCCCTGGGTGCCTATGGGTTTATTTTTAAGAATAGCAAAATGCAAACCACCACTTTGCTGGCAACGCAGGCTTATCTTACCGGTGGAGCTATGGAAAGCGTTCT